>VBNP01000129.1:15606-15930 GCA_005877965.1 Gammaproteobacteria bacterium | reverse complement strand
CTGCGGTCACCGAGCAGGGTGATCCCGCGCCTCGGGAGTGTGGCCACGCAAAGCCTCGGCGATCGCTTCGCTTTCTGTGGCCGGCGGCGGCATCTGCGCCACAAATCACCTGACCTCACGGGCGAGTTCCGCCCGCCCTTCGGCGGTAAGCCTGTCGCTGACGGCCCACCAGCCTCGCTCCACGTCTCTTCGCGTTTCGAGGAGCCTGGCCTTGCCCGCCTCCGCGCGCAGGGCGCACCTGAGCAGTTCGCGGGCAACCCCTTCAGCCGCCTCGCGCGTGCGACTGGATTCACCGCGCTGCTCGGCTCGATAGGTGCCGTCAAG
>VBNP01000129.1:4121-15475 GCA_005877965.1 Gammaproteobacteria bacterium | reverse complement strand
CACGTGCGGGTGCGGCTCGTCGGTGTGCAGCACCATCGCGTAGCGGTGCTTGAGGCCAAAGTCCTCCCAGGCGAAGTTCTTGACGGCCGTCAGCACTTTCTGAGGCCGGGGTTCCCCGCGGGCATCGGTAGAGTCGAGATGTGGCGCGGTGGCGGTAGGACTCTCTCAACGGTTGCCGCCCCTTTCGGTTGGCGGTGCCGTGCGCCTGATGCTCTTCAAAAGAGAACTCCCTTCTTCGCGCAACCCAGTGTCGTCCGACGGCTGACAGCCTCACGGCAACACAAGTCAGCCTAGTAGCACTAGCCAGCGCCACGGGTACAACAAGACCCAGAGGGGCCATTGCGACGAACAGACTCGCAACGACTGCCGTCCATCCGGATTATCTACTGCGTTGTCTGCAAGCCGGCTCAGGTAGCTTGCTTGGAAAACGTGGCAGTCCGACGACTCGTTCGAAGCGCGAACGCCAGCACGGCAACCTGCAAACGCGCGCGCGCACCGCAACGATCGGCGCAAGCGTAGGCCTCGGTCGGCAAGCTCCCAGATGCCGCTCGAGCCTGGCGTACAGCTTCGGCGCGACCGCGAGCTTCACGTCGAACTGCTCACGGCTTGCAACCTTCTCCTGTTGGAAGGCAATCAGCGTCGCTTCGTAATCCCGGCGAGGACCGGCACCAGGATCCAAAGGGAGAAACCCACGTTGGCAAGTACGTGGCAAGTTGGCAGTGGCAACCACTTGATTCCATTGGCACGATCTGGCGCGATTTGAGGGTCTATCTACTTGATTTACTTGGTATCTTCCGGTCTTGCCAAGGTCGGGGTCGCGAGTTCGAGTCTCGTTTCCCCCTCCATCCCTTCCCTGTAAGAACGCGTGCCCGCGTCAGGTGCGCATTCGTGTGCCCAACTACGCGGAGTATTTCATGAGACGCATGCGGCTGTTCATGGTGGGGTTCCTGCTGGCGAGCGTCGCGGCCTCTGCCGCGACGGAGGTGGCGCCCCTCGCCGCCGCACCGGGCGCGTATCTGTTTCGAAACGTGCGCATCTGGGATGGCCGAAGTGACGCACCCTATGCCGGTGAGGTCCTCATCGTAGGTAACAGGATTCAATCGCTCTCACACGCGGGGATCGCTCCTGCCCCGGGGCTTCATCCGGTCGCCATCGACGGTGGCGGCCGAGTACTGACCCCCGGTTTCATCGACGCGCACGTCCACATGAGCAGTGTGCTGACCCGACAGGAGGCGCAAGAGGCCGATCCCGTGTACGTCGCGGCCCTCGAGATCCGCGGTGCCGAGCAGGCACTGTTGCGTGGGTTTACCACGCAACGCGATGTCGCGGGGGCGGTGTTCGGTCTCAAGAGAGCGATCGACGCCGGGTACGTCGTCGGTCCGCGCATCTACGCGGCGGGCGCTGCGCTATCCCAAACGGCCGGTCACGGCGATGACCGCCACTACATCGATCCCCCCCGAAGGCTCGGTGGTGGTTTGACCCTTGAGGAGCGCACCGGAATGACGACGATTGCGGACGGCGTTCCCGAGGTGCTGGCGGCGGCGCGTGACCAGATGGGCCACGGCGCCGCGATGCTGAAGGTGATGGCCAGCGGAGGTGCCGCGTCCGAGTTCGATCCGATCGAGGTGCTGGAGTACACGCCCGAAGAGCTGCGGGCCGCAGTCGAGGTCGCGGCGAGCTTCGGCACCTACGTTACGGTACACAGCTACAATTCGGCGAGCACCCGCCGCGCGATCGAAGCTGGCGTTCGCTGCATCGAGCATGGCCATCTCGTCGATGAGCCGACGATGAGGCTGATCGCCGAGCGCGGGATCTTTCTTTCCACGAATGTCGTGGTGTACGAGGTACCGCCGCCGGGAATATCGGAGACGCAACGGGCCAAGTTCCTGCAGGTTCGCGCGGCCACGGATGCCATGATGAACCTGGCGAAAAAGTACCACGTGAAACTCGGTTTTGGCACCGATCTGGTGTTCGGACTGGAGCAGATGGCGCGCCAGAGCCGGGAGTTCACGTTGCGGGCGCGCTGGTTTTCTCCAGTGGAGATTCTGCGCCAGGCGACCTCCGGCAACGCGGAGCTGCTCGCGATGTCAGGCCGTCGCAATCCCTACCCCGGCAAGCTCGGGGTCATCGAGGAGGGCGCCTATGCGGACATCCTGCTCATCAACGGCGAGCCGCTGCAAGACATCACGCTGCTGGAGCATCCGGACGTCGCGCTCGCCTTGATCATGAAGGACGGACGGATCTACAAGAATCAGCTCTCGTCGGCAGGCGCTGCGCATTGAGCTGATCCTCACGGCTCCACACGCACGATCGGCGCATCTGCCGTCATGACGCCGATGGCCGCCGCGTGCGCGCAGCCGTGACGCCGAAGAATTCTCACGACCTCGGCCACCACATCCTGCGTGCACGCGATCAGCAGTCCCCCCGAGGTCTGCGGATCGCACAGCAGCGCCTGAGGGGCGCCCTCGAGCTGCGGCGCCAGCTGCACTTCAGGCGCATAGGAGCTCCAGTTACGTGCCGAGGCGCCGGTGACGCAGCCGGCTTCGGCCATGGAAAGCACCCTGTCCAGCAGCGGCACGTGCGCCATGCTCACTCGTGCGCCGAGCCGCGCGCCCCGGCACATCTCGAGCAGATGCCCGAGGAGGCCAAAGCCGGTGACGTCTGTGATTGCGTGGACCCCCGCGAGCTCGGCCAGCTCCGGCCCGGCGCGATTCAAGCGGGTGGTGGTGTCGATCATCGCCCGATAGCCGGCGGCGGGGAGCTGCCCCTTCTTGAGCGCGGCCGACAGGATGCCGACGCCGAGCGGCTTGCCGAGGACCAGCGCATCCGCAGCCTGTGCCTGTGAGTTGCGCTTCAGATGCCGCGGGTGAACGAGCCCGATGGCCGCGAGGCCGTAGATGGGCTCCACGGAATCAATGCTGTGGCCGCCGGCGATGGGGATGCCCGCTTCGGCACAGATCGCCTCACCTCCACGCAGAATCTCGCGGATGACCTGCGGCGACAGCACGTTGACCGGTACGGCGAGCAGCGCCAGCGCCAGGATCGGCGTACCACCCATCGCGTACACGTCCGACAGCGCATTGGCGGCCGCGATGCGCCCGAAGTCGAAAGGGTCATCGACGATCGGCATAAAAAAATCGGTGGTCGCCACCAGAGCCTGGTGCTCGCTGAGCTGATAGACCGCGGCATCGTCGGCGGTCTCCATACCGACCAGCAGTTGGGCGAACGGCGCCGTGGGAACCGAGCCTTTGAGCAGATCGGCGAGCACGCCCGGTGCGATCTTGCAGCCGCAGCCACCGCCGTGAGACAGGGAGGTGAGGCGAGGCGTGGGAGCGGAGGAGGGGGTGATCATCGCGGTCATGGCGGAAGGCAGCAGGAGTCGAACCTACCAGGAAGCGTCTGGCGCCCCCTCCTGGGTTTGAAGCCCAGCCGCACCACCGGGTACGTGTGCCTTCCGCAGCTCATCATCGGGGGCTCGTGGCGCTGTTCGCCCGGGACGGCGCCGGGGCCGCCGCCCCCTGGGAGCCTGAGGCGGAGCCGCTCATCGATCGCCACGCGCTGTCGGGACGCAACACGTGCGCATCGCGCACGCGCCGCGTGTAACCCACGCGATCGAAGAACTCCAGGATCTGAATGGCGCGCTTGCGGCCGAGTCCGAGCGTATCCCGAAAGCGCGCGGCATTGACAACGCCGTGCTCGCGTGCGGCGGCGCCGACGATCTCGGCGAGCTCCGCGATTCGCTCGCGATCGTAGAACAGATCGCGCACCACCTGGTAAACGCCGCCCTGCGTGACCTGCTTGCGCAGCACCTCGCGCACCCGCTCTTCCGGCTCGTGCACGCGGGCGGCGAGCTCGCGCACCCATGGGGGATCGAAGCGCCCGGCCGCGATCAGCGGCTGGAGCTTGCGCGCGAGTGTCTGGTCGCTCGCGGACAGGGTCACCGAGTGCTCCGGCAGATGCAGCCAGGCTCCGCTGAAGTGCACCAGGCGCTCGCGCGCGAGCTCATCGACCAGGGCCCGCCACAGCGTGGCCGGCATATCGGGGAGCGTGATGCGGCGCAGCCTTCCGACATCCGGCCCGGGCTCGTCGGGGACGTCCGCATGAAAGCGCCGCAGGGCGCTCATCGCGCCTTCGCGCAGTGCCTGCCACTGCTCCGGCAGCAGTACGAACTGCTCGCCGCCGGCGGCCATGGTGATCGCTGCGCACGGCAGGGGCAGGCGTTCGGGAGGGCACCCGGTGAGGCGCACCAGGTCCGAGATCCGCACGCCGAAGCGTGCCTGTTGCAGCAAGGGCGCGATGCCTTCCCCGGCGAGCATGCGCTCCAGTGCCGCGAGAGACCCAAGACGCTCGACCGAGCGTCGACGGCGCGCCGGCGCACAGGGGTCCAGTACGCGACCGCCACCGAGCGTGTGCCGGCCCTGCGCATCGCGGACGATGAAACGATCGCCGGGCAGGGCGCAGATCGGCGTGTCGAACACGAGTTGCACGCGGCCCGCTTCGCCGGCCGATGGGCCAGCCGATTCCAGCGGCACGGCGTGAGCCAGGCGGTGCGTCGTGCCGAGATGCACGTGCAGCGGCGACCACGGTTCGAGGTGTGCGCCGCTGTCCGCCAGCAGCCTCATGCGCACATCGATCCGCGTGCTCGGTGCCAGTGCGCGCGGATCGGCGAGCCAGTCGCCGCGCGAAATCGCGCTCTTTTCGACACCGGCCAGGTTGAGTGCACAGCGCTCACCGGCGCGGCCGGCATCCGCCGCACGACTCTGGGCGTGGATGCTGCGTACCCGCGCCGATAAGCCCGCCGGCATCACGGCTACCGTATCGCCGGTGCGGACCTGCCCGGAGAACACCGTTCCCGTCACGACCGTGCCGTGACCTGCGAGCGTGAAGACGCGATCCACGGCCAGGCGAAACAGTCCCTGATCCGCGCGCGCGCGCGCATGCCCCGCCATCTGGTGCAGGTGGTGACGCAGTGCAGTCGTGCCGGGATGATCGGCGGCCGTTGCGTCGAGCGCAAAGAGCGGCGCCGCGTTCAGCGCCGTGAACCCAAGCAGCGCCTTCACCTGCGCGTTCACTTCGTCCAGGCGCTGGCGGTCGACGCGATCGATCTTGGTCAGGGCGACGGCGCCCTGAGACACGCCGAGCAGCTCCAGGATCGCAACATGCTCACGCGTCTGCGGCATCACGCCGTCGTCGGCCGCCACCACCAGCAGCGCGAAATCGATGCCGCACGCGCCCGCCACCATCGTATGCACCAGGCGTTCATGGCCGGGCACGTCGATGAATCCGAGCAGCGCGCCGTTGGCGAGCGGCGTGTAGGCATAGCCGAGCTCGATCGAGATGCCACGCGCCTTCTCCTCCTTGAGGCGGTCGGTGTCGACTCCGGTGAGCGCACGCACCAGTGTGGTCTTGCCGTGATCGATATGGCCGGCGGTGCCGATGATCATGGGCGCAGCCTTACGGTCAGGGACGCAGCGCAGCGAGCTGCGTCTCAAAGGCCGCCTCCTCGGACGTCTCGAGGCAGCGCAGATCGAGCCACAAGCTCTTCTCGGCCATGCGGCTGATCACCGGCCGCGGCAGGGCGCGCAGCGCCGCATCCAGGCGCTCGAGGCTGCCGCGCCTGCCCTTGGCGGTGCGGATGGCGAGCCCGTAGCTCGGCAACCGGTCGATGGGAAGGGCGCCACTGCCGATCTGACTGAACATCGGCGCGTCCGCCACCCGGTAAGCCTCGCCGAGCGAGCGCTGCAGCAGCGGCCGCAACCGCGCGGCCTGCGCCCGCATCTGTGCGGGCGATCGCACCAGCAGCCGCAATGTCGTCAGTCGCTCGGCGAGAAACTCCGGAGCGCGATACAGCGCCAGTACCGCCTCCAGGGCGGCGAGCGTCAGCTTGCTCACCCGCAAGGCGCGCTTGAGCGGATCCCTGCGCAGCTTGCCGATCAGATCGCCGCGGCCGACGAGCAGCCCCGCCTGCGGTCCGCCGAGCAGCTTGTCGCCGCTGAAGGTGACCAGATCCGCCCCCGCCGCCACGGTTTCGCGCACCGTCGGTTCCCGGGGCAGTTGCCAGCGCGTCAGGTCCAGCAGCGAGCCGCTGCCGAGATCCACTGCCACCGGCACGGCGTGCGCGCGGCCGAGCTCGACGAGCTCCGCCAGCGTGACACTCTTGGTGAAGCCGGAGATGGCGTAGTTGCTGGTGTGGACCTTCATCAGCAGGGCGGAGCGCGGACCCAGGGCTGCGGCGTAATCCGGGAGGTGGGTGCGATTGGTTGTGCCCACTTCGACGAGCTTGGCGCCCGCGCGCCGCATGATGTCGGGAAGCCGGAACGAGCCGCCGATCTCGATGAGCTCCCCGCGCGAGACCAGCACCTCGCGCCGATTCGCGAGCACGCTCAACATCAGCAGCACGGCGGCCGCGTTGTTGTTCACGACCATGGCCGCTTCGGCGCCGGTGAGCTCGCACAACAGCTTCTCGATCAGCGCATCACGCTCGCCACGCCGGCCGGATTGCAGATCGAACTCCAGATTTACCGGCGCGGTCAGCGCCTGCGCCACGGCACGCACGGCCTCCTCGGGCAGCAGCGCGCGGCCGAGATTGGTGTGCAGCACCGTACCGGTGAGATTGAACACCGGCCGGAGCGTGAGGCGCGCGGCATCTGCCAGCGTCGTCCCCACGGCAGCGGCGATCGCGTCCCCGGCGAGGCTGGCACGGGGAAGTCCACCGGCGAGCGCGGCGTGGCGCAGACTATCGAGGCGGGTGCGCAGCGCCGCGATGACCTGCGTGCGTCCGTGCTGCGCCACCAGCGCCTGGAACGCGCGCGCGTTCAGCAATCGATCGACCGAGGGAATGTCGGCCGCGTGACCGGGTTCCACCAGATTGCGCATTTTGGCTGCGGGCATGGCTGTCGCGCCGTTCGTGCGCAGCACATTCACGTGGTCGTTTGCGAGTGTCAAGTCGAAGAGACACTGTCCGCACGCCGCTCCTCGGGAGCCTGCCACAGCAGCGGGTTGCCGCTGCCGCGATGATAACCGGCCTCGGACATCAGCAGATCGAGCGCGAGGCTGGCCAGATCATCGGCCACCGGCTCGACGTTCGGGTCTTTCTCCTGATAGAGAATCTTGCGGTAGGTGTGACACTCATCGCAAGACTCGGCGCGGACGGCCTCCGCAGCGCCCTCGATCGAGTGGTAGGCGATGTTTGCAGTGCCCTGGCACTGGCTGCAGGTGATGCGCACCAGGTGCCATTCGGTGGCGCACAGGGCGCAGTGAAGATAGCGGTAGCCCTGAGAGCGCTCATCCGCACGGACGATGCTGGCGACCGGCAGCGTACCGCACATCGGACACAGTCCCGGCACGTCCAGCTGCGCGACCTGCTCGGGCGTGAGGCGGCTCGCGAGCGCTACCCAGTAAGTCTGCAGCGCCGCCATCAGGAACGGCGCGGCCGCCACCTCGACGGCGTCGGCGCGCGCCGCGAGCAGCGCATCGGCCTGCGCCTCCAGCTGCTGCGGTGCCAGAGTGCGCAGGCGTTCGCATGCCTCCCGGGCGCTTGGCGGAACATCGGGTGCTGCGGCCACCGCAGCGCACATCTGCGCCGGGAGGTCGCGCCAGGCGCGCTCGCGCGGCCAGCCGCCGGCATGGATGAGCGGCATGCCATGGGTGTGCGAGCGGGCAAGTTGGGTCGCAGTCGGGAGCGGGGCGTCGAAAGTCCTGAGCGCGAGCTGTTGGGCCTCGGCAACCGCCGCCATCAAACGCAGGTAGTCACCGATCGCCTGGCCGGGCGCGCCGGGTGCGCCCAGCTGCCGCAGACGCTGGGCGCGTGAGGCGAACAGCCGAGTCCGGTCGGGCAACCGCAGCCGGGGAATCGCCCCCTCGGCAAAGGCTTCAATCTGGCCGGGTTCGAGGATGCGCCGCATGGCTGATCTGGCGGAACCAGGCCCGATGATGCTTCCACGCCCAGCCCGGTGTCACGGTGCCCCGGAGCATGGCGTGCAGCGAGCCCTTCACCCAGATCGCGGCGTAGATGTGCAGCAGGATCGCGCAGATCAACACGAACGCGCACACGGAGTGCACCACGGAGGCGAGGCGAATCACGCCGATCGAGAAGTAGAGCGAGAAATAGGCGCGCCAGATGACCAGGCCCGACAGGAGCAGCCCGGCCAGGCAGGCGCCGATCACGAAGAACAGGAGCTTCTGTCCCGCGTTGTAGCGGCCGACCTCCGGGAGATGCTCCTCGCGGTTGTTCACCACGTCTTGCAGGTGCCGCAGCCACTGCCAATCGGCCGCCTGCATACGGTTGTCACCCCACACGCTCGCCGCGAGCGGCAGGAACACGACCATCATGAAGAGCCCGATGAACGGGTGCAGGATCCGGGTCCAGGGGCCGCCACCAAATAGAGTCGCCAGCCAGAAGAGGGCGGGATGAAACAGCGCGAGCCCCGACAGCGCCGCGAGCACGAACCCGAGGGCGATCAGCCAGTGATTGGTGCGCTCGCCTGAGCTGTAGCGCTCCAGGATCGCGCGGCGTTCGGTATCGCTCATGGACGCTTGTCCGGATTGGGGTTATGTGGGGAGTTCAGGATGGGTGGAGCGCCGGGGCCCGGTGGGGCGTTGTGCGGCGGTGCGGCCTCAAGAGCCTGCCGCGCCGCCGCCTCGTCGCGCTCGTCGATTTCGTTGCGCCCGACGCGCACGAAGTGGAAGAAGCCGGCGAGCGCGGTGAAGGCCATGGCGGCGAGCGCGATCGGCTTGGAGGCGCCCTTCCACAGGCCGACGAGCGAGCTGATGTGCGGGTCCGCGGCGAGTCCGGCGTACAGCTGCGGCTGATCGGCGTGATGGAGCACGTACATCACGTGCGTGCCTCCCACGCCGGGTGGATCGTACAGACCCGCCCGCTCGAAACCGCGTGACTTCAGGTCCTCCACCCGTTCGGCGGCATGCTGCTGCATGTCTTCCTTGGTGCCGAACACGAGCGCACCCGTGGGACAGGCCTTGATGCAGGCCGGTTCGAGCCCCACCGCGACGCGGTCGGAGCACAGGGTGCATTTGTAGGCCTTGTGATCGCGCTTGGAGATGCGCGGGATGTCGAACGGGCAGCCGGTGATGCAGTACCCGCAGCCGATGCAGTTCTCTTCGTGAAAGTCCACGATACCGTTGGAGTACTGCACGATCGCGCCCGGCGCCGGGCAGGCTTTCAGGCACCCCGGGTCGGCGCAGTGCATGCAGCCGTCCTTGCGGATCAGCCATTCGAGATCGCCCTTGGGGTTCTCGTATTCGGTGAAGCGCATCACCGTCCAGGACTCGCCGCTGAGATCGCCCGGGTTGTCGTAGACGCCGACATTGCTGCCGATCTCGTCGCGCAGGTCATTCCATTCCATGCACGCGACCTGGCAGGCCTTGCAGCCGATGCACTTGGTGGTGTCGATGAGCTTGGCGACCGTGCCGGTGTACGCTTCGCGCACGCCCGGCGGGGCCGTGGTAGTCGCCGAGCGCCGCACGATGTCGAGGGATTGCAGGGCCATGTCAGCGCGTCTCCACCCGAGTCACAGCTTTTCCACCTTGACGAGGAACGACTTGAACTCAGGCGTTTGCGAATTGCCGTCGCCGACCACCGGCGTCAGCGTGTTGGCAAGAAAGCCCGGCTTGGCGAGGCCGGTAAAGCCCCAGTGAATCGGAATACCGACCGTATGCACCGCCTTGCCGTCCGCCGGCAGCGTCCGCAGGCGTTTCGTGACCACGGCCACCGCCTTGATGAAGCCGCGATTCGAGGACACTTTCACACGATCGCCGGCGGCGATGCCCAGCTCTTTCGCAAGCCCTTCGCCGATCTCCACGAACTGCTCGGGCTGCAGGATCGCATTCAAGCGCACGTGCTTGGTCCAGTAGTGGAAGTGCTCGGTGAGGCGGTAGGTCGTGGCAACGTGGGGGAACTGCTCGACCTTGCCGAAGGCTGCGTGGTCGTCCTGGAACACACGGGCGGCCGGGTTGCTGAGGGCCTGCGGCTGGCCGGGGCTCAGCGGGTTGTGAGCGAGGGGGGTCTCGAAGGGCTCGTAGTGCTCGGGGAACGGGCCTTCGACCAGATTGCCGCGCGCGAAAAAGCGCGCGACACCCTCGGGATTCATGATGAACGGGCCCATGCCGAGTGAGGGATCCTCGTCGGCTTTGTAGTCCGGCACGTCCGCGCCGCTCCATGTCGTACCGGTCCATGCGATGAGCTTGCGCTGCGGATTGAACGGTTTGCCGCTCGGATCGCAGGAGGCGCGGTTGTACATCACGCGCCGGTTCGCGGGCCACGACCAGCCCCAGTTCAAGGTCTGGCCGATGCCGGTCGGGTCCGAGTTGTCACGCCGCGCCATCAGATTGCCGGCCGGGCCCCAGGCACCGCAGTAGATCCAGCATCCGCTGAGGGTGCTGCCATCGTCGCGCAGCTCGGCAAATCCCGCCAGCTGCTCTCCGGCCTTGCGCGTGACCTGGGTTGGCGTCTTCGGGTCGGTGAGATCCTTGAGCGCCCGGCCGGTATATTCCTTCGCCAGCTCATCGGGTGTCGGGCTGTTCGCCACGGCGTACGGCCAGGACAGGTTCACGATCGGATCAGGATAGGTTCCGCCTTCGCTCTTGTAGAGCGCGCGCAGTCGTGTGTACAGCTCGCCCATGATCTCGAGATCCGTGCGCGCCTCACCGGGCGGCTCGGCTCCCTTCCAATGCCATTGCAGCCAGCGCGAGGAGTTCACCAGCGCACCGTCCTCCTCGGCAAAGCACGAGGTCGGCAGGCGGAAGACTTCGGTGCGGATCTTGCCCGGATCGACGTCGTTGTGCTCGCCGAAGTTGCGCCAAAACTCGCTGGTTTCGGTCGCCAGTGGGTCCATCACGACGAGGAACTTGAGCTTCGCGAGGCTCGCGTCCATCTTGGCCTTGTTCGGCGCCGCAGCCAGCGGATTGAAGCCCTGGCAGATGAAGCCGTTCATCTTGCCCTGGTTCATGAGCTCGAACGTCTGCAGCATGTCGTACGACTTGTCGAGCTTGGGCAGATAGTCGTAGCCCCAGTGATTCTCCACGCTGGCGGCTTCCCCCCACCACGCCTTCATCAGACTGACGAAGAACTTGTTGAAGTTCTGCCAGTAGCTCAGCTGATTGGGCCGCAGGGGCTTGAAGGCGCGCGCGGCCACATACTTCTCGTAGTCCTGCTCCTTCTCCCCCGGCAGCGTGATATACCCGGGCAGCAGGTTCGACATGAGCCCCAGGTCCGTGAGCCCCTGGATGTTGGAATGTCCGCGCAGCGCGTTCATGCCGCCGCCGGCCACACCGATGTTGCCCAGCAACAGCTGCATCATTGCGCCGCAGCGAATCATCTGCGAGCCGACCGAGTGCTG
>VBNP01000129.1:0-4097 GCA_005877965.1 Gammaproteobacteria bacterium | reverse complement strand
GCCGATCATCTCGCACACCTTGAGGAACTTCTCCTTCGGCGTGCCGCAGACGCGTTCCACCATCTCCGGGGTGTAGCGCGCATAGTGTGTCTTCATGAGCTGGTACACGCAGCGCGGATGCGCGAGCGCGGGGTCGGCCTTCACATAGCCATCCGGCCCGACCTCGTAATCCCACGTCGATTTGTCGTAGCTGCGTTTCGCGGGGTTGTACCCGGAGTACAGTCCGTCGGCGAAGGCGAAGTCCTCGCGCACGATGAAACTCAGGTCGGTGTAGTTCCTGACGTACTCGTGCTGGATCTTGTCCGCGCTCAGCAGATAGCTGATCACCCCGCCGAGGAAGGCGATATCGGTGCCGGTGCGGATCGGCACGTACAGGTCGGCCACCGAGGCCGAGCGCGTGAAGCGCGGATCGACGACGATCAACCGCGCCTTGTTGTGCGCTTTGGCCTCAGTTACCCACTTGAAGCCGCAGGGGTGCGCCTCGGCGGCGTTGCCGCCCATGATGAGAACGATGTCGGCATTCTTGATGTCGACCCAGTGGTTCGTCATCGCTCCACGGCCAAACGTCGGGGCAAGACCTGCCACCGTCGGGCCGTGTCACACACGCGCTTGGTTGTCGAAGGAAAGGATGCCGAGGCTGCGGATGACCTTGTGCGTGAGATAGCCGACTTCGTTGCTGCTGGCCGACGCCGCCAGCATGCCGGTCGTCAGCCAGCGGTTGACGGTCAGACCCTCCGGCGTCTTCGCCACGAAATTCGCGTCCCGGTCCTGCTTCATGAGCTTGGCGACACGATCGAGCGCGTCATCCCAGGAGATCGGTTGCCAGCGATCGGAGCCGGGCGCGCGGTACTCGGGGTGCGTCAGGCGGCTCGGGCTGTGGATGAAGTCGATCAATGCCGCACCCTTCGGACACAAGGTGCCGCGATTGACCGGATGATCCGGATCGCCCTCGATATGGAAGATGCTCGCGCGGGCATTCTTCGAGCGATCGCCGAGGCTGTACATGAGAACGCCGCAGGCGACCGCACAATACGGGCAGGTGTTGCGGGTCTCGGTGGCGCGCGCGAGCTTGAACTCGCGCACTTCGGCAATCGCACTGGTGGGAGAGTAGCCCAGCAGGGCGAGGCTCGAGCCGGCCAAGGTGGCGCTGGTTACCTTCAGGAACTCGCGCCGTGTCACATCAGCCATGGCAATCCCCTTGCATGCCTGCAGACGGCGGAAGTCTATACCCCCCGGCTAGGTGTCGCTACCAGGCGGTCCGGCCCTTGTCGCGGTGCGCTGGATCTGCCGGACCGGGACGCTTGCGTGCCTTTTTGTTACGCTAAGGCTACCGCGCAATGCAGCGAAAACCCGGCGGGTGACGAGCCTCGCAGGGTTCTGGTTTATCTCACCTATTGGCTAGGTGGCAGAGTGGTCATGCAGCGGCCTGCAAAGCCGTCTACGCCGGTTCGATTCCGACCCTAGCCTCCAGAATCCCGTCCGACGCCGTCCCACCGTGTTCCGTCTTGTACCGTAACAGACTGTTTTACATGTAAAACTGTCTATCCGTGGTCAGGCGCGTCTGAGGACAGCCTTCCTTTGACCAGGGTAAAAAGCAGGGGTATGGTCGACCCAATATTTTGCCTACCCCACTTTTGTGGCCTTCCTCACCGAGACTCGAATCCGCGCTGCGAGAGCGACCGACAGGCCGTACAAGCTGTTCGATGAGCGCGGACTCTTCATGCTCGTGACGCCTCCGGGCGGTCGCCTGTGGCGCTTGCGCTATCGCATGTACGGGCGGGAGAAACTCCTCTCCCTGGGCGCGTATCCCGACGTCACCCTCAAGCGTGCGCGAGAGAAGCGCGACGACATGCGCAAGCTGATCGCGGACGGAATCGATCCCAGCGCCAGGCGCAAAGCGGAGCGGGGCGCTCGGGCGGAGACATTTGAAGCAGTCGCGACCGAATGGCTGGAACTCCAAAGCAAGGCACTCTCTGCGGAGACCATTTCCATTCTCGGCACGCGGCTCAAGAGCTTCCTGTATCCGTACATTGGCAACCGCCCGGTGATGGCGATGACCGCGCAAGAGCTGCTCGCAACGCTGCGTCGCATAGAGGCCCGGGGCAGACATGAAACCGCCCATCGCGTTCGCGCCCTGGCGGGCAGGGTGCTTCGCTATGCCGTGGCCACGGGCCGCGCACCCCACGATGTAGCAGCAGACCTCAAGGATGCGTTGGCGCCGGTGAAGTCACGGAACTTCGCCTCCCTGACAGACCCGGCGCGCGTCGGGGAGCTCTTGCTCGCGATCGACAGCTATGACGGACAGCCCGTGACCGCGCTGGCACTCAGACTTGCGCCGCTCGTCTTCGTCCGCCCCGGAGAGTTGCGGGCGGCGGAATGGTCCGAGTTCGATCTTGCCAATGCCGAATGGCGGATTCCCGCGAACCGCATGAAGATGGCCGAGCAGCACATCGTGCCGCTCGCGCACCAGGCGTTGGCGATTCTGCGCGAGCTCGAGCCGCTCGCAAGGCGCGGGCGCTACGTGTTTCCGTCACTTCTGACTCGCGATCGCCCGATGTCGAATAACACCATCAATACGGCCTTGCGGCGGTTGGGGTACTCCAGCAACGAACAAACCGGACACGGATTTCGCAGCATGGCGAGCACGCTCCTCAACGAGCAGGGGTTTCCGCCGGATGTGATCGAGCTGCAGCTGGCGCACTCTGAACGAAACAAGGTGCGAGCGGCGTACAACAAAGCTCAGCGGCTCCCGGAGCGACGCAAGATGATGCAGGCGTGGGCGGACTATCTGGATGCCCTGCGAGAACGGGCCAGGTTCGCGAGAGACCTTCGTCCAGTATGGCCGTAGCCGATCTCAACGGCGGGCGATTTCTCCCACGCACGCTCCGGCTTCTTTGGCACGTGCTCCGGCTGCCGGTGTTCATGTTCCTCGCGATCCTGGAGCCCGTTGTCAGTTTCGTCCTGGGGGCGCTCGCGCTGCTCGGGGCTCTCACGGCATTGTTCTTCAAGTTCTACGGTGTGCCGCACTTTCCCTTCGCCCTCATGCTCGGCGTGTCGGTGGGGTTCGGATTGATGCAGGTCGGTTACTACGCGCTGCTACGCTTGTTTGGCAGATAAGGTTCCGCAGCTCAGATGGTATTGCGCCAGCATTTCGGCGAAGGTCTCAGATCGGGCCAAAGCGGCCGCCGGTCCCATCCGATAAGCTTGCCGATAGCAGCCACCACGTCGAATGAGCATGTCGCGCCCGGACTGGCTCGGAACTCAGATGCCCGAGATCACGCTTGTCTGTTCAGCACATCGCGAGAACGGACTCTGCAACGCGGAGGAATTGCTAGAGATTCTTCGGGTAATCGAGCCTGAAGTTATTTTCGAAGAATTGCGTCCATCGGAATTTGATTTGTACTACAGGCAGGGCGGCGTGGAAGCCCATGCAATAACAAGATATCGCGAGTACAAGTTGTTCCAACACGTCCCTGTCGATCGATATGAGACGCCGAAAGATCCCTTGGGCGAAAGGAGAGAGTTCGATCTGGTCTTCGATCGGGTGATACAAACGAGTCAAGAGTATCGAGAACTCAGCCAAAACAATGACAACGACAGGGTGCAGCAGTATGGGTTTAAGCACCTGAATAGTGTTGCCTACGCGACGATGAGCGCGAGAATGTCTGAAATTGAAGACGAGACAATCAATAGAGCGGGCGACCAACGTTTGATTCGTGGGCTGGAAAGGTGGCGTCACCTTATCCACGAGCGAGAACGTGAAATGGTAGGCAACATCTATGAATACTGCAGAAAGAATGTTTTTGATACTGGAGTCTTTTTGGTAGGAGCCGCTCACAAGACGGGCATAGTCAAGCAGATAGAAAAATATGCCAGCACGGAGGCGGAACTAATTGGTTGGAAGTTTTATGATGGCCAAAGTCCTTAGGGGCACCTAACATTCTGTTCGAGCGGACCGCCGGCGGGCGCCGGTTGCGGCTCAATTGGGCGCTGATGTCGGGGTCGGATCACGGGCTGCGGGTGGGCCGTGCGCTATCTGCCGACTCCATCAGAAATTGTCGCGCGCCTGGAGGGATATCCGGTTTACCCAGATCGGC
>VBNP01000265.1 GCA_005877965.1 Gammaproteobacteria bacterium | reverse complement strand
ACAAGCTCGATACCCTCACCGGCATTTTCGCGATCGGCGAGAAGCCGACGGGAACCAAGGATCCGTTCGGGCTGCGGCGCGCAGCGTTGGGCGTGCAACGGATCCTGATCGAGAAGGGCCTCGACCTGGACCTCAGACGTTTTATCGACCAGGCGCTCGCCGGTGTGCGGGCCGACATCGCGCGCCTGCGCGCCACGGCCATCCCGGCCACCGCCGCCACCCTGTCCGCCCAGCCCACCCAGGGCGCCGCGGGCGAGAGGCCGGCGAGCGCTGCGGCCGCGCCGGCGGACTCGACCGCGGAGGAGATCTACGACTTCCTCATGGAGCGGCTGCGCGCCTACTACCTCGATCGCGCCGGCGCGCCGCCCTTGCCCGGGCAGGCCCCCGTGACCACCGAGATGTTCGATGCGGTGCTGGCGGCGCGACCCGGCTCGCCGCTGGACTTCGATGCGCGCCTGAAGGCGCTCAGCACCTTTCTCGAGCTCCCCGAGTCCGCCAGCCTCACCGCCGCCAACAAGCGCATCGCCAACATTCTGCGCAAGGCCAACATGACTCCGCCGGCCGAGGTCGACGTGCTGCGCCTGCGCGAGAGCGCGGAGGTGCGGCTGTTCGATTCCATGCGCGCGCTGCGTGACGCGGTGGCCACCGCCACGGCGCAGCATGAGTACGCCGGCGCGCTCGGCCGGCTCGCGCAGCTGCGCCCGGCGGTCGACGCCTTCTTCGATCAGGTGATGGTCATGGACGAGAATCCGCAGCTGCGCGCGAATCGCCTGAGTCTGCTCGCCCAGCTGCGCGGGCTGTTCGCGGGGGTCGCGGACCTGTCGCGACTGCCGGGTTGAGACGCGCGCCGTCGAGCGCCACCGCCGGCGGCCGCGTGCGCGGGCCGCTCGTGCAGCTCTGCGGCTCGCTGCTGTTCACCGGCTTTCTGTTCGCGTGGACGTTTCTCTACGCCATCCCGTTCGCGATCATCTGCCTGTTCCTGCCGTTTCCGCGGCGCTTCGCGCTCGCGCGCGTCTGGGCGGCGAGCGCGCTGTGGGTGCTGAAATGGAGCTGCGGGCTCGACTACCGCATCGAGGGCGCCGCGCTTCCCGCGGGCTGCCACGTCGCCCTGTGGAAGCACTCCTCGTCGTGGGAAACCATGGCCATGATGGTGGTGTTCCCGCGCCAGGTGTGGGTGCTCAAGCGCGAGCTGCTGTGGATCCCGATGGTGGGACTCGCCCTGCGCCAGATGCACGCGATCGCCATCGATCGCACGGCGGGACACTCCGCCGTGGCCCAGGTCATCGAGCAGGGCAAGCAGCGGCTCGATGAGGGCGACTGGATCGTGATCTTTCCGGAGGGCACGCGCATGGCCGCAGGTGAGACGCGCCGCTACGGCGTGAGCGGCACGTTGCTCGCCATTGAGACCGGCAGGCTCATCGTGCCGGTCGCACACAACGCCGGGTTCTACTGGCCGCGCCGCGGCGTGATGAAAAAGCCGGGGACGGTGCGCGTCGTCATCGGCTCACCGGTCGCGACTGCCGGTCGCGAGGTGCGTGAGCTCAACGAGGAGATCCAGGCGTGGGTCGAGGCGACGGTGCGCGACCTCGCGCCCACGGAGTAAAGCCGGCCCGGAGCCGCATGCCCGCTATTAGTTCACTTTCCGTGATGCGGCTGGGTCTTCGGCCCTGTAATGTCTCTCCAGTGAGGCAAATTGGCCAACTCAGCTCCAGCGGGGCGCGACACCGGGAACTCAGGGCGGCATGTCCTTCATGAGCTTGAAGTCCTGCATCGCCAGGGTCAGCTTGCCCATGACTTCATGCTTGTCGGCGGCCTCCAGCGCCGCCTGTTCCTCGGCGCTGTACTGGTCCCAGGACGCCTTCTGCGTGAATTTCTCCGCCGCGTTGACACACGGCTGCGCCCACTGCCCCGCGAGCCGCTTACCGCTGTCGACGCGGAAGAGCGCCACGGTGAACTGCGCGTAGGCGCAGCCGGTGGTGAGTCCGAAGGCGCTGCGGCGCATGAGCCCGAACCCTGCCTTGTAGAAAGGTGCATTCTCCGAGGCCGGCGCCATCTCCACCACCAGCAGGGCATCCGCGCCCTGCTGCCTGGCCTGCGCCAGCAGGGTGCCCACCACCTCCTTGGAAGCGAGAATCGCGCCGCTCTTCTGATATAGCGCCGGCAGGTCCAGATCCGCCACCGCCAGCGGTTCGGCCGGAAAGCGCCCGCGCAGTTTCATGATCTCGACGACCTGATCGCTGACGTAGTGATCCATCGCCCACTGCGGCACCGGAGCATCGAACGCCTTGTTGTTGAATACGGTCGTGCCGATGAATATTGCGTGGAAGGTATCCCCCATCCTGACGTGCACGGCCATGCGATGGATGCCGTCGAGGTCTTGCACGGATGCCCCGTGAGTGAACAGCCCGGCGGCAGCCGAGCTGGATGCGAGGAGCGTGAGCAGGCCCGGGACAAGGTATTTGCCCATGGTGCTTCCCCTGCGGCGCGCCGGCGCGCTACGCCTCTAGATGTCGAGATTGGTGACCGAGAGCGCGTGCTTCTCGATGAACTCGCGGCGCGGCTCGACCTGATCCCCCATGAGGGTCGTGAAGATATCGTCTGCCGCCATCGCGTCCTCGATCCTCACCTGCATGAGCCGTCGCGTTTCCGGATTGATGGTCGTCTCCCACAGCTGCTCCGGGTTCATCTCCCCCAGGCCTTCCTTGAAGGAGCCGACGTCCTGCCGATCGTCTCCGCGGGTGACGTACGCGCCTTCACCGATCAGCCCCGCCAGGGTGCGCGCCAGATCCGCGATGCGCTGGTACTCGGCGGACTCGAAGAATTCCCGCGGCAGGTACTTGTGGCTCGGCGTGCCATGCTCGGTCTTGTGCACGATGATCCGAGCGGCGTGGCTGTCGCCCGCGGCGCGCACTTCGACGCGATAGGTGCGCGTGCCGTCGGCGAGTGCATTGAGCCGCTGATTGAGGTCGTGCGCCCAGCCGCGCAGCCACTCCACGCGATCGAAGTTGGCCGGACTCACCTCGGGCATATAGATCAGCTGCTCGAGGAGCCGGTCGTCGTAGCGCCGCGACCAGCGTTTGATGATCGCCTGTACCTCCATGTACTTGCGCGCCAGGAGCTCGAGCGCCGAAGCCGACAGCGGCGGGGCTTCGCCATTGACGTGCAGGCCCGCGTTCTCCAGCGCTGCGTTGAGCAGCATCTGATTGAGCTCGTTGTCGTCCTTGACGTAGGACTCCTGCTTGCCGCGCTTGATCTTGTAGAGCGGCGGCTGCGCGATGTAGATGTGGCCGCGCTCGATGAGCTCGGGCATCTGCCGGTAAAAAAACGTCAGCAGCAAAGTCCGTATGTGGCTTCCGTCAACATCCGCATCAGTCATGAGACAGATGCGGTGATAGCGCAGCTTCTCGACATCGAAATCGTCGCGCCCGATGCCGCACCCCAACGCGGTAATCAGCGTGCCGACCTCGGCCGACGACAACATCTTGTCGAAGCGCGCCCTCTCGACATTGAGGATCTTGCCTTTGAGCGGCAGGATCGCCTGCGTGCGCCGGTCGCGGCCCTGTTTGGCGGAACCCCCGGCCGAGTCGCCCTCGACGATGAAGATCTCCGACAGCGCCGGATCCTTTTCCTGACAGTCGGCGAGCTTGCCGGGAAGACCCGCGACGTCCAGCGCGCCCTTGCGGCGGGTCATTTCGCGCGCCTTGCGCGCCGCTTCGCGTGCGCGCGCCGCCTCGACCATCTTGGCGACGATCAAACGCGCTTCCTGCGGATGTTCGAGCAGGAATTCCTGCAGTTTCGTACCCACTGCGTTCTCGACGACGCCCTTCACTTCCGAGGAAACCAACTTATCCTTGGTCTGCGAGGAGAACTTGGGATCCGGCAGCTTCACCGACAGGATCGCCGTGAGTCCCTCGCGCGCGTCGTCGCCGGTCATCGGCACCTTGTCCTTCTTGCCGGACAATTCCTTCTCGACGTAGTCATTGAGAGTGCGCGTCAGCGCACTGCGAAAGCCGGCCAGATGCGTGCCGCCGTCCTTCTGCGGAATGTTGTTGGTGTAACAGAACATGCTCTCCTGGTAGGAGTCGTTCCACTGCAACGCCACTTCGACCGACATCGGGCCGTCCTGTGTGCGAAACCAGAACACCGACTCGTGGATGGGAGTGCGGGTGCGATTCAGATACTTCACAAACGCCTGCAGTCCGCCGGCGTGTGCAAACACATCGGATTTGTTCTCGCGCTCGTCGATGAGCTCGATGCGCACGCCCGAGTTCAGGAATGACAGCTCGCGCAGGCGCTTTGCCAGGATGTCGTAGTTGAACTGGATGTTGGTGAAGATCTGCGAGCTCGGTTTGAAGCGGATCACCGTACCGCGATCGTGCGTCTCGCCCATGACGGCGAGCGGCGCGGCCGGCACGCCCAGGTGGTACTCCTGGCGGTGCAGCTTGCCGTCACGGGAGATGCTGAGCTGCAGGTAATCCGAGAGGGCGTTGGTGACCGACACGCCGACGCCGTGCAGGCCCCCGGACACCTTGTAGGAGCTGTCATCGAACTTCCCGCCCGAATGCAGCACCGTCATGATGACTTCGGCCGCCGAGCGGCCCTCCTCGGGATGGATATCCACAGGGATACCGCGTCCGTTATCCGAAACGGTCACCGATTCATCGGCATGGATGGTGACCACGATGCGGTCGCAATGGCCGGCCAGGGACTCGTCGATGGAGTTGTCGACGACCTCGAACACCATGTGGTGCAACCCCGTCCCGTCATCGGTGTCCCCGATGTACATTCCGGGGCGTTTCCGCACCGCATCAAG
>VBNP01000128.1 GCA_005877965.1 Gammaproteobacteria bacterium | reverse complement strand
TCGGCATGAACATGATGTTCAGCTGCCTGTTCGGCGTCGGTTACGTGGTGCTGCGCTATCGCAAGAGCGGCTTCCTGAAGCGGCTGCACGCCACGCCTCTCACCGCCTTCGAGTTCCTCAGCGCCCAGGTGCTCTCGCGCCTGGGGCTCATCCTCATCGTCACGGCGATCCTGTACGTCGGCATCGGCGCCATCATCGGGTCTCACAACGCCGGCAACCTGCTGTTGCTGGCGCTGGTGGGCGTAGTCGGCGCCCTGTCGATGATCGCCCTGGGGCTGACGATTGCGGCGCGCTTTTCCAGCGAGGAGCTGGTGGGGGGACTGCTCAACGTGCTCACCTGGCCGATGATGCTACTGTCGGGGATCTGGTTTTCGCTCGAGGGATCACCGCGCTGGGTGCAATGGGTGGCGCATGTCTTCCCCCTGACTCACGTGCTCGACGCCGCGCGCGCGGTGATGCTCGATGGCGCGGGCCTGCCGCAGATCGCGCCGAACCTGCTGTATCTGGCGGCTACCGCACTCGCGTTCCTCGCGTTCGGGGCCTGGTCCTTCCGTTGGCGCATCGAGTAGGAGGCAACGTGCGTTTCTACAGCGACAACACCGCCACGGCCTGCCCGCAGATCCTGGCGGCGATTACCGAGGCCAACCACGGGCTCGCGGTCGCCTACGGCGACGATCCCTGGACGCAGCGTCTCGATGCGGTTCTCGGCGGATTCTTCGGCGCCGAGGTGCGCGCCTTTGCGGTCGCGACCGGAACCGCCGCCAACTCGCTCAGCCTTGCGACCCTGTGCCCGCCCTACGGCGCCATTTATTGCCACGAAGAGGCGCACATCGCCACCGATGAATGCGGCGCGCCGGGTTTCTTCTCCGGGGGAGCGCAGCTCATGCCGCTGCCGGGCGCCGCCGGCAAGCTCACATTCGAGGCCCTGCGGGTGGCGCTGGACGCGCACCCGGCCTCCGTACACACCGTACAACCGGCGGCGCTGTCGCTCACGCAGGCGACCGAGCTCGGCACCGTGTACCAGCCGGCCGAAATTGCGGCGCTGAGCCAGCTGGCCCACAGCCGCGGACTCCGGGTGCACCTGGACGGGGCGCGCTTTGCCAACGCGGTAGCGTTCCTCGACTGTCATCCTGCGGACGTGACGTGGCGCGCGGGGGTGGATGTGTTGTCGTTCGGCGCCACCAAGAACGGGGCCCTGACTGCCGAGGCGGTGGTGTTCTTCGATTCCGATCTGGTGCGGGATTTGGAGCTGCGGCGCAAGCGCGCCGGACACCTGCTGTCGAAATCCCGCTATGTCGCCGCGCAGCTGCTGGCGTACGTGGAAACCGGAGTCTGGAAGCGCAACGCCGAGCGCACCAACCGCCTGGCGCAGGACATCGGCCGCGCCGCCGGCCCGAGCCTGATGTACCCGGTGCAGGCGAACGAAGTGTTCGTGAAGCTCGGGGTGCCGCGTCGCCAGGCGTTGCGCGCCGGCGGCTTCGAGTTCTACGACTGGGGGGCCGAGAGCGCCGGCCCAGCCGGACGAGGACGTGCCGGCGCTGTGCGCGGCGCTCGGCCGCCTGCGCTAGAGCTCGCGCAGGCTGGTCGATACCGGCAGGCGCGCGGCACGGATCGCCGGCAGCAGGCCGCCGATCATGCCGATGACCACGGCGATGATGAGTCCGCGTGCGACCAGTTCCGGGGTCACCTTGAAGTTGAACACCACCTGGGTGAAGTTCTGCCCCAGGGTCGACACCGAGAGACCGTTGAACAGCAGGTAGGCGGTCAGCGCGCCCAGCACTGCGCCGGCCAGCGCCAGCAGCAGCGCCTCGATCATCACCGAGAGCAGCACCGGCAGCCCGCCGAAGCCAATCGCCCGCAGGGTCGCGATCTCCTTGCCGCGCGCCGCGACCGCGGCGTACATGCTGTTGAGCGCCGCAAATACCGCGCCGAGCGCCATGATGAGGGTGACCACGCCGGCGAGGAAGCCGATGGTCTTGCGGAACTGCTTGGTCTGGCCGCTGAAGTAGTCCTGCTCGCGCACCACGTCAAGCGTCAGGCGCGGATCGGCGGCCACGGCGCTCTTGAGCTTCCGCAGGCCATCCGCGCCGTCCAGGGCGACGAGCACCGAGCTCGAGCCGTTGCGCCCGAAGGTGGTGCGCGCGACATTGATGTCGGTCCACAGCTCGCTGTCGTGCGCGTCGCCTGACTCGAACTCCCCCACCACGATCCAGTCCGAGCCGCGCATGCGCACCACCTTGCCGAGCTCCGCCCCCTGGAACTGGCGCAGCACGCCGCGGCCGACGATCAGCTCCCGCAGGCCGGGCGTGAAAGTACGGCCGGCGACGATCTTCAGCTGCGGGCGTAGCGCAAACGCCGTGGGCTCCACCCCGCGCACGGTGATGTTGGCGCCGTTCTTGACGTCGTCCTTGCGGATCAGCTCGGCGATGATCAGCACTTCGGCCGAGGCCAGCGGTCTGCCGTCCGCGCCCGTGACGATGCCCGGCTGCTGCTCGATCAGGTCGGTCGAGTCGCGATCCAGCCCGGAATTGAGCTCGGCGTTCGAGCCGCCGCGCATGATGAGGGCGGCATCGGCGCGGCCGGTGGCCTTGAGGGTGCTTTCAAAGCCGGTGGCCATGGCCAGCAGCGCGGTAAACACCGCCACCACCCCCGCGAGTCCGATGACGATGACCAGCGAGGAGCCCCAGCGCTCGGGAATGCTGCGGATATTGATGCCGGTGATGGCCAGGGCCTGAGTCAACAAGCGAGCTCTCCCGATGAGGGTCCGTCAGCGTCCGGCCAGGGCGTCGACGATCCTGAGGCGCCGCGCCCGCAGTCCCGGTAGCAGACCCACGGCCAGGCTCATCAGCACGATGGCGGCGATGCCGATCAGCCACACACTGATATCGAGTCGCAGCGCGAACTGCCCGCCGGTGCCCTTCTCCACCATCGCCCCGAACGTCGTGGCGAGCAACAGGCCCATGAGGCCGCCGAACAGGCACAGGGCGGCTGCCTCGGCCAGCACGAAGCCGAGCACGCTGCCGTCGGTGAACCCCAGGGTCTTGAGCACGGCGAGCTCGGGCACGCGCTCGCGTACGCTTTGCGCCATGGTGTTGCCGACCACCAGCAGCAGGGTGAAGAACACCGCAAACAGGATCCAGCGCACGATCAGGCCGATGTCGCCGACCTGCTTGACGAACCCCAGGTTGAAGTCCTTCTCGGTCTGGGTCTTGGTCTCATCGGGGGAATTCTCGAACATCGCGTCGACCGCCCTGCTGACCGCTTCGGCCCGATTGGCGTCGCTCAGCTTGAGGATGAAAAAATTGGCGGCGCCCTTCATGCCGAACTGGTTGGCCTCATCGAAGTAGTCGTGGTTGATGAAGGCGACGTTGGTGCGCTTCTTCCAGTCCTCATCCTTGCCGTCGTAGATGCCGACCAGGTCGAATGCCCAGGCCTTGCTGCCGTTCTTCTGCGGCCAGATGTTGGAGGAGATCGGGATCTTCTGGCCGATCTTCCAGCCGTACTGGTCGGCGAGCCGCCGGCCGGCGATCATGGCGGTGCGGGTGTGGGCGAACGCCTGCCACTGGGCCTCAGACATCACGTACTCGGGATAGGCGTCGCGGTAACGCAGCGGATCGATCGCGAACACGAACAGCGGTGTGTTCTCCTGCCACACGCCGCCGAACCACTGCGAATACGCCACCCGCGCCACCCCCGGCACCGCCTCGAGCTTGGGCAGCATGCTGACCGGCAACGGCGAGGTGAACGACACGCGCGCCTGCACCATCAGGCGCGTGGCACCGACAAAGTCGGCGCCGGCGTTGAAGATGTGGTTCACCGACTGCAGCAGGCCGAACAGCAGAAACGCCATGATCACCGACAGCAGGGTGAGGATGGTGCGCGTGCGCTTGCGCAACAGATTGGCGATGACGAAACCGCTGCGGGTCATGGCGAGTTCTCCGCGCCGCCTCAGGCCGCCTGCTCCAGCAGCTGGCCCTTGTCCAGGTGCAGGGTGCGGCGCGCGAACCCGGCGGCCTTGGGATCGTGGGTGACGATCACGATCGTCTTGCCGTGTTCGCGGTTCAGCACCTGCAGCAGGCCCAGGATCTCGTCGGCGGTCTTGCGATCGAGGTCACCGGTGGGCTCGTCGCACACCAGCAGCTGCGGGTCGGACACCAGCGCGCGGGCGATCGCGACGCGCTGTTCCTGACCGCCCGACAGCTCCCTGGGCTTGTGCTTGGCGCGATCGGCCAGGCCGACGACCTGCAGCGCTACGGCGACATTCTTGCGGCGCTGCGCGGCGGAAAGCCTGGTCAGCAGCAGCGGCAGTTCGACGTTGCCCTCGGCGCTGAGCACCGGCATCAGGTTGTAGAACTGGAACACGAAGCCGACGTTGTGGGCGCGCCAGTGCGCCAGCTGGCCGCTGGAGAGCTGGTCGATGCGGCTGCCGCCGACCACGATCTCCCCGGAGCTCGGCTTATCCAGACCGCCGATCAGATTGAGGAGCGTCGTCTTGCCCGAGCCCGACGGCCCCATCAGCGCGACGAAGTCGCCCCGCGGAATGTCCAGCGTGAGGCCGTGCAGGACCTCGATTTTCTGCTTGCCGCGCTCGTACACCTTGGTGACGCTGCGGACCTGAACCATGGATTCCGACATAGCAACCTCAGCTCGAGAGAGGATGGATGAATATGCGGTGCCTGGCATCGCGATACCGCAAATCGGTGCCGCGAGGAGCGATCACGGTTTGGCAGCGGTCGCAGCCGCCTCGTCCCTGAGTCCGGCCGGCGCATCCACGATCACCGCCTCCCCGGGGCTCACGCCGGCCAGCACCTGGCGCGAATCGCCGATCGCGCCGCCGAGGGTGACCGTGCGACGCTGCACCCTGCGCTCCTTCAGCACGAAGACGACGTCCCGGTCGCCTTCCTTGCGCAGGGCGGCGGCCGGCACCAGCACGCCGCGCGGTCGCTCCGCGCTCCGTGCGGCGGGCTTGCGCTCCTCGAGGAACGAGACGCGCACGCCCATGTCCGGGACGATGCGAGCGTCCTTGGCGTCGAGACCGATGCGCACCTTCACGGTCGCCTTGGCACGATCGGCGGTCGGGATGATGGCGATGACATGCGAGGGAATCCTCCAGTCGGGATAGGCGTTCAACACCGATTCCACCGGTTGCCCCGGCTGCACGCGGTTGATGTAGGCCTCGTTGACGTCGACCTCGATCTCGAGCGAATCCATGTCGACGATCGTGCCGATACCGGTGCGCGTGAAGCCCCCGCCCGCGGAGAGCGGCGAGACGATTTCCCCCACCTGGGCGGCCTTGGCGATCACCACGCCCGTGAACGGCGCGCGCACCGTGCAATAGCCGAGCTGCACCTGCGCCGAGCGCACAGCGGCCGCGGCGAGCTCGATCTGCTTGCGCTGCCCCTGCACCTGGGCTGTTCCGGTCTCGACTTGAGTGCGCGCCTGCTCCACGGCCTGCTGTGACACGAGCTTGCGCTCGACCAGATCCTCGGCGCGTTTCACGTCGCGCTCGCTCTGCCGCAGCTGCGCCTCATGTTGCACCAGCAGCGCCCGTGCCGACTTCAATTGCGCCTGCGCCTGGGCCAGCGCCGCGCGCTGGGCAGTGTCCTCCAGGCGTCCGAGCACCTGTCCCAACTTGACGTGATCGCCCTCCTCGATCAGCACTTCGATCAGGGTGCCGGTGATCTGAGCCGAGACGGTCGCCTCCCGGCGCGCGGTGACGTAGCCGGTGGCATCGAGCACCGAGGCGTTGGCAGCGCCGCCGGCGAGCGGCTGCGCCGTCACCGTGCGCACCGGCAGCGCCGCGCCGCCGGACAGGCCGAGCCAGGCGCCGGCGCCGATCAGCGTGATGAGCAGCAGCACGGCGCCGGCTATCCAGCGGCGACGCCCGGGATTGGAGCCACCGTCCCGCTGGGTCCGGTCGATGCGCAGCTGTCCCAACAGCGCCTGGTTTTCCGTGTCCGGTGGCATCGATCACATGGCTTGCGAAAGTCGGAAACGATATCACAGCCGTCGTGAATTGCAGTTCGGCGGCTGCGCCCTCAACCGGAAATGATCTGCGCCATCAGGCGGCGCGCCTGTGTGAACTCCGGCGCGAGCAGCAGCGCACGCTCGAGCGCGTCACGCGCCGCCACCGGCTCGCCGTGGTCAAGCAGGTCGCGGGCCAGGAGCAGGTAGGCCTCGGCAGCGCCCCAGCCAGGCAGGCGCTCGGTGCCGGTCCGCTCGAGTTCGAATGCCGCTACCGCCGCGCGCAGCTTCACCAGCGCGCGTTCCTTGTTGCCCCCCAGCCTTGGGGCGAGCTGATAGTCGCTCATGGCATCCAGCAGCAGCACGCGCGGATTGCGCGCTGCCAGCTGCAGTGCCCTGGCGATGTCACGGTGCGCCCGGTGCACGGCGTGCGCTGTCTGCGAGCCGCTCGCGTCAAGAGGCGTCGCCGCGCACGCGGCCCGCAGCGCCAGGGCTTCGGCAAAATCTCCCTGCACGGCGAGGGCCGTGTCCGCCTCGCTCACGCAGCGCTGCGCCAGTTGCGCCGCGGAGGCGCCGGGCGCGGCGGTCGTGCTCTGCGCGGCGAGCTGCGCGAGTCGCCAGGCGAGCAGGCCCGCGTAATAGCCGTGCAGCTTGTCGTGCGATTCATCCGCCGCCACCGTGTCCGCGAGGCTCCTGAGCGCACTCGCATCCTCGGTGTAGTAGCCGTATTGAATGCGGGTCTCGATATCGCGCCACGAGACTTCAGCGCGCCTGGCTCCCAGGCACACGCTCACGAGCGCCGCAGCGGTGAGCGCACCGCACCAGAGGCGCGAGCGCCGCTCGCGGCCGCGAGGCCCGGGGGTGGTCCGGGGGCTGCGCTGCAAGGCTCCGCCGTTCAGTAGAATGTGCGCGCGCATGCGAAACGATAGCACAGCCTCGCCAGCACCCTGCGCCTCACCGGCGCCGGTGGCGCTGATCGATATCGGCGTCAATCTCGCGCACGACAGCTACGACGCCGACCGCGACGCGGTGATCGCCCGCGCGCATGCAGCCGGCGTGGTGCAGATGCTGATCACCGGCTCGACACTCGCGAGCACGCACAGCGCGCTGGCGCTCGCGCGCGCTCACCCGCTACGACTGTTTGCCACCGCCGGGGTTCACCCGCATCATGCGCTCGAGCTGACCGCGCAGCGGGCAGCCGAGCTCGAGGAGCTTGCCCGGCAGCCCGAGGTGGTCGCGGTCGGTGAATGCGGGCTCGATTACTTCAGGGACTTCTCGCCGCGCGATGCGCAGCGGCAGGCCTTCCACCGCCAACTTGAGCTGGCAGCCGCGGTGGGGAAGCCCGTGTTCCTTCACCAGCGCGACGCGCACGGCGATTTCGCAGCGATCCTGCGTGAGCACGGCGCGCCACGGCGCGGCGTGGCGCATTGCTTCACCGGGTCCGGGGAGGAGCTGACGTGCTACCTGCAGCTGGGACTGGCGATCGGCATCACCGGCTGGATCTGCGATGAACGCCGCGGCGCTCACCTCGCCGCCCTCATGCCGCAGATTCCGGCCGAACGGCTGCTGCTCGAGACCGACGCGCCCTATCTGCTGCCGCGCGACCTCAAACCCAGACCCGCCTCGCGCCGCAATGAGCCGGCGTATCTTCGACAGGTTGCCGCCGCGGTGGCGCGTGCCCGCGGGGAGTCGCTGGAGGCGCTCGCGCGCTCGAGCAGCGCCGCGGCGCGCGCGCTGTTCGGGCTGCCGGAGCCTCGAGAAGGGGGCTAGTTCCTGAGAATCGACACGCAGATCGTTCCCTAAGTGATTGTATTCAAACGCATGAGGCCGGACCATGGACCTGAGTAGGCTGAGCGGCTCGATCGGAAAGGCCTGGGAGACTTCCATTGTCGACCGGCTGGTCGCGTACGTGCGCATTCCCAACAAGTCGCCCATGTTCGATCCGCACTGGGAGCGCAACGGACACATGGAGGCGGCGGTGCAGCTCATGGCGCAATGGTGCCGTGCGCAGCCCCTCACCGGGATGCGCGTGGAGGTGCGGCGCCTGCCCGGCAGGACCCCGCTCCTGCTGCTCGAGGTTCCGGGGGAGTTGCCGGGGAGCGTGCTGCTCTACGGGCATCTGGACAAGCAGCCGGAATTCACCGGCTGGCTGCCGGGGCTGGGGCCCTGGGAGCCGGTGATCCGCGAGGGCAAGCTCTACGGTCGCGGCGCCGCCGACGACGGCTACGCGGTTTTCAGCTCGCTCACCGCGATCGCCGCGCTCAAGGAGCAGAAGGTGCGCCTGCCGCGCTGCCTGGTGCTGATCGAGGCCTGCGAGGAATCAGGGAGCGATGATCTGCCGGCGCACCTCGCGTCTCTCGGCGCAACCCTCGGGGAGCCCTCGCTGGTGGTGTGCCTGGATGCGGAGTGCGGCAACTACGATCAGCTGTGGTGCACGACCTCGCTGCGCGGCAACCTGGTCGGCACGCTGCGCGTGCGCGTGCTCACCGAGGGCGTGCATTCCGGCATGGCCACCGGCATCGCGCCGACTCCGTTTCGCATTCTCGAGCAGCTCCTGGCCCGTATCGAGAATCCGCTCACCGGCGATCTGCTGCTCGATGAGCTGCACGTGAGCATGCCGCGTGACCGGCGCGCGCAGGCCGCCGCCGCCGCGCAGGTGCTCGGCGGCTCGGTGGCCGGGAAGCTCCCCTGGGCGCCGGGCGTGCAGGCAGTCTCCAACGATCCCATCGAGCTCATCATCAACAGCACCTGGCGCGGCACGCTGGCGGTCACCGGCGCGGAGGGGTTGCCTGCGCTCGGTTCGGCGGGCAACGTGCTGCTGCCCGAGCTTGCAGCCAAGCTGTCGCTGCGGTTGCCGCCGACGTGCGATGCGGCGCGCGCGACTGCCGCGGTACGCGAAGCTCTGGTGCGTGACCCGCCCTATGGCGCACAGGTGAGCTTCGATCCCGGCTCGGCGACCGGCGGCTGGAATGCGCCCGCCCTCGCACCCTGGCTCGAAGCTTCCATCAGCCGCGCGTCACGCGCGGTCTACGGGCGGGATGCGGTGCATATCGGCTGTGGCGGGACGATCCCGTTCATGGGCATGCTGGGCGAGCGCTTCCCGCGCACCCAGTTCTTCATAACAGGTGTACTCGGGCCGCACGCCAACGCGCACGGTCCGAACGAGTTCCTGCACATCGGCTACGCCACGCAGCTCACGGCGTGCGTGTCGCTGGTGCTCGCCGATCACGCGCAGACGCTCGCCTGAGGCGTCGAGCGGCGCGCGCGCGCGCTCAGCGCATGGGGGCCAGGTAGCTGGGCTTCACGGCGTCCTTCAGCCGCTGCCATCCCTCGCGGATGCGCGCATCACTCTCGGGCGGCGCCGTGAACTCGGTGGTGGGAAACTCGGCGCGCAGGCCATCGAGCATCAGCGTCCACTTCGGCAGACCCTTGGGGAAGCGGCCGCGGCGCGTGAACACGATGCGTCCCTCGACCGGCACGTCTCCGGCAACCGCCTTGACGGCGGCGATCCGGTCGTACAGGGCGCTTTGCGGATTGGTGAAGGTGAAGCGGTGCGGGCCGTCCATGACCGTCCACTGCGCCATCTGATCACCGCCGAAGATGTTGCCGCTGACGTCGCGCAGGTCGATCACCACCACGCCGCGCGGGGTGAGCAGCAGGAAGTCGACATGAAAGCCGCCTCCCATGCCGTCGGGCACCAGCGCGTTGACCAGATGATCCGCGGCCCCGCCGGTCACCGCGACGCGCAACGCCTTGCGGGCGCGATAGTGGCGGTACCAGCGCCAGGCCAACGCCGCGCCGAAGCCGAGCGCGGCGGCGCACGCGATCAGCACCCACGCGGTCGGGGGCAACTGGCTCAGATCGTTCACTGGTTCGACTCCGGTTGCAAAGCGGCGCGCAGCGCGCTCAGGTCGGCGTCGATTTCAACACACTGCGTGGGACGCGCGAGGAGTTTCGCCAGCGCTTCCGGCACCGGCACCGCCCGCCCGATGAGCGGTTCGACGATCTCGCGGAATTTGGCCGGGTGCGCGGTCGACACCAGCACCCAGCGGCCCCGCTCGCGCACCTGCTGCGGCAGCCGCTCCCACGCCTGCGCAGCAGTCGCGGTGTGCGGGCACCAGATCTGACCGAATTGCCGGTAGCCGGCGCGGATGCGCGCACGGATCTCCTCATCCGTGACCGAGCAGGCACTGACCACGGTCCGCAGCTCCTCGAGGCGCGGAAAGAGCGCGCGCAGGCGCTCCATGTTGCTCGGATTGCCGACGTCCATGGCCGAGGCCAGCGTGGCGATGCTCGGCCGCGGCTCCCATGCGCCGCTCGCCAGAAAGTCCGGCACGGTGCGGTTGGCGTTGTGCGCCAGCACCACCTCGCCGATCGGCATGCCCGTCTCGCGGGCCCACAGGCAGGCGAGCGCATTGCCGAGATTGCCGCTCGGCACGATGAACGACGCGCGCTCGCCGTGGGCCCGCCAGACGGCCAAGCTCGCCGCCGCGTAATACACGCACTGCGGCAGCAGGCGTCCCAGGTTGATGCTGTTGGCCGAGGACAGTACCGAGCGCGCCTTCAGCTCCTCATCGAGGAAGGCCTGTTTCACCAGGCGCTGGCAGTCATCGAACGTGCCGCGCACCGCCAGCGACCGGACATTCTCGCCCCAGCAGGTGAGCTGGCGTTGCTGCGTGGGGGACACCAGACCCTTGGGAAACAGTACCGCAACCTCGACTCCCGGGCGCTCATGGAAGGCCGCCGCCACCGCACCCCCGGTGTCTCCGGAAGTCGCGACCAGAATGGTGAGCGCGCGCTCGCCGTGGCCGCGCAGACGCGCGAAACAGGCCGCGAGGAAGCGGGCGCCGAAATCCTTGAACGCCGCGGTCGGACCGTGGAACAGCTCGAGCACCGAGAGTCTGCCCTGCCCCTCCAGGGGCACCAGTGGGGCGGGGAAGTTGAACGCCTCGGCCGCGACCGGGCCCAGCGTCGGGGCGAGCGGGTCCCCGGCCACGAAGGGTGCCAGCAGCCGCACGGCGACGCTGGCGAGGTCGCCCGCGCCCTGGAAGTCCGGGGGCGCGAGCCGCGGCCAGCTGACGGGCACGTACAGGCCGCCGTCGGGCGCCAGGCCCTGCAGCACCGCGGCGCTGAAGCCGGCGGCGGGAGCCTGGCCACGCGAGCTCACGAAGAGAGTTCCTGCCGTCACCGCGCGCTCATCCGATCAGCCGCGCCCCCGCCGCTCGCACCTCGACGACCCACGCATCGGTCGCGAGCGCGTGCCGCCCGAACGCGCCGCGCATGGCCGCGAGCACCGCCGGGGCCATCGCCTCGGGCGCCCAGGCGAACATCGAGGGCCCGGCGCCCGAGATCGAGCAGCCGAGAGCGCCGGCTTCCATGGCGCCGCGGCGCACGTCCGGAAAGCCGGGAATGAGCGCCTGGCGCTGCGGCTCGATCACCACGTCCTCGAGGGACGCGCGGATCATGTCCAGATCGTCGGTGTAGCAGCCGGAGATGAATCCGGCGAGGTTGGCCGTCTGCCACACGAAGTCCGACATCTCCACGCTGCGCCTGAGGATGGCGCGCGCCTGGCTGGTGGCCAGGAACATGTGCGGACGGACGATCACGGCGCGGATCCCGGCCGGCACCGGTATCTGCTTCACGCGCGGATGATCGATGCCAACCGTGAGCACCAACCCGCCGTACAGCGAGGCGGCGATGTTGTCCACGTGACGCGCGCCGCTCGCCACCGCTTCCCCTGCCATGGCGAACTCCAGCAGTTCGAGCGGGCTGCACGCTTGCGGCAACAGCGCATTCGCCGCCACCACGGCACCGACCGCCGAGGCCGCGGAGCCGCCCAGACCCGAGCCGAGCGGAATCCCCTTGTCGATCTCCAGCGCGAAGCCAAAGCCCGGACGCCGCGCCTCCAGCATCGCCAGCAGCGCGCGTCCGGCGGTGTTGTCGCGCGGCTCCTTCGGCAGCTCCCCGCTGATGCCGCGCACCGCGCTGATGGCCACACCCGGCTCGGCGCGCCGCGTCACCGTCACGCGATCCCCGAGCGCCTCGATCGCAAATCCCAGGATGTCGAAGCCGATGGCGACGTTGCCCACCGAGGCGGGTGCGAACGCCGTCGCGCGCCCGAGGGCCGTCGCGGCGCTCACAGCCGCGCCCCCAGGTAGGCGGCCAGTCGCAGCAGGTCGGCGAACACCGCGCCGGCGGTGACCTCGGGTCCGGCCCCGGGTCCCTGCACGATGAGCGGGTTGTCGCAGTAGCGGCGCGTCGCGAATCGCACGACGTTGTCGGTGAGCGCGATGTTGGCGAACGCGTGGTGCGCATCGAGCTCCTTGAGGCCCACGGTGGCCTCGCCCGCCGCGCTCAGTGTGCCGGTGTACCGCAGCACCTTGCCGCGCGCGCGCGCCGCCGCAAGGCGCTCGGCAATGGCGGCGTCGTAGCGGGGCAGCTGCGCCATGAACGCCTCGATCGAGCCGCCCGCGAGCTCCGCGGGCACCAGGCTCTCCACCCGCACGTCCTGCAGCTCCAGCGTCAGGCCCATCTCGCGCCCCAGGATGATGAGCTTGCGCGCCACGTCCTGACCTGACAGGTCATCGCGCGGATCGGGCTCGGTGAAGCCGCGCCGGCGCGCCTCCTGCACGATCTCGGAGAACGCCACCCGGCCGTCGTAGACGTTGAACAGATACGCGAGCGTGCCGGAGAAGATGCCCTCGATGCTGGTGATCTCATCACCGGTCTCGCGCAGGTCCCGGAGCGTGTGCACGACCGGGAGCCCCGCGCCGACGGTGGCCTCGTACAGGTAATGGGACGCGCCCGCGCGCCGCGCCTCATGCAGGCGATGGTAGTAGGCGAGATCCGCGCTGTTGGCCTTCTTGTTCGGCGTCACGATGTGAATGCCGGCCGCGAGCCACTCGGCGTAGCGGCCGGCGATCGCGGCACTCGCCGTGCAGTCGACCAGCACCGTGTGCGGCAGGTAGTCGACACGCACGTGCTCGACGAAGCGCGTCACCTCCGCCGCCGT
>VBNP01000109.1 GCA_005877965.1 Gammaproteobacteria bacterium | reverse complement strand
CTTGAGTGCGCCGGCAGTATAACGGAGGGGTCACACGTCCAATATGTTAATGGGTCCGCAGAATTTGCCGGAGCGCATCGCCGCCGTGCAGGAACGAGTGGCGCGCGCCGCCGCCGGGGCCGGACGGAGTGCGCAGTCGGTCACACTCCTTGCCGTCGGCAAGGCGCAACCCGTGGAATGGCTCGCCGCCGCCGCCGGCTGCGGCCTCGAGCACTTCGGCGAGAGTTACCTGCAGGAGGCGCTGGCCAAGATCGCCGCGCTGCGTGAGCGGGAGCTCATCTGGCACTTCGTCGGGCGGGTGCAGGCCAATAAGACCCGCCCGATCGCGGAAGGCTTCGCCTGGGTGCACGCACTCGACCGGCTCAGGATCGCGGAGCGCCTCGCCGCGCAGCGCCCGTTCCACGCACCGCCGCTCAACGTGTGCCTGCAGGTGAACCTCGCGGACGAACACACCAAGGGCGGCGTCACGCCGGCCGAGCTCCCCGCCCTCGCCGCCGCGGTGGCGGGGCTTCCGCGCCTCTCGCTGCGCGGCCTGATGTGCATTCCGCCGGAAGAAACCGAGCCGGCGCGACAGCGCGCGTGGTTCGCGAGGCTGCGCGAGCTGCTGGACCGTCTCAACTCCGCCGGCGCCCGGCTCGACACGCTGTCGATGGGCATGAGCGCTGACTTCGAGGCGGCGATTGCCGAGGGCGCGACCATCGTGCGCCTCGGGACGGCGCTGTTTGGCCCAAGACCCGTACAATAGCGCACGCATGACCAACAGGCGCCTCGCCATACTCGGAGCCGGCAACATCGGCCGCGCGCTCATCGGCGGGCTGCTGCGCTCGGGTACGCGGCCCGAGCAGCTGAGTGTCGGCGAGCCCGTCGCGGCCGCGCGCGAGGCGCTGGCGCGTGATCTGGGCATCACGGCCGCCGCCGACAACGCCGCGGCGGTCAAAGGCGCGGCCGTGGTGGTGCTCGCGGTGAAGCCGCAGGATGCCGCGGCGGTGCTCACCGCCCTGGCGGGGCAGTGGGGCGCGCAGGGGCCACTGCTCATTTCCGTGGCCGCCGGCCTGCGCGTGGCCGCCCTGCAGGCCTGGTGCGGGCCGGGCGTCGCGGTGGTGCGCGCCATGCCCAATCGGCCGGCGCTGGTCGGCGCCGCGGCGACGGGCCTGTTTGCCCCGCCACGGGTGGGGGCGCCGCAGCGCGCCACCGCCGAGCAGATTCTCAGATCCGTGGGCGAGGTCGTGTGGGTTCCGACGGAAGACGCGCTGGATGTCGTGACGGCGCTCTCGGGCAGCGGCCCGGCTTACTTCTTCCTGCTGGCGGAGCTCATGGCCGAGGCCGCCGAGGGGCTGGGGCTCGAGGGGGCCGCCGCGCGCCGCTTGGCCGTGGCCACGCTCTACGGCGCGGGCCTGCTCGCGCACGGCGGGGATGCGGATCTGACGCGCCTGCGGACCGAGGTCGCCTCCCGCGGAGGCACGACCGAGGCGGCACTCGTCGTGTTCGAGGACGCGGGCCTGCGGGCCGTCGTGGCGCGCGCGCTCCAGGCCGCGGCGCTGCGCGGGCGCGAGCTGGCCGCATCGCACCCAGTCTATCCAACCGCCGGTGACTCATGAGCGCGATCATCTTCATTGTCGAAACACTGTTGTCGCTGGCGCTGTTCGTGGTACTGGCCCGTCTGCTGCTGCAGTGGACGCGCGCCGACTTCCGCAATCCGCTCTGTCAGGCGGTGGTGCGGATCACGAATCCGCTCATCCTGCCGCTGCGCCGTGTGCTGCCCCCCATCGGCAAGCTCGACACCGCCTCCGTGGTTGCGGTGCTGCTGATCGCCACGGTCGACGTTGCCTGCATTTTCGCGCTGCACGGCCTGGGGTTCCCGCCACCGCTCCTGTGGGTGCGGCCGGTGCTCGGCGAGATCGCGCGCACGCTGCTGTGGACCTATCTGTCGGCGATTTTCCTGTACGCGCTGCTCAGCCTGATCGCCCCGGGCGGCTACTCCCCGCTCCAGTCGGTGCTCGCGACGTTGTGCGAACCGGTGCTGCGGCCGATCCGGCGGCTGATCCCCGCGGTCGCTGGGCTCGACCTGTCGCCGCTGTGGGCGATCATCGCCATTCAGGCGGTCCTGATCCTCATGCGCTGAATTCCTGATGCGCGCGCATCGCGGCCACGCCCGTCCGTTGCGCTGATGGAACACACGCTTAGCGCCGACTTCGCAACGAGAATCGCAGCATTGGCGCGCCGGGGGCGCGCGCTGCGGGCCTCACGCAGCGGAAACCCTGATAAAAAAGGCACTTTCGCAACAGCCGCAGAGAAAAAGCGCTTGCGAAAGCGTGCGCATGTGCTATTTTCCGCGCCGATTCTCATCGCGCGGCCGTACGGCGCCGCGTCTCGCAAACGGCAAATACTCGAGGAGTAGCGCAAAATGGCGAAAAAGGGTGGCGCACCGACGAAGTCGGAAGTTCTGACACACATCTCCAAAGACACCGGGCTCTCCCGCAAGCAGGTCGGAGGCGTCTTCGATTCGCTCGGCGGTGTGATCAAGAAGAGCCTGCGCGGTAACGGTCTGTTCACCATGCCGGGGCTGCTGAAAATGAAAGTCGTCAAGAAGCCGGCGACCAAGGCCCGCGAAGGCATCAATCCGTTCACCGGCGAGAAGATGATGTTCAAGGCCAAGCCGGCAAGCAAGAAGGTTCGCGTCATGCCCCTGAAGAGCCTGAAGGGAATGGTCAACCAGTAGAGACTTTTTTTCCGCGACCGCGGGCAAAGGCCCGGCAGGAGCGCGATCCGGCCGGGCTTTTTGTTGTCAGGCGCCCATCGCGCCTGCGGGCGCCTGGGCCATGAACGCCAGCACCACCTCGCGCAGCTCGTGGAGGCGCCCGTGAAAGAAGTGGCCCGCGCCGGGGAGCGTGCGCAGCTCGGGAGCCGGTGACAGCGTCTCGACCCAGCGCCGCACCGCATCCGGCGCCACCACCTCATCCGCGTCGCCCTGCACGATGAGCCACGGACAGGCGGGCGGCGCGGCATCGGTTACCGGGATGGTCGTGATACCGGGCGCCACGGCGATGAGGCGCTGCGGGCCGGCTTGCGCCGCCGCGCGCACCGCCACCGCGCCGCCGAAGGAGAATCCCGCCAGCCACAGGACCGCATTCGGCCAGCGCCGCCGCCCGTAGGCGATGACCGCCAGTGCGTCCGCAGTCTCACCGCGACCGGCGTCGTAACTGCCCGCGCTCGCGCCGACACCGCGGAAATTGAAGCGGATCGCGGGTGCCCCGAGCTGCTCGAGCGCGCGCGCCAGCGTGTAAACGACCTTGTTGTCCAGGGTCCCGCCGTAGAGCGGGTGCGGGTGACAGACCACGGCGAAGGCGCTGGCGGGTTGCGCCCCCTGGCTCTCGGTTACCGGCGTCTCGATGAGCGCCTGCAGAGCTCCCGCGGGTCCGGCGAGGCTCGTGCGCTCCGCGTGCGCAGGCCGCAGCACCCCCATGCTCAGGGCGCCGCGCCCGGCGGCACCGCCAGCCGCACCAGCAGGCGGTTCAGGCGCTGCACGTACTCGGGGGCGTTGTCGAGCGAAGCGCCTTCTGCGAGCACCGCCTGCTCGTACAACAGTTGCGCCAGCTCGGCGAACTGCGTTGCATCGGCGACTCCCTCCAGGTACCTGACCAGGGGGTGGCCCACATTGACCTCGAGCACCGGGCGGGCTTGCGGGGTCTTCTGACCTGCGGCGGCGAGGACGCGGCGCATGCGCTCCGGGAGATCATGCTCGCCGAGCACCAGACAGGCGGGCGATTCCCTGAGGCGCTCGCTGACGCGGACCTCGGTGAGGCGCTCCCCGAGTGCGTCCTTGATGCGCTTGAGCAACCCCTTGCTCTCCCTGAGCTCGGCATCGTGCTGTTTGCGATCGGCGTCGCTCGCGAGTCCACCGAGCTCCAGGTCCCCTCGCGAGGCGTCCTTGAAGCGCTTGCCCTCGTAGGTCTCGAGCTGGCCCATCACCCATTCGTCGATACGCTCGGCGAGCAGCAGCACTTCGATACCGCGCTCCTTGAGACGCTCGATGGCGGGACTGCCGCGCGCAGCCTCGTAGCTCTCGGCGAGCACGTAATAGATCCGCTCCTGTCCGGACTTCATGCGCGCGAGGTAGTCGCCGAGACTCACCGACGGGTTGTTGTCGGACGCGTGGGTACTGGCAAAGCGCAGCAGCGGCAGGAGGCCTGCGTGGTTGGCGGGGTCCTGTGCGAGGCCCTCCTTCAGGACCGCGCCGAATTCCTTCCAGAAGGTCGCGTACTTCTCCGCTTCGTCCTTGGCGAGGCGCGCGAGCAGATCCAGCACCCGCCTGGTGAGTCCGCTGCGGATGGCCTCGACCTCCGGGTCCTGCTGCAGGAGCTCGCGCGAGACGTTCAGCGGCAGGTCGCTGGAGTCCACCACGCCCTTGACGAACCGCAGGTACAGCGGCAGGAACTGCTCGGCGTCGTCCATGATGAACACCCGGCGCACGTACAGCTTCAGCCCCCGCGCCGCCTCGCGCTGCCAGAGGTCGAACGGGGCGCGCGCCGGCAGGTACAGGAGACTGGTGTATTCGCGCTTGCCTTCCACCTTGTTGTGGCTCCAGGCGAGCGGATCGGTGAAGTCGTGTGCCAGGTACTGGTAGAACTGCCGGTATTCCTCGTCGGAAATCTGGGTGCGCGGCAGCGTCCACAGCGCCTTGGCCTGGTTGACCACTTCGTACTCGAGCGACGCCTCGCCTTCTTTGCGCATGCGCACCGCAAAGCCGATGTGGTCCGAATAGCGCCGGATGAGGCCGCGCACGCGCATCGGATCGGCGAACTCGCGGGCGTCGGCCTTGAGGTGCAGCGTGACCGCGGTACCGCGCTGCGGCTGCGTCAGCGTCTCCACCGTGAATTCCCCGTCGGCGCCCGACTCCCAGCGCACGCCCGCCTCCGGCGGCGCCCCGGCCTTGCGCGTGCGCACCTCGACGCGCTCGGCGACGATGAACGCCGAATAGAAGCCGACCCCGAACTGCCCGATGAGCTGCGAGGCTTTCTGCTCATCCCCCGACAGCGAGCGGAAGAATTCCGCCGTACCCGAGCGCGCGATGGTGCCGAGGTTGGCGATGGCCTCCTCGCGCGTCATGCCGATGCCGTTGTCGGTGATGGTGAGCGTACCGGCCGCCGGATCGGCATCGACGCGGATGCCGAGCTCCGAGCTCTCGGCAAGCAGCGCGCCGTCTGCGATCGCGGCGAAGCGCAGCCGATCGCAGGCGTCGGAGGCGTTGGAGATGAGCTCGCGCAGGAAGATCTCCCGGTGGCTGTACAGGGAGTGGATCATGAGCTTCAGCAGCTCGCGCACTTCGGCCTGGAAGCCGTGCGTCTCCCGTGCGCTCGCCGCTTCGGGGCCCGGTTTGTGTTTGGATTCCATGCTCGCCATCCGCGCAACGCCGGACAGGCGTCCGCAAACCGGTCAGTTTGGGAGCGGCTGCGCAATTTTCAAGCGCCGCGTGGTGCATCGCGGCACTTACGGGTCGGGCGACGCAGGCGCGCGCCGCCCCGGGAGGGCTAGGCGGGGAAGTTCAGCAGGTGCCGCTGGGCGAGCAGCAGTGTCGCCGCGCCGGCCAGCAGCACCTCGGAGGCCACCGTAATGAGCGGTGCAGCGACGGCGCCGATCTCGGCCGCCGTCGACGTCGCCACGTGGCGACAGGCGCCGGCGAGGTCGTCGAGCTCGTCCCACAGGTGCAGAAACAGTTCCATCGGCGGTGACTCTACGGAGCCGCCGCGCGCCGCGGCGTGCTGGCGCTCACACTCGTGGATACTACGTAGCGGCTTGCAGGAGCTGCGGGGCGTGCGTAGGCTTGGCTGCGAACCGCGTCACCACGCGGATGTGACAAAACAAGGTCCTCATGCAGCGCATCGTCGTCCTGAACCCCAAGGGTGGGTCCGGCAAGACGACCATCGCGATCAATCTGGCGAGCTATCTGGCGTCGCGCAGGCACACGCCGGTCCTCATGGATTTCGATCCCCAGGGTTCGACGCTGCGCTGGGTCAGGAAGCGCCGGCCCGCGCAGGCGCCGATTCACGTCATCGCCGCCTTTGAGAGAGACACGCGAACCACGCGCGCGTTCCAGTTACGAGTGCCCGATGTGGCCACGCACGTGATCGTGGACACGCCCGCGGCGCTGGATGCGCACCACCTGCCCGAGATGACGCGGGATGCCGACAAGATCCTCGTGCCGGTCCTGCCCTCGGACATCGACATCCATGCCTGCTCGCGCTGCATCCGCGACCTGCTGCTGGTGGCCAAGATCCGGCGCGAGGAGGACCGCATCGGCGTCATCGCCAACCGCATCCGCCGCAATACGCTCACCTATCAGTCGCTGATCCGCTTTCTGCACACCCTGGGTATCCCGATCGTCGCGACCATCCGGGACTCCCAGAACTACGTGCGCGCCGCCGAGCTTGGCATGGGCGTGCACGAGTTGAAGAGCTATGTGGCGCAGGACGACGTCGCGCAGTGGGTGCCGCTGGTGGAGTGGCTGGCCCGGCCCGCAGGGGCGGCGCCAAGCGCGCCGGGGGCTTCGTCGCAGGATGCCGGGCAGGCGGTCGGGGACGGGGAGCCGGTCGGCAGCGGGGGGGACTCGCAGGCGGTGGCGGTGCGGGCGCAGTCGCAGGCGCTGATCGGGGCCTGAGGGCCTGGACAAAGGATCGCGGGTCTGCCGCGCCGCGGGCGCGGATCGCGCGAGCGCCTGCGGAGCGCTATTTCTTCGGTTTGGCGGCGCCGCTCGCGCCGCTGCTGTCGGTCGCAGCCCACGAATCCCGCACCTGATCCGCCCAGTTCTTGTAGTTCGACCAGGTGTAGAGGTTGCGGGTGATGGCAGCCTGGCGGGCGCGTGCGCGCTGCATGCGATCCAGCCAGGTGGCATACGCGTCCGTCCCTGCCGCGGGGTTGCCCGTGGGCGCTGCCGGTTCGCGCTGCGTCCCGGGCGCGTCGTCTCGCCCCCTGTCGCTCGAGCTCATGTAAAGCTCCTGATTGATTTGCCTCGCAGCGTACGGCGTCGGCTGTGCGCGCCGCAGGAACTGGTTCACAAGCATGTCGCCCGCCGCATACGCTGGGACACAGCTCTCGGGCCCCGCGCACAAAGTGTGCGGCGCGCAAAGCGTTATGTAACCGCGCGCCGCGCGTGACGACGACGTGCGCGCGTCATGCAACCAAGCGATAGACCGGACGGTAGGTGCTGCCGGGCAGGCGCATGCGCCGCTGCGCGACGAAGGCGGCCAGCAGCTCATCGAGCAGGAGCATGATCGAGGGGTCGCCCGCGAGTTCGTACGGACCCTCGCGCTCGATCGCCTGGATCCCGTACTCCTTGACGTTGCCGGTGACGATCCCCGAGAACGCGCGCCGCAGGTTGGCGGCGAGCTCATGGGCAGGTTGCTCGCGCCTCAGCGCCAGTGCGCGCATCGCCGCATGGCTGACCACGAAGGGCTGCTGGAAGTGCGGCTGAATCGACAGCAGCCAGTTGAAGTTGTAGGAGTCGCTGCGCTGGCGGCGGAACTCGCGCACCGCGTCCATGCCGCGCACCAGGTGCCGGGCCACCTCCGGCGGGTCATCGACGATGGTGGTGAACCGCCGCAGCGCCTCGCCCCCCAGGGTGCCGGAGATGAAGCGGGTGATGTGCTCGAAATACGCGGCGCTGTCGCGCGGCCCGGTCAGCACGATGGGAAACGGCTGTTCGCGGTTGGCGGGATCCAGCAGGAGTCCCGTCAGGTACAGGATCTCTTCCGCGGTGCCCGCCCCGCCGGGGAACACCACGATGCCGTGCGCCAGGCGCACGAACGCTTCGAGGCGCTTCTCGATGTCCGGCATGATCGCGAGCTGGCTGACGATCGGGTTGGGCGGCTCGGCGGCGATGATCCCCGGCTCGGTGATGCCGATATAGCGGCCGTGCTCGATGCGCTGCTTGGCGTGACCGATGGTCGCGCCCTTCATCGGACCCTTCATGGCGCCCGGGCCGCAGCCGGTGCACACGTCGAGCCCGCGCAGGCCGAGCTCGTAGCCCACGTTCTTGGTGTACTGGTATTCCTCCGCGGCGATCGAGTGCCCGCCCCAGCACACCACCAGGTTGGGGCGCGCCTTGTAGTCCAGCAGCCGCGCATTACGCAGCACATGGAACACGGCGTTGGTGATCGAGGCGCAGTCCGTCAGATCGAAGCGGCCGCTGGCGAGGATCTCGTTGGAGATGAACACCACGTCGCGCAGCACGGCAAACAGGTGCTCCTTGATGCCGCGGATCATCTGGCCGTCGACGAAGGCGGCCGCCGGGGCGTTCTGCACCTCGAGCTTCACCCCCCAGGGGTGACGCACGATGCGGATGTCGAAGTCGCGGTAACGGTCGAAGATCTCCTTGGCGTTGTCGGTGGCTGCTCCGCTGTTGAGCACCGCCAGCGCGCAGCGCCGGAACAGCGGGTACAGACCCCCCTGCCCGGTGTCCAGGAGCTTTTCGATTTCGCTCTGCGAGAGGTTCTCGAGACTGCCGCGCGGACCGACGCGGGCGTCGACGAATTCTGAAAAGTCGCTGCTCACTGCTTAAGGAAGGATGTCGATCGGCACGTCGTCGGGTGTGAGCATCCAGATCTCCACCATGTCGGCGTTCGACACGGCGATGCAGCCATCGGTCCAGTCGTGGCTGCGGTAGTACTCCGGGTCGTGCTTCAGCTGGTTCGGCAGACCGTGGATCATGATCGAGCCGCCGGTGTCCCAGTGACGCGCCCGTGCGCGCTTCAGGTCGACCGGGTTCGGGTACGACACCTGGATCGAGAGAAAATAGTCGCTGCGCGGATTGCGGCGCTCGAGGCGGTAGCTCCCCTCGGGCGTGCGGAAGTCTCCCGAGCGCTCCTTCTGTCCGACCGGGCTCAGGCCGAGCGCGACGTGATAGGAGCGCACGACGTTGCCGCCACGCATCAACAGCAGCCGCCGCTCGGCCTTGCGCACCAGAACGCGGTCCACCACCGGCAGGGTCTCGGCCGGCGGACGCAGCATGACCGGCTGGGCCTCCGGCAGGGCGTCCGGGTGCGCCGCGCCCGCCACGAAGGCGAGCGCCAGGATCGCAACTAAGGTCCTGAAAGTGATCATGTTCCGCTTGGGCACCGGCACCAGTTCGGGTGATTATAGGCACACGCTCAAGCTGCCGGCATGTGCGCCCGTCACAGCGCCCGGGGGCTCCATCCTGGAGGCCTCACGGCCGATCAGCCCCCGCTGCCCACGTCCTCCACCCGCGGCATCACGATCTGGGTGCCGGCGCGCAGGTCCGCGAGATCCACATCCGGGTTGTACTGCTGCACCAGCCACATGGGCATCTGCGCCGCGCGCTGAGTGAGGGTCCACAGCGAGTCACCCGGCCGCGCAATGTAGACCACGGTGCCCACGATCCGGTGCGCGGCGAAATAGGCCGCCTGGAGCTGGCGGTGATATTCGCGACGGTGCGTTTCGAAAGTCTCGCGCGTCACCTTCCTGAAATCCAGCCTGATGCGCTGGCCGATGAGCACCGAGCGGTGAAACTTGAAGTGATTGATCTCGCGCACGTGCTGCGTGCTCACGCCAAGCCAGTCGGCGTAATGCCCCAGCGTCTCGTCCCCGGCCACCCGGATCGTGTCGTCGTGCGCGACGCTGTAGTCGTTCGGATCGGGGCTCTGCTCGGCCTCGGCCGCCGGCCCGAGCGCAGGACCCAGCGCCTCCGCCTGTGCCGCCGACACCGGTTGCGGGCTGGCCGCGGCCGTGCGTGCCTTCGAGGCCGCGGCCGCGTCCTCGGCGCTCTCGCGCTGCGCCACGTCCTGCGACACCGCGCCGCCGGGAGAGGGGGGCGCGAGCGCCACGGGCGGCGTGGCCGCGGTCGCCGCGGGAGGTGCGGGTGCGGGCGCCGCAGCCGCAGCGACCGTTACCGCCGGCGTCTCGGGCAGGGTGATCGTGCGGCCGGCGTGCAGACGCGCGCTGGTACGCAGGTGGTTCAGCCGGGCGAGCGCCTCGGCGGAGACGCCGTAGCGCTCCGCCACGCTGGCCAGCGTGTCGCCGCGTTGCACCCGGTAGCGCGGCGGCCCGCTCTGGCCGGCGAACATCTCCGCGGGACTGAGGCGCTGCGCCAGCAGCTCGCGCGTCCACGGCGAGCCCTCGACGGGCAGCCGCAGGTGGTAGGCCTTGGGCACGCGCTGCTGGCCGTCCCACACCGAACGCAGCAGCGCCGGGTTCAGCGCCCGCAGCTTCTCGGCGTCGATCTTGAGCGCGCGCTCGAGCGTCGCCATGGGCACGTAGGCCGGCAGCTGCACCTCCTGGAAGCGGGTCTCGCTCTGCCTCTGCAGCGCACCGAAGTACTTCTCGGGATTGCGATCGATATCGAGCGCTGCGAGGAACGAGACATAGAAATTGCGCGACGCGAAGCCGAAGGTGCGGCTGCTGTAGCTGCGCACGATCCTGACGATGTCATCGCTCCCGAGGGTCTCCTTGGCGCGGCGCACGCCGGCGGTGCCGTGGTTGTACGCCGTCAGCGCCAGCGGCCAGCTGCCGAGCACCCGATAGTTGTAGGCGAGCAGCTGTGCCGCGGCCTCGGTGGACCGGAACGGGTCGAGGCGATCGTCCACCGCGCTGTCGATGCGCATGTAACGCCGCCCGGTCGAGCGCATGAACTGCCACAGGCCTGCGGCGCCGACCTTCGAGTACGCGGCCGGGTTGAACGACGACTCCACGTGCGGCAGCACCGCCAGCTCGGCGGGCAGCCCCAGGTTCGCCAGCGTCTCCGCGATGTGGGTCTCCCAGGCCCCGGAACGGATCAGCCCCGCGCGGAAGCGGTCCGCCTGGCCCAGCTGGAAGCGGATGTCATCGATCGCCGAGCGCAGCCGGGCCGGTGTGGTCTCGGCGCCCCACAGGTCCCTGATCCGCTGATCATCGGCGGACAGCGGGGCGTCCCCGGCATCCGCGATGCGGCGCAGCGCCGCGCCGCAGCGCTCGCGCGCCTGGTCCACCTCGCGCTCGCGTTCCGCCGGCGTGGTGTTGAGGGCGAAGTGCAGCGTGTCGTAGACCACGCCGAGGTTGTACTGGTCGTGCAGGAGTCCGGCGTTGGTGTCGATCTGCGTGTAGACGCGGATCCAGAACTGCACGTCGCGCTCCAGCTGCGGCGGGCGTGGCATGGGGTCGTCCTGCGCCAGGGCCGGCGCGAAGGCGAGCCACGCGCTCACGGCCGCGAAAACCCACCGGCACGGGGTGAGCGGCCGTGGGATCGCGCCGCGCGAGCCCGGTACCCCTGTCGAGTTCACTTACACTCCTGTAAAGGCGACGTTGTCATGTAAGTTCAAGGGCTTGTGACACATCCCCCCCGCGGCGCGCGCCCGCGCACCCTTGAAGGCGTCGGGTATTTTGACACCGCCGGGCGTCGAGCGCCGATTCGGGCCCTCAGGACGTGCGCCACCGCGGGACCATCACTGCGGGGACGGTCCTCACAACGAGCAGTGCGTCACAGTTGCGAGAGCCCCGGGCGACAACATGTTGAGTCGCGGCGGCAAGCGG
>VBNP01000263.1 GCA_005877965.1 Gammaproteobacteria bacterium | reverse complement strand
TTGTAACTGTTTGATCCGGTTGGCGACGAGTTGATCGAAAACCTGTGTCGCCGGACGGCCGTTGCGATCGTCGAGCACAGGAGAGCACAGAGGGGCACGGGAGAGTCTCGCAGAAATCCCGTGGATGTTTGGCACTCCCCTTTGCGGGACTCTTGGGATCGGGCCATCGCCAAGCCGGCTAGTCGTTAAATCGTCGAGGCGTCCCTGGGGCCAAGAAGTCTTTGAAATAAATCCGACGCGTCACTGCCGTATCCGGCTGAGGGCACTTCGCCGAACTGCCTGCAGAAATCTTTCATTTCGTCGTTTTTAAATCGCGCGTTAGCGACACTCTGCTCGGGCGGCCTACCTAAAGCATGTAGCCGATGTCAGACGCACCCGTGGGATAGGCGAAAATGGTCCGCTTGAGGTCTTCCGCGGTGAGCTTGTGTCGGATGGCCAGCGCGAATAGGTTGATGAGCTCGTCTGCATGCGGGCCGACGAGATGCGCGCCCAGGATCTGATCCGACGCTTCAGCGACCAGCACTTTGAACCCGTAGGTGGGCTCGGCCGCCTGGCGTGCAGTGAACCAGTCGGAGGCCTTCTCGCTCTGCATGCGGAACTTCAAACCCTGCCGTCGCGCCTGATCCTCACTCAACCCCACCGTCGCGATCGGCGGGATTGTGAATGCGACACTTGGCACTCCGGTGTAGTCAGGCTTTCGATGATTGCCCTGCAGCAGGTTCGCTGCCACAACCTTTGCATCATGGCTTGACACCGGTGTGAGCGGCGGACCTACCTGCGCGGAATCGCCCGCGGCGTAAACGGCCGGATTCGACACGCTCTGCAGATATTCGTTGAGTTTAAGCCGTCCCTTTTCAACGGCGACATTGCCGGCCTCGAGATTCAGTTCATCGAGCGCGGGGGCGCGTCCGGCGGCGTGGATGACCAGATCCGCCTCGACGGTTACGCTTGCGCGCCCCGAGGACGCGTGCACACGAAAGCCATTGGATATTTTCTCCACGGCCTCGACCTTCGTGCGCGTTCGAACCTCGATGTTCATGGTCCGAAACTTCTCCATCAGCCAGCCGACGAGGTCGGCATCGAAGTGATCGAGCATCCGCGCGCCGCGCTGCAGGATCGTCACTTGCGCGCCGCCGCGCGCGGCGATGTGAGAGAACTCGGCCGCGATGTAGCCGCCGCCGACGAGCACGATGCGACGCGGCAGCGCGGGCAACGCTAGGAACTCCTCATTGGTGATCAGGTGCTCTTCGCCCGGGATGCCGACCTTCACCGGCTCGGCTCCCGCGGCGATCAGCACATGCTTGGCTTCCAGCGCGTCGCCCAGGACCTCCACGGTGTGGGGGTCGGTGAACCGTGCACGCCCGTGGAAGGTGTCGATGCCCTTCTCGGCGTAGCTATGCTCATGCTTTTGCGGAATCGGATCGGTGAACGTGCGCTTGAAGGCAATCAGCTCAGGCCAGTCGATACGAACCTGGCCCGCGACACCCTTGTCATGCATTCGATGGGCATGGTCGACCGCCGCGGCGCCGCCGACGAGTATCTTCTTCGGATCGCATCCGCGTAGCGCGCAAGTACCGCCGAACGGTCGGAAGTCGATCACGGCGACAGCCCAGCCGGCAGCGCGAACACGCATCGCCGCCGTCATCGCGGCGGTGCCGGTCCCAACGATCACGAGGTCGTACCGTCTCGTCATGACGCTTCTCCAACGGCTCCGGCCGGGAGCGCGGGCTGATCAACACCCATGGGGGTCCGTCCGGTCGGCCTCATCAAAGCTGGATTCACCGGGGTCCGGATTAGCCGGGGCTCATTCGTGAATGTGCGAGGAAGCACCGTGAGCACGCCTTAGGAGCCAAGGGCTCAGGCCGTTAGGAACTGTTTGACGAGGATCGATACCGGCCGAGGATCCATTCGGGCACGCAGCAGAGCGCCACGCTGCCAATCAGGAGAGCCGCGGACAGGGTCGACCAACCCTTAGCGCCCAGCGCCAGCCAGCCGACGCCATATAGAAGCGCCACGCCTGCGAGCACCAAGAAGAACGGTCCGGTGAAGTAACAATGGATGCGACCACACTGACGGGCATTGAGTAAGCACGTCACGCCCATGAACGTCAGAAGTCCTGGCCACACGATAGCCAGATAGTGCGTGCCCATTCCTGGGCTTATGAGCAAAATCGCAATGGGTATGCCCCAGATGAGGCACCCGCGAATTCCGTGCGCCCAGTCGGCACTGCCTGTCGTGCACTCCACTTCACCGCTCATCGGCTGCTCTGCGTGCCGCAGCACGATTGATTGGCTTGTACCGGGGGACAGGGAACCGACCCGTACGAACAGAACACGCAGCAGTCCCCCGCCTTGGGCCGCAGCAGCGTCCCGCAGCCTGCACAGTCGTAGAAGTAGATGCACGCATCCGTCGGCATCGTCTCACGCGAGATATGTCCACAGTTCGGACAGGTCAGTTCGGAGGTCGTGATCAGCGGCGTCTCCGAGCCGGCACGGGCTCGGCCAGATTCGCCGAATGCTCCCGATGGCTTGCCGAGCGGCGAGCTCGAAGTCGTTGCCCTGTCGTGCGCATCGTCTGCAGACAGAGACTCTATTCTGTAGCTCTTGGGCAGCGCGGCGTTGAGCGTGTCTATCGCAAGCGGGAACTCGCTGTCGATCCTCGCGATGCCTTTCGGGTATTCCACACGCACCTTGTGATGGGCGCAATCCATGCAGGTCATGCCAGTGACGGCCAGCATGGTCTCGCTCATTTCGCTGTGCCCTTCACGGGCGTTGAAGGATAGCCGGCATCAGTGGTGGCACGCGTGAGCGCTGCCACTGTGGTCTGGGTGTCATCGAACACCACTGTGGCCTGCTTCTTTTCATTACTGACGCTGACTTCGGTCACGCCAGGAACGCGAGACAGTGCCTTCTTGACCGTGATCGGGCAGGCGGCACAAGTCATGTTGGAGACGGCCAGCGTAACGGTTTGAGGGGCAGCCCAGGCGGGTGCGCCGATGAGGGTGGCGAGTGCGAACGAGGCAAGCAGCTTTTGCATGGGGAGCTCCGGATCAATAGAACAAAGGAAGGACGTAGGGAAAAGCGAGCGCAATCAACACCAGCACCGCCACGACCCAGAAGATGGTCTTGTAGGCAGCTCGCACCCGGGGGATCGCGCAGACTTCGCCTGGTTGGCACGCTTGCACCGGACGGAAAATGCGCCTCCAGGCAAAGTACAGCGCCACCAGCGCCGCGCCGATGAAGATCGGGCGATAGGGTTCGAGTACCGTCAGGTTCCCGATCCAGGCACCGCTGAAGCCGAGCGTCACCAGCAGAAGCGGGCCGAGGCAGCAGGTCGAGGCGAGGATCGCGGCGAGACCGCCGGTCATCAGCGCGGTGCGGCCGGTTTGCGGTGCGGACACGGGCTGCCTCCTTTTGGATCCTCCGCGGCTGGCGTACTCTATCCCCGTACTTAAGTACGGAGTCAATATGACCGGGTCGCTCACCATCGGGACTCTGGCTAAGCAGGCCGCAGTCAACGTCGAGACAATCCGCTTTTATCAGCGACGTCGATTGCTCGACGAGCCCGACAAGCCGCCCGGTGGTATCCGTCGCTACACCCAAACGCATGCGCGACGAATTCGCTTTATTAAGGAAGCGCAGAAGTTGGGCTTTGGTCTGGACGAGGTGGCCGATCTGCTCGCACTTGAGGACGGTCGGCATTGCCGCGAAGTCGAGGAGATCGCCGGCCACAAGCTGGCAGTGGTGCGTGAGCGGATGACGCAACTGAGTAAGATCGAAAAACTGCTGGTAGTCCTTGTCGGGCGATGTCACGGCAACAGTGGCAAGGTCCGGTGCCCACTTATCGCGTCGTTGGAAAGCGCAACGGCATGATGTCTCGCGCGGTACTGAGGCACGAACTGAGAACGCACGCGAGGTGCCTGCCATATGCGCACTTGCGTGCCGGCAACCGTATCCGTGTACTCCGCAACACGGCTTGCGGGCTCACACATCCGGCTGGAGGGACAGCCG
>VBNP01000108.1 GCA_005877965.1 Gammaproteobacteria bacterium | reverse complement strand
CCGCCCAGCACCTTCTTGTCCATGCGCATGTGCTCGAGCACGGCGGCCGGCGTTACCGAGGCGATGCGCGTGGGCAGGCCGGCCCGCTCCACCAGCCGCCGCACCCGGGTGGCCTCATCGACCGTCATCAGCCCGCATTCGCGCGACATGGCAGCCGCCATCGACAGGCCCGCGCCGACGGCCTCGCCGTGCAGCCACTCCTTATAAGCGGTGGCGGACTCGAGCGCGTGGCCGAAGGTATGCCCGAGATTCAGCAGCGCGCGCTCGCCCACCTCGCGCTCGTCGCGGCCGACGATCGCCGCCTTGATCTCGCAGGAGCGGCGGATGACGTGCGCGAGCGCCGCGGGCGCGCCGCCGAGGAGCTCATCGAGGTGCGCCTCGAGCCAGCCAAACAGGGCCGCATCGCAGATGAGTCCGTACTTGATCACCTCGGCGAGTCCCGCGCGCAACTCGCGCGCCGGCAGCGTCGCGAGCGTACGCGTGTCCGTCACCACCAGCGCAGGCTGGTGAAAGGCCCCGATCAGGTTCTTGCCGCCGGGGTGATTGACACCGGTCTTGCCACCGACCGCCGAGTCCACCTGCGCCAGCAGTGTCGTGGGTACCTGCGCGAACGCCACGCCGCGCTGGTAGCAGGCCGCGGCAAACCCGGTGAGGTCGCCGACCACCCCGCCCCCCAGGGCGATGAGGGCGCAGTCGCGCCCGAAGCGGTTGGCGATGAGCACGTCGAGTACGCGCGCGGCGGTGGCGAGCGTCTTGTGCACCTCGCCGTCCGGCAGGATGACTTCGACGATACGGCGCGGCCCCAGGGTCGCGGCCAGCGCCGGCAGGTACAGCGGCGCGACGGTGGTGTTGCTGACGACGAGCACGTCGTGCGCCGGCAGCCGCTGCCGCAGGACGTCCGGCCGGCCGATCAACCCTGCGCCGATCAGGATCGGGTAGCTGCGGGTTCCGAGTTCGACGTTCAGGATGTCCACGTGCGCAGGCGGCGCCGAAAAGCCATCACGCAGTATACGTGAGCCGCTTCAGCGGCACGCGGCGTGCCTAGAGTGTGGCGCGCGCCGCGGCGAGTTCGCGCAGGATCTGCTCGGCGACACTGTGCACGCGCCGGCCGTCCGTCGACACGGTGATGTCGGCGATCTCGCCGTACAGCGGCGCGCGTGCCTCCATGAGTTGTCCCAGACGCGCGGTGGTGTCGGCGTCGGAGAGCAGCGGGCGGTCTCTGCCATGGCGCACCCGCTGCGCCTGCTGCGCCACCGAGGTCTGCAGGTACACCACACAGCCGCGCTCGGCGAGGTGGCGGCGGTTCTCCGGCGACAGCACCGCGCCGCCCCCGGTGGCGAGCACGATGCGCGCCAGAGCGGTGAGCGCCTCGATCGCCTCGCGCTCGCGCTGGCGGAAGCCGGCTTCGCCCTCGTCGACCCCGGTGCGCCGCTCGATCTCCGCGTCGCTGTCGTAGAAGGGCAGTCCGAGAGCGCGCGACAGGTGGCGGCCCACGGCCGTCTTGCCCGAGCCCATCGGGCCGATGAGGAATACGCTGGTTTTGCCGAGCATGCGACCTGACAGGATACCCAAAAACGCCGCGGCCGCCCCAGGGCGGCCGCCAGCGTCAGCGCAGGACTCGGCGCGTCAGTTGTAGACGTTCACGCCCTCACGCACGATCTTCGGGGTAATGAAGATCATGAGCTCGTCCTTGTCGTCCTTGTGGATGGTGTTCTTGAACAGGTGGCCGAGCACCGGGATGTCGCCGAGGTACGGCACCTTGGTGTCGTCCTCGCGCTGCGTGGTCGACAGGATGCCGCCGAGCACCACGGTCTGCCCGTCGTTCACCAGCACCTGGGTGGTGATCTCGCGCGTGTCGATCGAGGGTACGTTCACCCCGCCGGAGGTCACCACCACGGTGCCGACGGCGTCGTCCTTGACATCGAGGTCGAGGATGATGCGGTTGTCGGGCGTGATCTGCGGCTTGACCTTGAGCGACAGCACCGCCTTCTTGAACTGGATGGTGGTGGCGCCACTCGAGGCGGATTGCTGGTACGGGATTTCCACGCCCTGCTCGATGGTCGCCTCCTTCTGGTTCGCGGTGATGACGCGCGGCGAGGAGATGATGTTCGCCTGGGTCTCCGCCTGGGCGGCCGAGAGCTCCAGGTCAACGATGAAATTGTTGCCGAGGATGCCGAGGGCGATCGAGCCCGCGGCGCTGGTGACCGGCAGGTTGACGTTGTAGCGGTTCGTGGCGGCGGCGCCGGTCGGCACCGAGATCGGGTAGATCGAACCGGTGCTCGCCACGTTGGTGAGCGCCGAGCCGATCGCCTGGTCGGTGCCGGCGGCCGTGCCGGTGGTGGTCACGAGCCCGGTGCTGCCGTACTTCTGGTAGTTGCTCAGGCCGAAGCGCGCGCCGAGTGAGCGCTCGAAGTCGTTGTTGACGATGACGATGCGCGCCTCGATGAGCACCTGGCGCACCGGGATGTCGAGCGTCGCCACCAGGCGGCGCACGTCCGCCAGCCGGTCGGCGGTGTCCTGCAGCAGCAGGGTGTTGGTGCGATCGTCGACCGCCACGCTGCCGCGCGTGGACAGCAGCGAATTGGTCTGCGTCTTGATGAGCGCCGCCATGTCCTGGGCCTTGGCGTAGTTCACCTGCAGGTACTCGGAGCGCAGCGGCGCGAGCTCCTGCACGTCCTTCCTCGCCGCCAGCTCGGCCTTCTCGCGGCTGGCGAGCTCAGCCTGCGGCGCCACGATGATGACGTTGTCCTGGCGGCGCTTGTCGAGACCCTTGGTGCGCAGCACGATATCGAGCGCCTGGTCCCACGGCACGTTCTGCAGCCGCAGGGTGACGTTGCCGCTCACCGAGTCGCTGACCACGATGTTCTGTCCGCTGGCATCGGCCAGCAGCTGCAGCACCGCGCGCGTCTCGATGTCCTGGAAGTTCAGCGTGAGACGCTCGCCGGTGTACACCGGCCGCTCCTCCTGGGCGTTGGCGGCCTTGCGGCGCGGCGCCACCTCGACCACGTACTGGTCGTCGGACTGGTAGGCAAGCTGCTCGTAGTCGCCGCTCGCGGTGATGGCGATGCGCGAGCCGTTGCCCACCCGGGTCACGTCAAAGCCGCGGATCGGCGTGCCGTAGTCGGTCGCGTCGTAGCGGCGCAGGAGGTTGGCCGCCACGCCCGCGTCGCTGAAATCGACGACCACCTGGTCGCCGATCTGGTGCAGGTTGACGTGAATATGCGGATCGGAGAGTTTGACGATCACGCGCCCGGCGCCGTCGGTGCTGCGCCGGAAGTCGATGGAGCGCAGCTCGCGCACCCCGCCGCCCGCGGCTGTGGCCACGGCGCCGGAGGGCGCGGCGCCCGCGCTGGCGCGCGCCGCGCTGCCGCCGAGCATGACGATGATGTTGTTGCCCTCGACCCGCGTGTCATACGGCACGAGCTTGTCGAGGTTCAGCACCAGACGCGTGCGGTCCTTGGTCTCGGCGGCGAGTATGGTGTCGAGACCGGAGGCGTGCACGTCGATGCGGCGCGAGGATAGCGCCAGCGTGGTGTTGGGCAGGTCGAAGGAGATGCGCGCCGGGTTGTCGATGGTGAACGACAGCGGCTGCGGCGCCGGGCCCGACAGGCGCAGCGTGAGCTGCAGCTGTTGTCCCGGCAGGGGCTGCACGTCGATGGCTTGCAGGGCGGGCTGATCCGCGGCCCGTGCCGGGCCCGCGAGCATGCCGAGTACCCCTGCGAGCACCAGCCAGGGGGCCGTGCCGAGGAGGCGATTCATCAGGCTAGAGGCTTGCATTCGTGAGACTCCCTGCTGGACCTTTACTCGTTCAGGGCGAGCGCCGCGGGACGCTCCATGTACCCGCCGAGGCTGTCCGGAACGACTTCAATCAGTGTGATCTTGGCCGGCGTGATGTCGGTGATCTTGCCTTCGGCCTGGCCCAGGTGATTGCCAGCGGTCACGCGATGCACCAGCCCGTCCTTGGTCTGCACCAGGCCGAACATCTGACTGCCGAGGCGCAGCGTGCCGACCATCTTCAAAGTGTCGAGCGAGAACTGCTCGAGGAACTCGCGATTGCGCTTGGCATCCGGACGTATGCCACCGTAGCCCGCGCCGGAGCCCGGGCTGCTCGGCAGGAACGGCGAGCGCAGCTCGGCCGCCGAGTACAGGAAGGTCTCGTAGGGCTTGATCTCCGGCAGCGGCTCGACGCGCCCGCCCGGCTCCTTCTTCGTGTCCTCGATGAAGCGCGCCAGCTCGTTGTCCGCGCTCGAGCACGCCGTGAGCGCGGCGTAGCCGGCGCACACAAGAGCGAGGCCCAGCAGGCGGAAACGGAATTGGTGTGAAACCTTACGCATGAGTGAGCACCGCGGTCAGGCCGTTCATGTGGGTCAACCCGCCGGCTTCGGACGGTGGGCGACGTCGCTCTTCTTGTCCGCCTCACCCGCGGCGATCTCGTCCGATTCCAGGTAGCGGTAGGTCTTCGCCGTGAGCTCCAGGGACAGCTGATCGTAGGCGTCCTTGTTGTCCGACTTGATGTCGATGTCGTGCAGCGTGACGATGCGCGGCAGCGCCGCGATGCCGCTCACGAACTCCCCGAGCTGGTGGTAGCTGCCGCTCAGGCGGATCTTGATGGGCAGCTCGGCGTAGAAGTCCTTCTTCTGCTCGGGCTGGGGCTGGAACAGTTTCTCCTCGAGCCCGGCGGCGAGTCCGGTCTGCGAGATGTCGACCAGCAGGTTCGGCACCTCGGTCTTGCCGGGGAGCTGGCGCAGCAGCGCGCCGAAGGAGCGCTCGATGTCCTTCAGCTGCTGCTTGTAGACCTCGAGGTTGACGGCCTTGGCGTGCTTGGTGTGGAATTCCTGCCGCAGGTGCTGCTCCTCGTCCTGGTGGCGCTGCAGCTCGGGCCGCTGCTCGTTCCAGACCAGGAAGTAGCCACCCAGCAGCGTCAGCGCGAGAAACGCCGCCGCGACCGCGCCGGCGCGCACCGGCAGGGGCCAGCGGCCCGGATCGCGCGGATCGAGTGCGCGCAGCTCGTCGATGAGATTCATTGCCGTCCCCCCGCGCCGCCGAGGCTCGCTTTCCTCATCCGGCTCTTGGCGGAGCCGCCATCCTCGGGCGCCACGGTGGTCACCTGGTCGGCGGTCAGCGTGAAGCTCGAGCCGGGCGTGGGGCCCTTGGCGGTCTGCACGACCTCGAGCTCGGGGTTACGCAGCCACTGGGAACCATCGATGTTGCGCATGAAGGAGGACACGCGGGTGCTCGACTGCGCGACGCCGTCGAACCGCAGCCGTTTCTCGGTCTGTTTCACGCCGGTGAGATACACCCCCTCGGGGAGCGTGCGCACGATCTCGTCGAACACGTGCACGATCTCCGGCCGGGAGCGCTGCAGCTTCTCGATGATCTCCATGCGCGCGATGAACTTCTGCTTGGAGACCTCGAGGTTGTTGATCTCCTCGATCTGCTTGTCGAGCGTCTTGATCTCGGTGCGCAGCTGCGCGTTGCGGTGCTCCTGCGACTCGATCATCGAGCCGTACAGCAGGTAGGCGGCGAACGCAGTGACGCCGGCGGCGAGCGCCGCCACGCCGAGCGCCACCAGGAACGCGAGCTTGCGCTCCTTGCGCTCGCCTTCACGCCAGGGAAGCAGGTTTATACGCGGCATGTCAGTCAAAACTCCGCAATGCGAGCCCACAGGCTGTCAGCAGTGCCGTGGCATCGCGCTGCACCGCCTGCGCCTTGGCGCGCGAGGACAGCTTCATCTGACCGAGCGGGTCGCCCTTCTCGGCAGAAATACCGACGCGGCTGGAGATCACCTCCGCCACTCCGGGGATGTTGGCGCAGCCGCCGCACACCAGGATCTTCTCCGGCTGCTCGCGCCCGGAGCCGGACGCCAGGTAGAACTGCAGCGAGCGGCTCACCTGCTGGGTCATGTCGTCGATGAACGGATCGAGCACTTCCGACTGGTAGTTGCCGGGCAGGCCGCCTTCCTTCTTGGCGCGTCCCGCCTCCTCCATCGCCAGCCCGTAAGTGCGCATGATCTCCTCGGTGAGCTGCTGCCCGCCGAAGGCGAAGTCGCGCGTGTACACCACCTTCAGATTGCGCAGCACACTGAAAGTGGTGCTGCTCGCGCCGAAGTCGACCACCGCGATGGTGCGATCGATACCGCCGTCGGGCATCTGGTGCGTCATGAGCTTGCAGGCGTTCTCGAGCGCGAAGGCCTCCACGTCCACGATCTTGGCGGTGAGGCCCGCGGCCCTGACCGCCGCCTGGCGCTGCTCGACGTTCTCGCTGCGGGTGGCGACCAGCAGCACGTCGTTGGAGTCCGGATCCCTCTCGCTGGGTCCCAACACCTCGAAGTCGTAGCTGACCTCATCCATCGGAAAGGGGATGTACTGGTCGGCCTGCATCTCGACCTGCGCCTCGAGGTCGCCGCTGCGCAGTGCGCGTGGCATCTGAATCACCTTGGTGATCGCGGCGTCGCCGGAAATCGCCACTGCAACCTCGTCGCTCTTGGCGCCGGCGCGCTTCACCGCGCGGCGGATCGCCTCCCCGACCGCCTCGGCATCCACGATCGCCTTCTCGTTGATGGCGTTCTGGGGGGTGGGCTCGGCCGCATAGGCCTCGACGCGGTACTGGCCGCCCCCCATGGTGAGCTCGATGAGCTTCACCGAGGAGGTCGTTATGTCAAGTCCCAGGAGCGGGCGGTATTTGCGTTGTAGCAGGAACATTTTTCTTTCCTTTTCAGGTCATTACACCTGAAAATGACCGCCCCATATCGTTGTGGGAACCACTATATATCAGTGCACTGTTAAATTGAACGTGAGCGGGCTCACGGATCTGCCCGCTCGCCGCGCACGAGCCGCGCGAGCTGCCGAAACCGTGACGCGCGAGCGCCCGGGCGACCGCGCGGATCAACGAATGGTGCGTCCTTTTGTCCAAGCGTTCTGGAGACGGAAAGCTTCGCTTCCGCAGGTGGCAGGTGCAGGCCGGATCGGTCGCTCGAACCGCGCTTGCCGCAGCGCGTGACCCGGCGCGGCGGAGTACGTTAACGTTCGAACGGCAACCCCGCTGTCGTAGGCACATGCGTCCCGTAGACCGGAGGCTTTGCGTCCCCACCTTTCGGTGAGTTTGCCCTTAAATCGCCGGGTACTATGCATAGCCCCCGCGGCGAGCGCAAGGAGACAGAGTTGGTTTCTGTGAATTGGAATTACTTTCGCATTGCGATCCTCGTCGGCGGCGGTGTGACGTTGATCACACTTCTGGGCGCCTACGCGCTCGCCTGCAGTTACGTCTACCTGGTCCCCTCGCTCCCCTCGACGGATTCGATGCGCAACGTCGAATTGCAGGTACCCCTGCGCGTGTACACGCGCTCAGGAGCGCTGATCGCGCAGATCGGCGAGCAGCGCCGCATCCCGGTCGGCTACGACCAGATCCCCGATCTCGTCAAGCACTCGTTTCTCGCCGCCGAAGACGAGCGCTTCTTCGAGCACCACGGCATCGATTACTTCGGCGTGGTGCGCGCGGTGCTCATCGATCTGCTCTCCGGCGACAAGAGCCAGGGCGCCAGCACCATCACCATGCAGGCCGCCCGCAACATGTTCCTCAACCTCGACAAGACCTATCGGCGCAAGCTGCAGGAGACCTTCGTCACCTACCGCATGGAGCACGAGTTCACCAAGCAGGAGATCTTCGGGCTGTACCTCAACGTGATCTTCTTCGGGCAGCGCGCCTACGGCGTGGCGGCCGCCGCCGAGGCCTTCTTCGGCAAGTCCCTCGACAAGCTCGATGTCGCGGAGGCCGCCACCATCGCCGGGGTTCCCAAGGCGCCCTCGCGTTACAACCCGATCGTCGACCCGCAGCTCGCCACCGGGCGCCGCGCCTACGTGCTGCGGCGCATGCGCGAGCTCGGATACATCGACGCCGCCACCGCTGAGGCCGCCAACCGCGAGCCGATGCAGGCGCGCGCCCACGCGCCGCTCTACGACGTCGAGGCCCCGTACGTCGCGGAGATGGCGCGCCTCGAGCTGCGCCAGCGCTTCGGCGCGAACGCCGAGACCGCCGGCTACCGCGTCTACACCACCATCGACGGGCGGCTGCAGGCGAGCGCCAATCGCGCCGTGCGCGTCGGCCTGATCGAGTACGACCGTCGCCACGGCTGGCGCGGGCCGGCCGGGCACGTGGACCTGCCGGCGCACGGTGAGCCGGACTACGACGACCTGGTGGACGAATACGCCACCATCGGCAACCTGTCGCCGGCAATCGTGGTGTCGGTCGCCGAGAAGAGTGCGCGCGCGTACGTGAAGACCCTCGGACCGGTGCAGATCGAGTGGGACGGGCTGTCGTGGGCGCGCCGGCAGCTGCGCAACGAAACGCCCGGGCCGGCGCCGAAGGATGCCGGGCAGGTGCTGGCCAAGGGCGACGTCATTTACGTCGTCGCCGATGAAGCCGGGCATGCGCAGCTCGGGCAGATCCCGGAAGCGCAGAGCGCGCTGGTGGCGCTCGATCCCAACGACGGCAGCATCGTCTCACTGGTGGGCGGCTTCGACTACTTCACCAACAAGTACAACCGCGTCACCCAGGCGCGCCGCCTGCCCGGTTCCGGATTCAAGCCGTTCCTGTACTCGGCGGCGCTCGAGAATGGCTTCACGCCGGCGACCGTGCTGCTCGATGCGCCCATCGTGCTCGACGCCAACGGGAGTGAAGAGGCCTGGCGGCCCGAGAACTCCACCCGCGAGTTCGGCGGGCCGACCCGCCTGCGCGAGGCGCTGGTGCGCTCGCGCAACCTGGTGTCGATCCGCATCCTCAAGGACCTCGGCGTCGGCGCCGCGATCGACTACATCGCGCGCTTCGGCTTCGATGCGCGCACCATGCCGCGCGATCTCACGCTCGCGCTCGGCACCCTGGACGCGACGCCGCTGGATGTCGCGGCCGCCTATGCAGTGTTCGCGAACGGCGGCTATCGCGTCGGGCCGTACTTCATCGATCGCATCGAGGATGGCTCGGGAGCGGTGGTATGGCGCGCCGCGCCGCGCATGGTGTGTGCGCAGTGCGATGCGGGCGAGGCGCGGTCCCCGGGCGGGGAGGCGCTGCGCGTCTCCGATCCGGCTCACGGCGAGCCCGCGCCGCTGCCGGCGGAGCAGGTGGCGCCGCGCGTCATCAGCGCCCAGAACGCCTACCTCATGTCCGACATGATGTCGGATGTCATCAAGCGCGGCACCGGGCGGCGGGCCCTCGCGCTCGGGCGCAGCGACATCGCCGGCAAGACCGGCACCACCAACGAGGCCAAGGACACCTGGTTCAACGGCTTCACCCCCAATCTCGTGGCCACCGTGTGGGTGGGCTTCGACCAGGAGCGTCCGCTCGGGGAGGCCGAGGAGGGCGCGCGCACCGCGCTGCCGATCTGGATCCAGTTCATGCGCGAGGCGCTGCGGGGTGTCCCGGAGCAGCACCGCACGATGCCCGACGGCCTGGTCACGTTGCGGATCTCACCCGAGACCGGCACGCTGGTCAGCGCCGAGAATCCCGACGGTGTGCCGGAGATTTTCATGGCCAACCACCTGCCCGACTCGGGATCCGTCGCCCAAGGCCCGGAGGGCCAGGCGAGCGGCGAACCGATCTTCTGAGAGCCGCGATGAGAGCCAAGCGACACGCGATGCACGGCGAGCACCTGCGGCGCGCGCTCGCCCAGGAAGCCGCGCGCCTCATGGCCGAGCACGGCATCCGCGATTTCCTGGTGGCCAAGCGCAAGGCCGCCGAGCGCTTCGGGGTGGTGGACGGCGCCGCCCTGCTGCCGAAGAACCGCGAGATCGAGAGTGCGCTGGCCGAGTACCAGCGCCTGTTCGGCGGCGCCTCGCACCTTCAGGCGCTGCGCGCCCAGCGCCACGCGGCACTCTCGGCCATGCGTTACCTGCGCGAGTTCTCGCCCCGGCTGGTGGGTCCGGTGCTGTCAGGCACCGCCACCGTGCACACCGAGGTGCAGCTGCACCTGTTCGCCGACCGGGTCGAATCGGTGGCGCTGAAGCTCCTCGATGCCGGCATCCCGCACGAGGTGACCGAGAAGCGCGTCAAGCTCAACGCCGAGCGGGTGCGGCCCTTTCCGGGCGTGCGCTTCGAGATGGACGATCAGCCGATCGAGGCGACGGTGTTTCCGACCGACGGTATCCGCCAGGCGCCGGTCAGCCCGGTGGACGGGCGGCCCATGCGGCGCGCGAACGCCTTCGAGGTCGAGGCCCTGCTGCGCCAGCCCTGAGGCGGCGCGCGCTGCGGCCGGGCGCGATGGGTGCGCCGCTCGTCAGACGCGCTTGGCGATCTCCAGATACTCGCGGCGCGTGGGACCGGTGTACAGCTGGCGCGGCCGGCCGATGCGCATGCCGGGATCGGAGATCATCTCCTGCCAGTGCGCCACCCAGCCCACGGTGCGCGCGATCGCGAACATCACCGTGAACATCGAGCGCGGAATGCCGATGGCGCTGTAGATGACGCCGGAGTAGAAATCGACGTTCGGGTACAGCTTGCGCGACACGAAGTACTCGTCCTTGAGCGCGATTTCCTCCAGGCGCAGCGCCAGCTCGAACAGCGGATTGTCGCTGCGCCCGAGCCGCGCCAGCACCTTGTGGCACATCGCGCGGATGATCTTGGCGCGCGGATCGAAGTTCTTGTACACGCGATGACCGAAGCCCATGAGGCGGAAGTGGCTCGACTTGTCCTTCGCCATCGCCAGGTACTTGGGGATGTGGTCGACGCTGCCGATCTGCTCGAGCATCGCCAGCACCGCCTCGTTGGCGCCCCCGTGCGCCGGACCCCACAGCGCCGAGACGCCCGCCGAGATCGCCGCGTACGGATTGGCGCCGGTACTGCCGGCGAGGCGCACGGTCGAGGTGCTGGCGTTCTGCTCGTGATCGGCGTGCAGGATGAACAGCAGATCGAGCGCTTCGGAGGCGATCGGGTCGAGCTTGTAGGCCTCGCACGGCACGGCGAACACCATGTGCAGCACATTAGCGGCGTAATTGAGGTCGTTGCGCGGGTAGATGAACGGTTGTCCGACGGAGTGCTTGTGCGCAGCGGCGGCGATGGTGGGGATCTTGGCGATGATGCGGTGCGAGAAGATCTCGCGGTGGCGCGGGTTATGGATATCCATGGTGTCGTGATAGAACGCCGACATCGACGCCACCACCGCCGACACCATCGCCATGGGATGGGCGTTGTGGTGGAAGCCGTTGAAGAAGCGCAGCAACGTCTCGTTGAGCATGGTGTGATAACGGATGTTGCCGGTGAACTCCTTTAGCTGCCGCGACGTGGGCAGCTCCCCGAGCAGCAGCAGGTAGGCGATCTCCATGAAGGAGCTCTTTTCCGCGAGCTGCTCGATCGGGTAGCCGCGATACAGCAGTACGCCCGCATCCCCGTCGATGTAGGTGATGCGGCTCTCGGTCGCGGCGGTGCCGCCGAAGCCCGGATCGTAGGTGAATACATCGAGGTCCTTGTGCAGACCTGCGATGTCGAGTGCCGCCGGGCCGATGCTGCCGGTGCGCACCGGCAGCCGGCTGCTGCGCCCGGCGCCATCGGTGAGCTCGAATGCTGTCTCCGTCTTGCCGGTCGTTTCCACGGGCGCGTTTCCGTGTGGCGTGGCCGCGCGCGCGCATTGCGAGCGCGGCACTCGAACGCGGCAGATTTACATGGTCCGTGCCCTGAATCAAGGCGCGGCCTACTCGCGGGTAGGGGCGGTACCGTCGCCCGGGAATGCGGCCCCGGGCGCAGCGTGTTACTGCACCACCTTGATGGATTCGCCCGGCTTGGGCTCACCCTTGGGATACAGACCGTTCAGCAGCCGCAGCTCTTCCTTCTTGAACTTCTCGACCGGCATGTCCTTGGCGTAGTCATCGATCCTGGTCGTGTCGGTCGCCTGGATGATCTTCAGGCGATACGGCTCGGCGAGCGGGTATTCCGAGGGCTTCATGTCGCGCATGGTCTCGATCGACGACATGAACACCCCGTCATCGAGCGGCGCGCCGCCCTCGCTCGAGCGGCTCGCCGCGCCGATCACGAAAGCCTGGGTGCCGCGATACAGCACCGCCCAGCGCACCGGCCCCTCCCCGCCGTCGAGCGGCGAGCCCGAGCGCGTGATGAGGGCGTAGCCCTCCATGCCGTTGACCGCCAGCGCATCACCGCGGCCGATCGATGCGCCTCTGAGCCTCTGCAGCAGGAACTCGCGCGGGGACTTCTTCTCGGGGCGCTTCTCCAGCGTCATCTGCATCACCGACTCCTTTTTCTTGGTAATCAGCAGCCGGTCGCGCTCGTTCTGCACCTTCCAGCCTTTGGGGAAGGCCATCGTGAGCTTCATGGCCGCGTGATAGAAGCGGTTGTCGCGCACGATGCCCTGCTCGCGGGAGGAGCCGTAAGGCAGCCCGTCGATCGCCTTGAGATACTCGTCGCGGTTATCGATCCAGCCGCCGCGCGGCACGGTGCTGATGTTCGCCGCCCCGAGCGTCGCCTGCACGATGCGGTCATCGGGCGCGGGGTGATCGGAGAACACGCCGTGGTAGATGTTGGGGTCGCGGCTCTCGTCCTTGGCGCGCGTGAGCTCGAAGGCCTCCTGCGCCTTGAACACCTTCATGGCGTTGCCCATCGCTTCCGGCCGGTAGCCGCTGCGGGCGGCGTACTCGAGCCCGAGGCGATCGGCCTCCGACTCCATGTCGCGGCCGTAGCCCTGCATCCAGGCGGTCGCCCCGATGTCCGCCATCTCCGCCAGCGCCGCATTGCCCGTCAGGATCGCCGTCGCCAGCGCGCCTGTCCCCAGGAGCACGCCGCGCGCCTGGCTGCGCGCCGGATGGCGTGCGACGTCATGACCGATCTCATGCCCGAGCACCGCGGCGAGCTCGGATTCGGAGTTCAGGTACGGCAGCAGTCCGCGATGAATGTAGACGTAGCCGCCGCCGATGGTGAAGGCGTTCAGCGAGTCGTCATCGAGCACGAAGAACTTGAAATCCCAGTCCGCGATCGGCGTATTGCGCGCCACGCGCGTGCCGACCATCTGTACGTAGTCCTGCAGGGCCTGGTCCTGGTACAGGCCGTAGAATTTCTTGATCTCCTCGTGGATGCGCCGCGAGTTCTCCTGTTCGCCTTTCACGGACGTGAAGACGACGTGGTGCGTGCCGCTTTCCGGGTTGGTGGCGCAGCTGCCCGCGGCGAGCGCAACGGCGCAGGCGACGGCGGCGGCGAGCGTGCGGCGCATGAGGCGACTCCCCTTCAGGCCAGCTCCGGGCTGCGGCTGTCAGGGCTCTGCCGTTCCCACAGCGCGCCCCGAAAGGCCCTTGGTTGGATCGTCTGCCGGGCGCCGAAGTTCCGCGCACCCGCCCTTTGCTGGCCAGCCCCTGTTGCCAAGATGAGCCGGGGCGAGTTACCGCGAGCCGCTCGCGGCGGCGTATTTCTTGCGGAACTTGTCCACACGGCCAGCGGTGTCGACGATCTTCTGCTTGCCGGTGTAGAAAGGATGGCAGTTCGAGCACACCTCGACCTGCAGATCATGTCCGAGCGTCGAGCTCGTCTTGAACGTGTTGCCGCACGTGCAGGTGACGGTGATCTCCTTGTACTCGGGATGGATGGCGGCTTTCATGGCGTGCTCACGGTGTCTTGGGAAGCGCTCACCCGTCGATGGGGCGTCAAGCACACAAATTAAAGGGCGCGGGAGTGTAGCGACAGTGCCGCGCGTGCTCAAGCTCCTTTAAGCGAGCCCGCCGTTTCAGGGCGTTCCTTATCCACAGAAGCTGTGGACAACTCTGTGGACCGAGTCCTCCGCAGGCCCGCGATTTCGCGGTCAGATTGCATATTTGTTACCTTGGTCAAAAAATGAGCATTCATTTTTAGCCTGTTTCCTCAAGGAGTTACGGAAATCTTGTCCAGTGGCTTGGCGGGTTTCCCCTGTAATTTACTCATTCTCCGATAACGCTCCCGGGGGCTGTGAATAAAGGCCGGGAGGCGCCCGAGCGCGCGCCCGAAACGCCGATTGACAACGCAGAAGAATCGGCGAATTTCGGGGTTTCCGGCATGAATCCGAGCAGTACCTCATTGAGGAACCGCAGCCCCAGCTCGCTCGGCCGGCAGCGCTTCGCGGTGCGTACGATCAGGCCGCGCGCGATCGCAGCTTCCATCGGGGCCGCAATCTCCTGCCACGCAAGTCCGGTGCGCTCGGTGAACGTCGCCGCATCGAATCCGCCGGTGAGGCGTAGCGCGTTCAGCATGAATTCGAACGGCAGCTCGTGCGCGGGAATCACGCGGCGCACGAGCGCCTCGTCGGCGGCCGCGAGGTAGCGCCGCGGCTCGCGCGGCTGCACCGTGCGCACGATCCGCGCACGGTCCGGGAACGTGAGCTTGCCGTGCGCGCCGGCGCCGACACCGAGATAGTCGCCGAAGGTCCAGTAGTTGAGGTTGTGGCGACACTGCCGCCCGGCGCGCGCGTACGCGGACACTTCGTACTGCTGATAGCCCGCCGCCAGCAGCCGCTCCGCGCACGCCGCCAGCATGCCCGCGGCGGCGTCATCATCCGGCAGCAGCGGCGGCGGCTGCGCCTCAAACACCGTGCCCGGCTCGAGCGTGAGTTGGTAATGCGAGAGGTGCGCGGGGGCGAGCCCAACCGCCTCCTCCACGTCACGCACCGCGGCGGCGAGGT
>VBNP01000262.1 GCA_005877965.1 Gammaproteobacteria bacterium | reverse complement strand
GAAGCTGAGTGCGCCCGCGCAGCGCGCCGCCTTCATGGCCAAAGTGGGCGAGGAGCACCAGCGCCGCCGCGAGCAGCATGCCGCCAAGAAACTCAAGGCTCCGGAGGCTTCGCTGGCCGCGGCGCGCGCCAACCGCCGCCCCATCGACTGGACGGCGTGCGCGCCGCCGCCGCCGCGCGTGCCGGGCGTACAGCGCTTCGTGGACTACCCGCCGACCGAGCTGCTCGGCTACATCGACTGGATGCCGTTCTTCAACGCCTGGGAGTTCGCCGGGAGATTCCCCGACATTCTGAGCGATGCGGTGGTCGGTGAGGCGGCCAGCAACCTGTACGCCGACGCGCGCCGCATGCTCAAAGCGCTCATCGCGCAGCGCTGGCTCAGCGTGCGCGCCGTGGTGGGCCTGTTTGCGGCCAACTCCGTCGGCGACGACGTGGAGATCTACTCGAGCGAAGCGCGCGATGAGGTCCTGACGCGGCTCAATTTCCTGCGGCAACAGAAGGGCAAGCCGGACGGCCAGCCGCACGAGTGTCTCGCCGACTACGTGGCGCCGAAGGCTAGCGGGGTGCGCGACTACTTCGGCGCGTTCGCCGTCACCGCCGGCCTGGGGATCGAAGAGCACCTGGCGCGCTTCGCGCGTGGCCACGACGACTACTCGAGCATCATGCTCAAGGCGCTGGCCGATCGCCTGGCGGAAGCCGCCGCCGAGCACTTCCACGAGCGGGTGCGGCGCGAGCTGTGGGGCTACGCCGCCGCCGAGACGCTCACCAACGAGCAACTGCTGCGCGAGCAGTATCGCGGCATCCGCCCGGCACCCGGCTACCCGGCGTGCCCGGATCACACCGAGAAGGCCAAGCTCTGGAGCCTGCTCGACGTCGAGCGCAGCGCGGGCATCCGCCTCACCGATTCCTACGCCATGTACCCCGCGGCGACGGTGAGCGGCTGGTACATCGCCCATCCGCAGGCGCGCTACTTCGCGGTAGGCAAGATCGACCGGGAGCAGCTCGAGGACTACGCGGGCCGCAAGGGGCTCACGCGGGAGGAAGCGCAGCGCTGGCTGGCGCCGAATCTCGGCTACGAGCCGTAGAGGGCGTAGCGGCGCCTCACGCCGCCGTCACAACAGCTCGATCCGCAACCGCCGGAACCAGGCTTCCGTGCCGCGATGCTGCAGGACGATGTGACCTTCGCGCAGCTTGCCGAACTGCGCAAAGTCGCGGAAGCGGCTGCGCGCGATGCGTTCTACGAGTTCCTCGCTCGCGAGGTCGCAGCCCAGCACCTGACGCTCGTCGATCCAGTATTCCACCAACGTGCCGTTCACCACGATGCGCGAGCTGTGATAGGCATTGGCGCTGCTGCGCTGATCGTGCCACGGCGCGATCAGCCCGTAGAGGGCGCCACAGGAGGTCAGCGCATCCGCGCCGTCCTGATGGTGCTCGTCATCCAGCAGCTGCATGGCCGGTCCCGTGTGCGCGGCGGGCCCGATCTCCTCGGCCACGCGGTACGCGACCGCCGAGCTGCCGCCGCGCGGCAGACGCCAATCGAAGCACAGCACGAAGTCGCGAAAACGCTCGCGGCTGATCAGGTCGAGCCTGGGACCGGTGGCGATGGCGCGCAGCAGGTTCCCGTCCACGCTCCAGGCCGCCTGGGGAAACTGCGGCTGGGCATAGCCGCGCCAGTGCGTTGCTGTGAGTTCGTGCTCCATACCCCGATGCTACCGCAGGAAAATGCCGCGTGACATCGTCCTAAAGGGGCGAACCGGCCGAGAGCGCAATCCAGCGGCCCACCTTCAGCGCGCCGTGCGCCGCTCGCTCTCCAGCGCGCGCAGGTACCCGGGGCCTCCCAGGCCGCGCATCTGGCCGAGAATCCAGTCGCGCCGCGCCAGCACGTAGCGGGAAGGCCGGTCGACGCGCAGCCGCAGCGGATTCGGCAGCACGGCGGCCAGCAGCGCGGCCTCGGAGGAGCTCACGTGCCGCGCGGACTTGTGCCAGAAGCGCTGCGCAGCGGCCTGCACGCCGTAGATGCCGTTACCGAACTGCGCAACGTTCAGATACATCTCGAGAATCCGCTCCTTGGGCCACAGCGCCTCGATCAGCACGGTGAAGTAGGCCTCCAGGGCCTTGCGCACGAAGCTGTGCCCGGGCCACAGGAACAGGTTCTTCGCCACCTGCTGCGAAATGGTGCTCGCGCCGCGCAGGCGCTTGCCGCGTTCACTGGCGCGCACCGCCTCGCGGATTGAGTCGAAGTCGAAGCCGGCGTGGAACGGGAACTGCTGGTCCTCGGAGGCGATCACCGCGCTGGCTGCGTAGGGTGAGATCTGCTCGAGACTCACCCACTGGAAGTCAGCGCGATAGGCGCTCTCCTGAGCCGCCCAGGCCTGCGCGGCCGCTTCCAGCATGAACGCGCTGGTCAGCGGATGCAGCCAGCGCAGCAGCAGCACCGGTACGCCGGTCAGCAGCAGCCACCCAAGCAACGCGACCGTGAGCCACTTCAGCAGCCGCCCGGTGACACTGCCGCCCTNNNNGTACCAAGGTACGGCGTGGCGGCGCTAGGCCGGCTGTGCGCGGCGGGCGGACACGATCACGACATCCTCGAGCGGGGCATCCTCATAGCCCTTGCGCTTACCCGTGCTCACGCGCGCAATCCTGTCGATGACCTCCATGCCCTGCGTGACGCGCCCAAAGACCGCATAGCCGTAGTCGCGCGGTCCGTGATCAAGGAAGGCGTTGTCCGAGAGGTTGACGAAGAACTGCGAGGTGGCGCTGTTGATGTCGCTGGTGCGGGCCATGGACAGGCTGCCGCGGGTGTTCTTCAGCCCGTTCCTGGCTTCGTTGCTGATCGGTGCGCGCGTCTTCTTGCCGGCGAAATCGGCCGTCAGTCCGCCGCCCTGGATGACGAAGCCCGGCACGATGCGATGAAAGATGGTGCCGTCGAAATGGCCGTCATCGACGTAGCGCAGGAAATTCTCGACCGTGACCGGCGCCTCCCTGGGAAACAGTTCCACCATGAACTCGCCGTGCGAGGTTTCAAATCTGATCATCGCTGTGCTTCCGTCATGCGCTCGTGGCCGGCCAGATCGCGGTGCGAGCGTACGTGACGGAAGCCCGCGTCGACAAGCTCACGCCGCACGTCCGCGCCCTGCGTGGCGCCATGCTCGAGCAGCAGCCAGCCCTCGGGCGCCAGGTGCCGAGGCGCGCCGTGCACCAGCGTGCGCAGGCACGCGAGCGCATCCAGGCCGGGCGTGAGCGCCCGCGACGGTTCGTGCCTGAGCGGGGGAGTGGCGAGGACCGGATCGTCCTGCGCGATGTAAGGAGGGTTGCTCACCAGCAGGTCGAAGCGCTCGCCAAGCAGCGGCTGGTACCAGTCGCCGTGCCGCAATTCGACCCGGCTGAGCCCGAGCGCCGCCGCATTGGCGCGTGCCACGGCGAGTGCGTCCCCACAGGCGTCGGTCGCCACCACCTGCCAGCGCGGGCGCTCGCTGGCAAGCGCGAGCGCGACGGCGCCGCAGCCCGTGCCGAGATCCGCCACGCGACCCTCGTGCGCCGTGCGCACTGCCAGCGCCCGCTCCACCAGCAGTTCGGTTTCCGGACGCGGGATCAGCACCGCCGGGGTGACCTTCAGGGTGAGTGACCAGAACTCCCTGGAGCCCGTGAGGTAGGCCACGGGCTCGCCGGCCGCACGCCGCGCGAGCAGACGCCGGTAGTGTTGAGTGCACGACGGGTCGGGCAGGTCTTCCGGATGCGATTTCAGGCGTGCGCGCGCCACCGCCATGCCATGCGCCAGCAGCAGCTGCGCGTCCAGCTCCGCGGTTGCCGCAGGCTCAGTGCCGGCGGGCGAGGCGCGCAGCTCACGCACGCCCTCGGCCAGCAGTCCCGCCACGGTCAAATTCGCCCTCATACGCGCAACCGCGCCGCGTCCCGGTAAGATGGAGGCATGGGGAACATACTGTACCCGCCGCCGCGGCCGCAGTCCGTGGGAGAGATCCTGGACTCGGCTTTCCGGATCTTCCGCGCCACGCTGTTGAAATGCCTCCCCTACTCATTCCTCGGGGTGATCGTCGGCCACCTTACAACCTTCTATGACCTCGCCATCGGGCATCCCGTAGTGCCGACGACGCTGCGCGCTCGGCCGACTCACGATCCACTGTGGTGGATTCTGTTGGTCGTGGCCACATTCGCCGTCACGACACTGACCAACGCCGTGCTCCTGCGTCAGTATGCGCTCGCCACGGGCCGTCCGGTGGCGACCGGTACCGAGCTCTCGACCGGCGCGCGGCGGGTTCCCGGTGTCTTGCTGATCGCCATCCTGATGACGCTGGCGGTTGTGGCGACCTTCATCCCGGTGTTCCTGGTCGCATCCCTGATGAGTATCGGCTTGTCGACTGCCCCATCACCCGCCGTCATCTGGGCGATCGTTGGCCTGTGCGTACTGGCGCTGATTCCTGCCTCGTGGGCCCTGATCCGCTGGGTCTGCGCAGTCCCGGTGTACCTGCTTACCGATCGCGGTCCGGTGGCCAGCATGAGTCACAGCTGGCAACTCACCTCGGGTAATTTCTGGCGCCTGAGTGTCATCTATGCGGTCGGCATCGCGTTGATCATCGTCCTGTACGTGCTCTCGGGCGTGATCGGCGCTGTGATTGCGTTGCTGCTCGCGCGCGGGGATGTGGCTGTGATTACCGCAACATCGGCCGTGGTAGTAACGCTGCTGGGGGCTGTCGTCACGCCGTTCTACAGTGCGCTGGTCCTCGCCGTCTTCGGCGACGTTGCGGTGCGCCGGGAAGGCGCCGACCTCGCACAGCGCCTCTCGGCCCCCGCCCGATAGACATGAGCCGCTGGCTCCTGGCGCTCGTCCTTGCAGCCGCCGGGCTGCCGGGCGCGACAGCGCGCGATGCGCTCGGGGCGATCGATGCGTGCCTCGCGCAGCTGGATCGTGGTCTCGACGTCGGCTATCAGCGCATTGCCGCGCGCTGCCCGGACCTCACGCCGAGCCTGACGCAGAGTCAGTGGGCGGCCTGGCTGCCGCGCGACTGGAACCAGCCCGAGAGCCTGCTCTCTGCCGACGGGCTCACCGAGCTGCGCACGCTGCTCACCCGTGAACCGGCCTCCGCACCGCAGGGGCGTGCGCCGCGCGTCGCGCGGGTCGCCGTGGTGCTCGCGACGCTCACGCAACCGGATCGGCCACACGGCGGCTGGTGGGCGCGTTTCAGGCAGTGGCTGCGTGAAGCACTCACGCCGCCGCCGCAGCACGCGGACCCGGGATGGTTGCGGCGCATGATCGCGGACGCCGGCCTCTCGCAGGCTGTCCTGGAGGGCATCGTCTGGGGCGCGCTGTTGCTCGTGATTGCGCTTGCCGGGGCCGTGGTCATGAATGAGCTGCGCGTCGCGGGCCTCCTCAAGGGTTGGCAGCGGGCGCCGGCGGGTGCGCTTGCCGCCGCATGCCCGCCGGCAGCGGTCACGCTCCAGGACCTGGAGCGTGCCAGCCCGTTCCGGCAGCCAACACTGCTGTTGGAACTCATCGCGGCGCGCCTCGGGGAGCAGGATCGCCTGCCGCCGGCGCGCGCTCTCACAGTGCATGAGCTGACGCGCGCCGCGCGCCTGCCGGAGGAGTCCGATCGCGAGCGTCTGAGCGAGCTTGCCGCGGCGTGCGAGCGCCTGCGCTTCTCGGACCGGGAACCCGCCCCGCAAACCCTGGCCGCGGCGCTGGCGCGTGGACGTGAGTTGCTCGCGG
>VBNP01000107.1 GCA_005877965.1 Gammaproteobacteria bacterium | reverse complement strand
GCCGCAGCGCGCTGCGTGATCGTGCTGGCGAGCGCCTCAGGACCCCCGCCGTGCCCGTGAATCCGATCGCCACGACCTGGCCGCTGCTGCTCGGCATGGGCATCCTCATGCTGGGGGCGGGCCTGCAGGGGACGCTGCTCGGGCTGCGCGCCACGCTCGAAGGATTCCCCACGCCGGTCACCGGCCTGATCATGTCCTGCTACTACGTGGGGTATCTGCTCGGCACGCTCATCGCGCCGCGCCTCTTGCGCCGGGTCGGGCACGTGCGGGTGTTTGCCGCGCTCGCCGCGCTCGCCTCGGTTGCGAGCCTGGTACACGCCTCCTGGGTGCACCCGCTCCCCTGGGGCGCCATGCGGCTGGTCTCGGGCCTGTGCTTCGCCGGCATCTACGTGGTCGCCGAGAGCTGGCTCAACCATCGCGCCAGCCGCACCAATCGCGGGCGGCTGCTGGCGGTGTACATGCTGGTCCTGTATGTCGGTCTGGGCTCAGCGCAGTTCCTGCTGGTGCTGTCGGGCCCGCAGACCGCCGCCCCCTTCATGCTGGTGTCGGCGCTGATCTCGCTCGCGATGGTGCCGATCGTCGCCTCCGCGCAGCAAACACCCGAGCCCGCCGTCCCGCACCCGGTGCGCTATCGCGACCTGTACCGCAATTCGCCGCTCGGCGTGGTGGCGGTCGCCGTGTCGGGAATGATCTCCTCCATCCTGTTCTCGATGGGCCCGGTGTACGCGCGCCTCAGCGGCTCCGGGACCCGGGGGGTGGCGGCATTCATGGCGGTCAGCATTCTCGCCGCGGTGCTCACCCAATACCCCGTCGGCAGGGTGTCGGACCGCATGGATCGGCGCACGGTGATTGCGAGCGTCTGCACGCTCGCGACGCTCGTGGCGGTCGGCATCGTGGCGTTCGGCCCGCTGCCTCGTCCGGTATTTCTGCTGCTGGCGGCGCTGTTCAGCGGCTCGGCGCTGACGCTCTATTCGCTCGCCGTCTCACACGTGAACGACAAGCTCGAGCCGGCGCAGATGGTGGCGGCGAGCAGCGCGCTGCTGCTGCTGAACGGCATGGCCGCGGCCTTGGGGCCGGTGCTGACGGGAAGCCTGATCGCCGCCTTCGGGCCGCGGGCTTACTTCGCGACGCTGGCGACTCTCACCGGAGCCCTCACGGTCTACGATCTGTGGCGCAAGAGCCGCCGCAGTGCGGTGCCGCGCGCCCTGAAGGGTCCGTTCATCAACACGCAGCAGATCGTGACCTGCGCCGGGCTCGATCCGGGCCCGGCGGGGCACGCGGATGGCGCACGCGGCGCGCGGGTTGCCCCGTCCGGGTCGGTCACCGCTGCAGAGGCAGCGCGGTCGTCGCCTTGATGACGGCGAGCGCGATCGAGGAGTTCACCGACTGCACTCCGGGAAAGCGCGACAGGTGGTCGAGGAAGAACGCCTCGTAGGCCTTGATGTCCCGGCACACGATGCGCAGCAGGAAATCCGTCTCCCCCATCAGGGTGTAGCACTCGAGGATCTCCGGGTGCGCGCGCACCGCCTGCTCGAAGCGCAGCAGGGCCTCGCGCCCGTGACCGGCGACCTTCACGTGCGAGAACACCATGACCGAGAGCCCGAGCTTCTCGCGATCGAGCAGCGCCACGCGCTTCTCGATGACGCCGAGCTGCTCGAGACGGCTGATGCGCCGCCAGCACGTCGAGGCGGTCATCCCCAAGCGCTCGGCGACCTCGGCCGCCGAAAAGTGACCGTGCTCCTGGATCAGATCCAGAATGCGCAGGTCGGCTCGGTCCAGGTCTGGATGCATGATTCGCCTCGCCTGGGACGTGAATTGTGCAACATATATCTCACCGATGGCCCAAGGGAAGCAATTTTTGTGACGCGCCGTGCAAACCGAGGCAGGTAGCCTTGAGGCGTACTCTTGCGCGCCATTCGCGCCCGGAGCGCTCCAATGGAAATCTTCGACCTGCGCGAATTCGACGGCCACGAGCTGATCGTCTTCGGGCACGACGCCGCCACCTCCCTGCGCGCGATCATCGCCATTCATTCCACCGCGCTCGGCGCCGCCGCGGGCGGCTGCCGCATGTGGCCGTACGCCAGCACCGCGGAGGCGATCGCGGACGTGCTGCGCCTGTCGCGTGGCATGAGCTACAAGAACGCGCTGGCCGGCGTGCCGTTCGGCGGCGGCAAGGCGGTGATCATCGGCGAGTCGCACCAGGCCAAGACGCCGGAGCTGTTCGAGGCCTTCGGCCGCTTCGTCGACTCCCTCGGCGGACGCTACGTCACCGCCGAGGACGTGGGCACGACGCCGGCCGACATGGCGAGCGTGGCGCGCGTGACGCCCCATGTGGCGGGCCTCGGGCGCGCCCCGGGCGCGGCGGGCGGGGATCCGGGGCCGAAGACCGCGCTCGGCGTCTACTTAGCGATCCGGGCCGCGGTGCGATTCTGGCTCCACCGGCAGGACCTGCAGGGGCTCACCGTCGCCGTTCAGGGCGTGGGCGGCGTGGGCTACCACCTGTGCGGCCTGCTCGCTGGCGCGGGCGCGCAGCTGCGCGTGGCGGATGTGCGTGCGGCCGCGCTGCGGCGGGTGTGCGAGGAGTTCCGGGCCACTGCGGTGCCGGTCGAGGAGGTGCTCGCCGAGGAGGTCGACGTGCTGGCCCCGTGTGCGCTCGGCGCGGTGCTCACCGCGCAGTCGATCCCGCGCCTGCGCGCGCGCATCATCGCCGGAGCGGCGAACAACCAGCTGGCGCAGGGACAGGACGGCCAGGGGCTGCAGGCGGCCGGCATCCTCTACGCCCCGGACTACGTGATCAATGCCGGCGGCATTATCAGCGTCTCGCGCGAGTATCACGGCGGCGCCACGGAGGAGCAGGTCATTGCCGATATCCAGGGCATTCCGGCGCGGCTGACGGAGATCTTCGAACGCGCCCGGCGCGAGAATCGCCCGACCAACGCCGTGGCGGACCAGATGGCGCGCGAGCGGCTGGCCCGGCAGCGGCACAAACGGGTGGCCTGAGCACCCCTGGAGCAGGCCCCGGGGCGCATCCCCCAGCCCGGGCGCGGCGGTGAAGTACACTGTCGCCCCATGAAGCGGGTCATCGCCATCGCGAACCAGAAGGGCGGCGTCGGCAAGACCACCACGGCGGTCAATCTCGCGGCATCCCTCGCCGCTACCCGGCGGCGCGTGCTGCTCATGGATCTCGACCCGCAGGGCAACGCCACCATGGGCAGCGGGATCGACAAGGTGCAGCTGCAACGCGGTGCCTGCGAAGTGCTGCTCGGGGAATCCGATCTCGCGGCCGCGCTCGTCACGGTCGAGGAGGGCGGCTTCACGCTGCTGCCGTCCAACCAGGACCTCACCGCCGCGGAAGTGCGCCTCCTCACCCTGCCGATCGGCCGGGAGATCAAGCTGCGCCAGGCGCTGCTGCCCAAGCGCGAAGCCTTCGACGTCATCCTCATCGACTGTCCGCCGGCGCTCAACATGCTCACCGTGAACGCCCTGGTCGCGGCCGACAGCGTGCTCATTCCCATGCAGTGCGAGTACTACGCGCTCGAGGGGCTGTCGGCGCTGCTCGCCACCGTGGAACAGATCCGCGAGGCGGCGAATCCGCAGCTCACGATCGAGGGCGTGCTGCGCACCATGTTCGACCCCCGCAACAACCTCGCCAATGAGGTGAGTGCGCAGCTCGTCACGCACTTCGGCGACAAGGTGTTTCGCACCATCATCCCGCGCAATATCCGCCTCGCCGAGGCGCCCTCCTTCGGCAAGCCGGCGCTGTTTCATGACCGCGAATCCCGCGGTGCGCTCGCGTATCTGGCGCTCGCGGGGGAGATGATCCGGCGCGAGGAGGAGGCCTTCGCCGCCCAGGCGCGGGCGGCGGTCGAGCAAGACAGCGCGTTTGCAGCGGCCGCGGGCAACGGGTCCGGAAACGAATCCTCCACAGACCACGCGATCGGCGAGGACACGCCACGATGATTCATAGAAAGCCTACCCTGGGCCGGGGCCTCGCGGACCTGCTCGGCGCCCGAGCCTCCGCGCAGCTCACTCCCGTGCCCGTCGGGGAACAGCTGGCGAAGCTGCCCCTCGACCTGCTGCAGCGCGGCCGCTACCAGCCGCGCACCGACATGCGTCCCGAGACGCTCGCGGAGCTCGCCGACTCCATCAAGGCACAGGGCGTGGTGCAGCCGATCGTGGTGCGCGCGCTCGGTGCACCGGACGGGGGCGAGTCGCAGCGCTACGAGATCATCGCCGGCGAGCGGCGCTGGCGCGCGGCGCAGATAGCGGGGCTCACCGAGATTCCGGCGGTCATCCGCCACATTCCCGATAACGCCGCGATCGCGATCGCCCTGATCGAGAACATCCAGCGCGAGAACCTGAACCCGCTGGAGGAGGCGCGCGCACTGACGCGCCTGATCACCGACTTCGGACTCACCCACCAGGAGACCGCCGATGCGGTCGGCCGCTCGCGCGCCGCCGTCAGTAATATGCTGCGGCTGCTGGAGCTGGCGCCGGAGGTGTGCGAGCTGCTGGAGAAGCGCACCATCGAGATGGGCCACGCGCGGGCGCTGCTCTCGCTCACCGTGCGGCGCCAGCAAACCGAGGTCGGGCTGCTCGTGGCGAGGAGGGGTCTGTCGGTGCGCGAGACCGAGGCGCTGGTGCGGCGCCTGCAGGCCCCGGCCGGCGGATCCGCCGGAGCTGCCACTTCCCGTGACCCCAACGTCGAGCGCCTGGAGCAGGAGCTCGCCGAGAAACTCGGCGCCCGCGTCGCCATCCAGCAGGGGAGCCGGGGCAGGGGGAAGCTCGTGGTGAGCTACAACAGCCTGGATGAGCTCGACGGGATTCTGGCGCACATCCGCTAGGAGCTTGGTGCCGGGGACCAGGCGCGCAGGCGTACGCTGTGGACTCACACGCGCACGCTCTCTATAATCCCGCGGCTTTTTTGCCGTTGCTAAGTGACTGAACGGCCGAAGTAATGTCAAGCCCTTGAGTTCAGTTCAGGGCGCAGGACCGGCGGGCTCTTTAGGGCCCCTCGAGCGGGACTTATATAAGGTGTTGGCGATCGATCTGCCCCACGCGCGGCGGCTGGCCTTCGGCGTCGTGCTGGGTCAGGCGGGCGTGAGCGCAACAGTGGCGCTGGCCGCGTGGGCACTGTCGGGCCCGCGGGCGGGGCTCTCGGCGCTCCTTGGCGGAGGGATCGCCACCGCGGGGAGCCTGGCGATGGCGCGCCTGGCGCTCGGAGGCGACGCGGGCGCCGATGCGCGCCGCGCGCTGAGCGCGCTGCTCCTCGGCGAGGCGGTGAAGCTCGCGGTGGTGATCGGGCTGTTGGTGGTGGTGCTGAAGGTGGTGAGGGTGGCGCCGCTGGCGATGTTCGCCGCGTTCGCCGCGACGTTGCTGGTGTACTGGATTGCGCTGCTCGCCGCGCCGCCCGCCTTAGGGCGGCGCGCGCCGCGGCGCGTAGGGTGACGGGTGCAGTGGTGACAAGCATGGCAGCAGAGAACGCCCCCGGCGCGACCGAATACATCCTTCACCACCAGACCTTCCTGTCGAACAAGGCTCCGCACGGCATCATCGATTTCTCCGTCATCAATTACGACACCGTGTTCTTCTCGGTGTTGCTGGCGCTGGTGTTTTTCGGACTCTTCCGGTGGGTGGCGCGCCGGGCGACCACCGGCGTGCCGGCACTGACGCAGAACATCATCGAATGGATCGTCGAGAAGGTCGACGAGCAGGTGCGCGACACCTTCCACGGCACCAGCCGGCTCATCGCCCCGCTCGCGCTCACCATCTTCTGCTGGGTGTTCCTGTTCAACTTCATGGATCTGGTGCCGGTCGACCTGCTGCCGGCGGCGGCGCACGGCGCCGGACTCGGGCACCTGAAGGTCGTGCCGAGCACGGACCTGAACGCCACTTTCGCGTTGTCGCTGACCGTCTTCATCCTCATCATCTTCTACAGTCTGAAGATGAAGGGCCCGATCGGTTTCATCAGCGAGCTGACGCTGCAGCCCTTCAGCGCGAGGAACAAGCTGGTGCAGGCGCTGCTGGTGCCGGTGAATTTTCTGCTCGAGTCGGTCACCTTTCTGGCGCGCCCGATCTCGCTGTCGCTGCGCCTGTACGGCAATCTTTACGCCGGCGAGATGATCTTCCTGCTCATCGCGGTATTGACCCTGTCGCGCGGATTCCACGCGTTGACCAGCATCGGCGGCTGGCTGGGAATACTCGGGCAGTTCCTGCTTGGGTTCATCTGGACCGGTTTCCATATCCTGATCATCACCATCCAGGCCTTCATATTCGCGGTACTGACGGTCGTCTATCTGTCGATGGCGCACGAGCATCACTGATTGCGGCGGCCGCGGCCGCCTCGGGTCTTCGCATCCGTTTCTAGGAGAGTTGCATGGAAAACGTTGCACACATCCAGGCCATGACCGTGCTGGCCGTCGGCATCATCTTCGGCATGGGAGCCCTCGGTACCGCCATCGGCTTCGGTATCCTCGGCGGGCGCTTCATCGAAGGCTCGGCGCGCCAGCCGGAGCTGCTGCCGGTGCTGCGCGTGCAGATGTTCCTGGTCGCGGGCCTGCTGGACGCGGTGGCGATGATCGGCATCGGCTTCGCACTGTTCTTCACCTTCGCCAACCCGTTCGTGAGCGCGCTGCAGGCGGCGCACTGACAGGCACCCGAGGACGGCGCGAGCAGGAGATAGCCCGTGAACATCAATCTCACGCTCATCGTGCAGATGCTCGTGTTCGCCTTGCTGGTCTTCGGCACCATGAAGTGGATCTGGCCGCCGATCCTGAACGCGATGGAGGAGCGCGCGCGCAAGATCGCGCAGGGACTGGCGGCCGCCGAAAAGGGCGAGCAGGAGCTCAGCGAGGCGCGCGACAAGGCGGACGCCATCATTCGTGAAGCCCGCGAGCGCGCCAGCCACATCATCGACCAGGCGCAGCACGCTGCCCGCGATCTGGTGGAGCAGGCCAAGGGCGCGGCCAGCAGCGAGGGTGCGCGCATCCTCGCCGCCGCGCAGCAGCAGATCGGGCTCGACGCCACGCGCGCACGCGAGGCGCTGCGGCGCGAGGTGGCCGGGATCGCCGTCGGCGCGGCCTCCAAGCTCCTCGGGCGCGAGATCGACGCACGCACCCACGCCGATCTCCTCGACCAGCTCGCGATGCAGATCTAGGGCCCATGGCAGACCGGCTCACCATCGCCCGACCTTACGCGCGCGCGGCGTTCGCCGAGGCGCAGGCCGACGGGCGGCTGCAGGCGTGGTCGGAGGCACTGCAGGTCGCGGCCCAGGTCGTCAGGGATCCGCGCGTCGAGACGCTGCTCGGCAATCCGCACGTGACGCCCGAGGAGCTCTCGCAGCTGCTGATCGGCATCGCCGGCGAGGGGCTCGGCGCGCACGGCGAGAACTTCGTGCGCACCCTCGCCGCCAATCGCCGGCTCGCCTACCTGCCGGAGATCGCCGCGCGGTTTGATACGCTGAAGGCTGCCGCCCAGGGCGTGGCCGATGTGACCGTCACCTCCGCCGCGCCGCTGAATGCCGCCCAGCAGCAGCGGCTCGCGGGGGCGCTGCAGAAGCGCCTCAAGCGCAGCGTGCGCCTGCACTGCGAGGTCGATCCGTCGCTGATCGGCGGCGCGGTGCTGCGCTCGGGCGACCTGGTGATCGACGGCTCGCTGCGCACGCGCCTCGACCGCATCGCCTACGCACTGACGGCCTGAACGCTCCATTCGCTTCAAGACAGAGAACGCACATGGCCATCAAGGCATCCGAGATCTCAGACCTGATCAAGCAACGGATCGAGAACTTCAAGTCGGTCACCGAGGCGCGCAACGTCGGCTCGATCGTCTCGGTGACCGACGGCATCACCCGCATCCACGGGCTGGCGGATGCCTGCTACGGCGAGATGCTCGAGTTCCCGGGCAACACCTTCGGGCTCGCGCTGAACCTCGAGCAGGACTCGGTCGGCGCGGTGGTGCTGGGCGAGTACAAGCACCTCACGGAAGGCGACACCGTCAAGACCACCGGGCGCATTCTGGAGGTGCCGGTGGGACCGGAGCTCCTGGGCCGGGTGGTGGATGCCCTCGGTGTGCCGCTCGACGGCAAGGGCCCGGTCCGAGCCGCGCGCACCGCGCCGGTCGAGCGGGTCGCTCCGGGGGTCATCTACCGGCAGTCGGTCAGCCAGCCGGTGCAGACCGGCTACAAGGCCATCGACGCGATGGTGCCGATCGGCCGCGGGCAGCGCGAGCTGATCATCGGCGACCGCCAGACCGGCAAGACCGCCCTCGCGGTCGACACCATCATCAACCAGAAGTCCTCCGGCATTAAGTGCATCTACGTCGCTATCGGCCAGAAGCAGTCGACCATCGCCAATGTCGTGCGCAAGCTCGAAGAGCACGGCGCGCTCGCGCACACCGTGGTGGTCGCGGCCTCGGCGTCAGTCCCGCCCGCCCTGCAGTACATCTCCGCCTACTCGGGCGTCACCATGGGCGAGTACTTCATGGACAAGGGCGAGGACGCACTCATTATCTATGACGACCTGTCCAAGCAGGCGGTCGCCTACCGGCAGATCTCGCTCCTGCTGCGCCGTCCGCCGGGCCGCGAGGCGTTTCCGGGAGACGTGTTCTACCTGCACTCGCGCCTGCTCGAGCGCAGCGCGCGCGTCAACGAAGAGTACGTGACCCTGGTCAGCAAGGGCGCGGTGAAGGGCAGGACCGGCTCGCTCACCGGGCTGCCGATCATCGAGACCCAGGCGGGCGATGTGACCGCGTTCGTGCCCACCAACGTGATCTCGATCACCGACGGCCAGATCTTCCTCGAGACGGATCTGTTCAACGCCGGCATCCGCCCCGCCATGAACGCCGGCATCTCCGTGTCGCGCGTGGGCGGTGCGGCGCAGACCGACATCATCAAGAAGCTCGGCGGCGGCATCCGCCTCTCGCTCGCCCAGTACCGCGAGCTGGCGGCGTTCTCGCAGTTCGCCTCCGATCTGGACGAGGCGACCCGCCGCCAGCTCGAGCGCGGCCAGCGGGTCACCGAGGTGATGAAGCAGAAGCAGTACGCGCCGCTCTCGGTCGCCGAGATGGCGCTGTCGATCTATGCGGTCAACAGCGGCTACATGGACAAGGTGGAGCTGAAGAAAGTGGTGGCGTTCGAGGCGGCGCTGCAGGCGTTCGCGCACACCAGCTACCAGGCGATGCTCGATGCCATCAACTCAGCCCCCAAGCTCACCAAGGAGAACGAGGCGGCGATGAAGAAGTGCATCGAGGACTTCGTGGCCACGGGCACCTACTGAGCCGCGCCGACTACCGTAACGCGAGCCATCATGCCCGGCACCAAGGAAATCCGCTCCAAGATCGCGAGTGTGAAGAGCACTCAGAAGATCACCAAGGCCATGCAGATGGTGGCCACGAGCAAGATGCGCCGCGCGCAGGAGCGCATGCGGCTGGCGCGCCCCTATGCGCAGAAAATGCGCAACGTCATCGGGCATCTGACCGAGGCGAATCCGGACTACCGGCATCCGTTCCTGGTGAGGCGCGAGCCGAGGGCGGTCGGCTTGATCGTGATCTCCACCGACCGCGGACTCGCGGGCGCCTTGAACGCCAACGTCTTCAAGCAGACCCTTCTGCTCATGCGCGAGTGGCAGGGCAAGGGCGCGCAGGTGAGCCTGTGCCTGATCGGCACCAAGGGTCTGACCTTCTTCCGCCGTCTCAGCGTGCCGATTCTCGCCAACGTCTCGCACCTGGGCGACCGGCCCCACGTCAAGGATCTCATCGGCACGGTCAAGGTGATGCTGGACGCGTACCGCGCCGGCGAGCTCGATCGGCTGTTGCTGGTGAACGCGCAGTTCGTCAACACCATGACGCAAAAGCCGGCGGTGGAGCAGCTGCTGCCGATCGAGGCGCTCGACATCGAGGGGCTGCAGGAGCACTGGGACTACATCTACGAGCCGGAGGCCGCCTACATCCTCGATGGCCTGCTGATGCGCTACCTCGAGTCCCAGGTGTATCGCGGCGCGGTCGAGAACGTCGCCTCCGAGATGGCGGCGCGCATGGTCGCCATGAAGGCGGCCTCCGACAACGCCGGCAAGCTGATCAACGAGTTGCAACTGATCTACAACAAGGCCCGCCAGGCTGCGATCACGAAGGAGCTTTCGGAGATCGTCGGCGGCGCCGCTGCGGTTTGAGGAAAGGTACCATGGCCACTCCCGAGGGACGGATCACCCAGATCATCGGCGCCGTCATCGACGTCGAGTTTCCGCGCGAATCCATCCCCAGGATCTACGAGGCGCTCAAGCTCAAGGACGTGGACCTGACGCTCGAGGTGCAGCAGCAGCTGGGGGACGGCGTGGTGCGCACCATCGCCATGGGCGCTTCGGAAGGCTTGAAGCGCGGCCTCGCCGTGGCTGCGACCGGTGCGCCGATCTCGGTGCCGGTGGGCAAGGGGACGCTCGGGCGTATCATGGACGTGCTGGGTGCGCCGCAGGACAACCGCGGACCGGTGAAAGCCAGCGAATATCTGCCGATTCATCGCCCGCCGCCGTCGTTTGAGCAGCAGGCCGGCGGCCAGGACCTGCTCGTCACGGGCATCAAGGTCATCGACCTGCTGGTGCCGTTCGCCAAGGGCGGCAAGGTCGGCCTGTTCGGCGGCGCCGGGGTCGGCAAGACCGTCAACATGCTCGAGCTCATCAACAACATCGCCAAGCAGTACAGCGGCCTGTCGGTGTTCGCCGGCGTCGGCGAGCGCACCCGCGAGGGCAACGACTTCTATCACGAGATGATCGAGTCGGGGGTCATCGACAAGGTGAACCTCTCGAACTCCAAGGTCGCGATGGTGTACGGGCAGATGAACGAGCCGCCGGGCAACCGCTTGCGCGTGGGACTCACCGGACTCACCATGGCGGAGTACTTCCGTGACGAAACGCGCGAGGACGGCGGCAAGGGGCGCGACGTACTGTTCTTCGTCGACAACATCTACCGTTACACGCTCGCAGGCACCGAGGTGTCGGCGCTGCTCGGGCGCATGCCCTCGGCGGTGGGCTACCAGCCGACGCTCGCCGAGGAGATGGGCGTGCTGCAGGAGCGCATCACCTCCACCAAGACCGGCTCCATCACCTCCATCCAGGCGGTGTACGTGCCGGCGGACGATCTGACCGACCCATCCCCCGCCACGACTTTCGCGCACCTGGACGCCACCGTGGTGCTGTCGCGCCAGATCGCATCGCTCGGCATCTACCCGGCGGTCGATCCGCTCGATTCCACCAGCCGCCAGCTCGACCCGCTGGTGGTGGGCGAGGAGCACTACAATACCGCGCGCGGCGTGCAGGCGGTGCTGCAGCGCTACAAGGAGCTGCAGGACATCATCGCCATCCTGGGGATGGACGAGCTCTCGGAGGAGGACAAGCTCACCGTGTACCGCGCGCGCAAGGTGCAGCGTTTCCTGTCACAACCCTTCAACGTCGCCAAGGTCTTCACCGGCCAGGACGGCAAGATCGTGCCGCTCAAGGACACCATCCGCGGCTTCAGGGGCATCATCGCCGGCGAGTTCGATGCCTTGCCCGAGCAGGCCTTCTACATGGTCGGCTCGATCGACGAGGCGCTCGCCAAGGCGAAGACGCTGCAGTAAGCACGCATGCAAGCACCGACCATTCATGTCGACATCGTGAGCGCCGAGGGCGAGATATTCTCCGGTCCCGCCACCATGGTGTTCGCGCCGGCCTCCCAGGGGGAGCTCGGCATCACGCCGCGCCACGCGCCGCTCCTCTCGCTCCTCAAGGCGGGCGAAGTGCGCGTGCAGACGCCCGACGGCGAGCAGCATTTCTTCTTCGTCGGCGGCGGGGCGCTGGAGGTGCAACCTACCAAGGTCACGGTGCTCGCGGATACGGCGCTGCGCGCCCGGGACATCGACGAGGCGGCGGCGCTCGCCGCCAAGCAGCGCGCCGAGGAAGCGCTCAGGGACAAGGCCGGGCACATCACGCAGGCCGAGGCGCTGGCCGAGCTCGCACGGGCCGCGGCGCAGCTGAAACTCCTCGAGCGCCTGCGCAAATTGCGGGGTTGAGCGCTGGACCCGTCAGCGGATCATCCGCTCCCTTCCCCGGCAGCGCCCGCCGCGGCGCCGCCCGGGCTGCTCGCAGGCCTGGCACGCAACCTGAGCGGCGGTCTTGCGCTGCTGGCATTGCGGCGGCGCTGGCCGCCGCGCTTCGTCGTCAACTTCGACCAGCTGGTTGCGCTCCTGATCCTCGACCTCGCGGTCTGGGTCGGGCTCGACGCCCTGCACGCCGAGGCGCATGCGCCGCTCGCTCTCGATGGCCTGTTCGGCTGGGGCTGCTATCTGCTGCTGGCGCTCGCGGCCTGCGCGCTGGTGGCGCGCGCCCACAGCCGCGCCGCCGACACCCGCGCACTGCTGGTGCCGGCGCTGTCCGTCTCGCCGTTCGTGCTCACCCTCTTGTGGCTGGCGAGCGACCGCACGCTGGTGCAGGCCCGTCCGGTCACGGCGCTGATCGCGACACTCATTTACACGGGGTTCCTGTGCGTGCGCGTGCTGGGCGCGGCGTACGGCGTGGTGCGCACGCGCGCGGCGCTCATCGCGCTCGCGCTGATGCTCGCCTCGCCCTGGGTGATGGGGTTCCTGAACTTCGACACGCGTCTGTGGGTGGCGGAGGAGCCGGAGCAGACCCAGGATGCGGATGACGCCGACCAGGTGGAGGCCCTGTTCTACGATCAGCCGGCGCAGATCCTTGCTGCGGTCGCGCGCGTGCAGAGCGCGCCATCCGGCACGACGGGTGTCTACTTCGTCGGTTTCGCCGGCGACGGCGAGCAGGCGGTGTTCAAGCGCGAGACGTTGTTTGCCAGCCGCGTGTTCGCCGAGCGCCTCGGCTCAGGCGAGCGCTCGGTGCTGCTCGTGAACGACGCGGCCGACCGGGATTCGTATCCGCTGGCGAGCGTCTCGGGACTCGCCCAGACCCTCAAGGTGCTCGCCCCGCGCATGCATGCGGATGACGATGTGCTGGTGCTGTTCCTCACCTCGCACGGCTCGCGCGACGGCCTGGAGGTCGAGAACGGCTCGCTGCCGCTCTCGCAGCTCGCCCCTACGGATCTGCGCCAGGCGCTCGATGATTCCGAGATCCGCTGGCGCGTCGTGGTGGTGTCGGCCTGCTACGCGGGCGTCTTTCTCGATGAGCTCAAGAGCGACACCACGGCGATCATTACCGCAGCCGATGCCACGCACACCTCCTTCGGCTGCGAGGACGACCGCAACCTCACCTGGTTCGGCGAGGCCTTCCTCAAGGACTCGCTCACCAGCAGCGGCTCGCTCGAGGAGGCGTTCCAGAAGGCCGCCGCGCTGGTGGCGCGCCGCGAGGACGCCGACCACCAGACGCATTCCAACCCCCAGCTGTACGTGGGATCGCTCATGCGCCGCAAACTCGCCGAGTTGCCGCTCGGACGACCCGGGCACGATCAGCGCTCATTTACCGTAGAACGGTGAGTACAATTCCGCCCATGCGCACCGGCGGGCAGCGACCCTCGAAGCGCGGCAGCCGCGATGCGCGCCGCAGCGGCGCTGCGCGCGGCGCCGACGCTGCGCGCGCAGCCTCTCCCGCCCCGCTGTCGGTGGTGATTCTGGCGGCCGGCGAGGGCAAGCGCATGAAATCGGCGCACCCCAAGGTGCTGCAGCCGCTCGCCGGCCGCCCGCTCCTCAAGCACGTGATCGACACGGCGCGCACGCTCGCGCCCGCCGCCATCCAGGTGGTGTACGGACACGGCGGCGAAGGGGTGCGCAGCGCACTCGAGGTCGAGCCGGTCTCCTGGACGCTGCAGGCCGAGCGCTTAGGGACCGGGCACGCCGTCCTGCAGGCCATGCAACACATCCCGGACGGCCACCTGGTGCTGGTGCTCTATGGAGACGTGCCGCTCATCGGTCGTGGGACGATTCGTGAGCTGCTGGCGCTCGCGGGGCCGCGGCGCCTGGCGCTCCTCACCATGAAGGCTGACGATCCGCAAGGCTACGGCCGCATCGTGCGCAGCGCCCGGGGACTCGTGCAGCGGATCGTCGAGGAGCGCGACGCGACGCGGCGCGAGCTCGCGATCCACGAATGCAACACCGGCGTCCTCGCCTGCCCGGCGCAGCTGCTGCGAGGGTGGCTCGCGCGAGTGAAGCCGGACAATTCAGCCGCCGAGTACTACCTCACCGACGTCATCGCCCTGGCGGTGAAGGACAGGATCGCGGTCCGGCCGCTGATCGCGCCGCGGGTGAGCGAAGTGCTGGGAGTGAACGACAAGGCGCAGCTCGCGCAGCTGGAAGCGGTGTGGCGTGCACAGGCCGCGCGCGAGCTGCTGCGCGAGGGCGTGACGCTCGCCGACCCCGCGCGCCTCGACGTGCGCGGTGAGGTCGCGCACGGCACGGACGTGTTCATCGACGTCAACGTGGTGCTCGAGGGCAAGGTGGTGCTCGGTGACCGGGTGCGCCTGGGTGCGGGCTGCGTGATCCGCAACAGCGAGATCGGCGCCGACACCGAAGTGTTCCCGCATTGCGTGATCGACGGCGCGCTCATCGGTCCCGGCTGCAACATCGGGCCGTTCGCGCGCTTGCGGCCGACCGCCACGCTCGCGGGCAGTGTGCACATCGGCAACTTCGTGGAGGTGAAGAACTCGCGCCTCGGTGCGGGCTCGAAAGCGAACCACCTCGCTTACCTTGGCGATGCGCGCCTCGGCGAGCGCGTCAACATCGGCGCCGGCACCATCGTGGCGAACTACGACGGCGCCAACAAGCACGCCACGCTCATCGAAGACGACGTGCACACCGGCTCCAACAGCGTGCTGGTCGCGCCCATCACGGTGGGCGCGGGCGCCACCATCGCCGCCGGCTCCACCGTGACGCGCGCGGTGCCGGCGGGCAAACTCACGGTGGCCCGTGCGCGGCAGGCGACCATCGAGGGCTGGCGCCGGCCGGTGAAGAGCAAAAAGTAGGGTGCGCCCCTCCAGGCGCGACCTTGATCGCGGCTTTTGCCGTGAAATCAGCGTTTTCCGCACATTTCAGGCAAACTTGCGCCTCGAACCTGCGGGAGCCCAAGGTAGGGCCTACCAATCGAGGCACGAAGCCATGTGCGGAATCGTTGCAGCAGTCGCCGAGCGCGACGTCGTCCCCATCCTCATGGAGGGCCTGCGGCGGCTCGAATATCGCGGCTATGATTCGGCGGGTCTTGCCGTCCTCAACGGCTCGAAGCACCTGACGCGCCTGCGCACCGTGGGGAAAGTGCACATGCTCGATGAGGCGCTGTCGCAGACGCCTACGGCCGGCAGGATCGGCATCGCCCACACGCGCTGGGCCACGCACGGGGTACCGAGCGAGCGCAACGCCCACCCGCATATCTCGCGCGATGGGCTCGCCATCGTGCACAACGGCATCATCGAGAACCACGACGGCCTGCGCGCCGATCTCGAGCGCCGCGGCTATCGCTTCTCCTCCGAAACGGACACCGAGGTCATCGCACACCGCATTCACTACCACCTGCAGAGCGTGCCGGACCTCTTCAAGGCGGTGCGCGCCACGGTGGCGGAGCTTCAGGGAGCCTATGCGCTCGTGGTCGTGAGCGAGCACGAGCCCGAGCGGCTGATCCTGGCTCGCGAGGGCTGCCCGGTCGTGATCGGGCTGGGCAAGGATGAGAATTTCGTGGCCTCGGACGTGGCCGCGCTGCTGTCGGTCACGCGGCGCTTCATTTTCCTCGAGGAAGGCGACGTGGCCGAGGTGCGGCGCCAGTCGGTGCGCATCATCGATCGCACCGGCAGCACCGTCGAACGCCCGATCCGCGAGAGTGAGCTGTCGGCGCAAGCCGCCGAGCGCGGGCCGTACCGGCACTTCATGCTGAAGGAGATCCACGAGCAGCCGCGCGCGATCGCCAATACGCTCCAGGAGCGGGTCGCGAACGGGCGCCTGCTGGAAGCGGCGTTCGGTCCGGCGGCGCAGGAGGTGTTCAGGCGCACCCAGAACGTGCATATCGTGGCCTGCGGCACCAGTTTTCACGCGGCCTCGGTCGCCCGCTACTTCATCGAACAGATCTGCAAGCTTCCCTGTACGGTGGATATCGCCAGCGAGTACCGCTATCG
>VBNP01000264.1 GCA_005877965.1 Gammaproteobacteria bacterium | reverse complement strand
TCAGCCACGGCCTTGGCGAAGATCTCCGCCGCGCCATAGATGGTGTCGAGCGATTTCGGGAAGCTCGAGGTCAGCCGCCATTTGAGCTCGGGCATGGATTGCGCGATCGCGGGCTTGGCGACCGCGGTGGCGGCGGCGGCAAGACCCGCCGCCTGCAGGAATTGACGACGTTTCATGAGCGATCCTCCAGAGAAAGCGGTGATTGGCCCCCGAGAACACCGACCGGCTCTCACGATACCATAAGCCATGCAACCGGCGGGAGGGGGTGCGTCGTCAGCGGCCGACGTCGACGTAGAGTTCCATCTTCGGGTGGATACCGCAGAACACCAGGAACGAGCCCGCGCGCGGGAAGCGGATGTTGTGGGTGCGCGTATCGTTGTTGACGACCCACAGCCGCTGACCGCGCTTGAGCGCTATGTGCCGCGGGTGAAATGCCTTGTCGTCCTGCGACACCGTACTCACGTGGGCGGCGGGCGCGGCCGGGCCGCTTTTGCCGGCCACGATCTTCTCGGGCAGCGCCGGCTCGCCGTCGCTGTTGAGCGTGTCAAGGAAGGCGACGAGATCGGCGCGCTCGCCGGCGGACAGTCTCAGCGGCCGCGAAAGATCCTTCGATAGCGTCGGGCGTTCGACCACGCCGTTCTGATAGTGGTTGAGGACATCGTCGAGCGTCGCCAGCGAACCGTCATGCATATAGGGCGCGGAACGGCCGATCTCGCGCAAGCCGGGCGTCTTGAACGCGTGTTCCGCGACCGGGAGCCGCAACACCGCGCCGCGGCCGCGGTCGTCGCCGGGCAGCCCGATATCGTGGAAGGCATGGTCGGTGAACGCAAAGCCGCTATGACATTTGGCGCAACCGGCCTTGCCGGCGAACAAACGGAAGCCGGCAATTTCGTTCTCGTTGAGCGCGCTCTGCTCGCCCGCAATCCAGCGGTCGAAACGAGTCGTGGGCGATACGAACGTGCGCTCGAACGTCGCGATCGCCTTGGCGAGATTGACCGCATCGACCTTCGGCGCCTGCGGAAAAGCCTCGGCAAAGGCGCGCCGCATCGCCGGATCGGCCGCCAGGCGCTCGACCACCGAGGCCATCGGCTGCGCCATCTCGTCGGGGGACTCGATCGGGCCCGCCACCTGTTCTTCCAGGCTGCGGGCGCGGCCGTCCCAAAACACCGGCGCCGCCCAGGCCAGGTTCCACAAGGTCGGCGTGTGGCGCTTGAGCGGACGGCCGGGCACGCCCTGCCCCTGCGCCTTGCCATCGGCAAAGCCCTTGCTGCGGTCATGGCAGCTCGCGCAGGAGCGGCTGCCGTCCATGGAAAGCCGCGTGTCGTGGAACAACATCGCGCCGAGCGCGCGCTTTTTCTCGCTATAGGGATTGTCGGCGGGAAATGGCACCGCCGCCGGGCGCCGGAATGCGGCCTTGAGCGTCGCAAGCTCGTCGGCAACGCCGGCTGGCGCACGCGCTGCGGCCAAAGCCTCAAAGGAGGCCGAGGAGACGAAAAACGCGGCCGCAATGCCAAGCATGCCGCCGGCAGCGAAAGCTGCCCCCAGGATGCGCCGGCTCGCGCGCGCCGTCACGATGCCTCACATGAGCTTGCCAGCGGAAAGCTCGATGCGCGCGATGATGGCAAGCAAACCCGCATGATCCTTGACCGGCGTCCGCGGCGGCATGGCGGACGGAAAGGCTTTCTTCAATTCGGCCAGTCCCGCGCGCACGTCCTTGAGAGCCGCAGCGTCCTTTTTCTGCAATTCGACCGCAACGCTGTCAATCATCCGCTCGGCCTGCCAGATGAAGCCGCGCGCGTCCTGATACTCGACCGGCTTGGCGATCTTGCCGCCGACCAGCGCCGCCTCGTATTCGCCGGCCGCCGCCTTCATCGCCTCGATCGCCGCCTCGGTACGAAAGCCTGCCCAGTCCGCCTGTCTGCTGCGGAGGCCGGCATCGGCGGCAGCGAGCGCGTCGCTGACTGCGTTGAATGCCTTGGCGTAGTCGTTGCCGTTCTTCTTGGCCTTGACCAAATCGGCCAGTTTCTGCAGCGCGGTATCGAATGCCGGTGTCTCGTAGTCCTCGAGCTTGTCGCGCAGATCGTCGTAGATTTCCTCGATCGGATGCAGGAAATGCGGAAGCGCCGCATTCCATTGCTTCTGCTTGATCAGTTCGTCGCCGACCGAGAGATGCCCGCGCAGCAGCGCCAACCTGACGCCAAAGGCGAGATCGGGCGGAAGATTGACCAGGTTCTTCGATTCACCGCCCTCCCCCGCCTCCTTGCCATGATCGGCATGCTGCGCAAGCACGAAGCCGCCGGCTGGTGCGCGCGGGATCGCGGTGTCGGTGATCGCGCCGCGCGCCGTCGAGAGGCCCGCCAATAGGGGCGTCTGCGCCTGCGACGATCCGCCAGCGCCCACGGCGCCCGTTCCGGCCACGACGAAGGCTCCAACGCCGAGCCAGATTTTGCTTTTGGTTTTCATATCAGCGCGATGTGCTCCTCTAAACGCCTGCCCGCCCCATGGCGCAGATAAGTTCGACGCGAATATAGAGCAACCCAGCTATTGGTCTAGTAAAGTCGCCGTTTATAACTATTCCAATTAAGAAATACCAAGGTTAGCTCAGCGCGCGCCGCTATTTGCATATCGGCGCAACTGCGCCGATCATCCAAGCGATCTGCGCGGAGCTTCGCCATGCAAATCGTGATCGGTAACGTGCTGACGGCCGAGGAGGTCGGGACGGTCGTTGCCGCGCTCAAGCGTGCGCGCTTCGTGGACGGCCGGCTCACCGCCGGCTTTGCCGCGCGCGCGGTCAAGAACAACCGGCAGGCGGCCGGCTCCGACCGCTCGCTCGAAACCATCCGCAAGCTGATCGCCGCGCGCCTTCTCAGCAACGAAATCTTTCGCCTGGCGGTGCGGCCGAAGGCGCTCTCGGCGCTGTTGTTCTCGCGCTACGAGAAATCCATGCACTACGGCAGTCATGTCGATGATGCGCTCATCGACGGCATGCGCACCGACGTGTCGTTCACGCTGTTTTTGTCCGATGCGGACGCCTATGACGGCGGCGAACTGGTGATCGAAAGCGCCGCCGGCGAGGAGACCTTCAAGCTTGCAGCCGGCTCGCTGGTCGCCTATCCCGCGACCACGCTGCATCGGGTCGCCGCTGTCACGCGCGGCGTGCGGCTCGCCGCCGCCGGCTGGGCACGCAGCTTCGTCCGCGACGCGGCGCAGCGCGAACTGTTGTTCGATCTCGACACCGCGCGCCGGCAGCTGTTCGCACGCGACGGCAAGTCGGCCGAATTCGACCTGATCGCCAAATCCTTCGCCAACCTGATGCGGATGTGGGCGCAGGATTAGGACCGCGCGATGCGGGCAAAGCTCCGGTGCCGCCGGCGCCTGGCGTCGTCACCGATCCTGCACCAGCTTGTCGCCAGCAGCGCGCAACACGGCACGTTCGGCCCGTCGGTCTTGCCGTCACGCCGATACGGGAGCCAGGAGAGCACCATATCGTCGTAGGCCTTGACCCAGCGGTTGCGCTGGCTCGGCAGGAACACCACCAGCCGACAGGCGTCGTCGTCGCAGAACAGGCCGGCCTTGTTATCGCTCCCCGGTTCGCCCAGGGCGGGGTCTCTTGCAATGATATTGTTGTTTTCCGTCAGGCCGGTCTCCCCGCCGCCGGGCAACACGCACTCGAACTCATCGAAGCTGATGACGAAAGTCTCACGGCCGACCCCAGCCTGTCCCATGTAATAGGCGCGCACCAGAATGGGCACGTCATAGATCGGCGCACCCTGCACCGCCCGGCATTTGGCCTCGGCGGCGCGCACCACGTCGGCAACCGGCTTGGGCAGGTTATCGAGGGTTTGCGCCGCAACTGGGCTCGCCGCAGCCACAGAAGCAAGCAGCATTGCGAACGCAATGCGAAGAATGGCTGCGCGCATGCGATGTCCTCTGGCTGCCAATTTAGGTGTCATTTCTCGATCACGATCCTGGGCGCGGCGCGCGCGGCGCCCTTGAGCTGGTCGCGCACCTTCGCGGCGATGTCGCGATAGACCGCGGCGAGCGGCCCGTCGGGCTCGGTCGCCACCACCGGAAGCCCGGCATCGGATTTTTCGCGGATGGTCATGTGCAGCGGCACCTCGCCGAGAAACGGAACGCCGAGCCGCTCGGCCTCCTGGCGCGCACCACCATGACCGAAAATGTCGGAGCGGGTGCCGCATTGCGGGCACAGATAATAG
>VBNP01000106.1 GCA_005877965.1 Gammaproteobacteria bacterium | reverse complement strand
TTGGCTGCGCCGCAGGTTGTGACGGCGCCAGAGGTGACGATCGCATGAGTGACGAGACTCCCGGGCAGCGCTTCGCGACGCGCGTCATCCACGGCGGCCAGCGCCCGGATCCGCTCACCGGTGCGGTCATGCCGCCGATCTACGCGACCTCCACCTACGTGCAGTCGAGCCCCGGGGTGCACCAGGGCTACGAGTACTCGCGCACGCGCAACCCGACGCGCGACGCGCTGCAGGCGGCCGTGGCGAGCCTGGAGGGCGGCGCGGCCGGCTTCGCCTTCGCCTCGGGCATGGCCGCGACCGCCACGGTCCTCGAACTGCTCGACGCCGGCTCGCACATCGTCGCCATGCACGATCTGTACGGTGGCAGCTACCGCCTGCTGGAGAACGTCCGCAAGCGCTCGGCCGGGCATCGCGTCTCGTTCGTCGATCTGTCGAACCCCACGGCGCTCAGCAGCGCCATCCGTCCCGATACGCGACTGGTGTGGGTGGAGACGCCGACCAACCCGCTGCTGAAGCTGGTGGACCTGAGCGCCGTGGCAGCGCTCGCGCGCCGGCACGCTCTGCTCAGCGTGTGCGACAACACCTTCGCGACTCCTTTCATTCAGCGCCCGCTCGAACATGGGTTCGACATCGTCGTGCACTCGACCACCAAGTATCTCAACGGACATTCCGACGCCATCGGGGGAGCTGCGATCGTGCGGGCGGGCTCGGATCTTGCCGAGCGGATCGCCTATCTGCAGAACGCGGTGGGCGCCGTGCCCGGCCCGTTCGATGCGTTCCTGACGCTGCGGGGCATCAAGACCCTCGCACTGCGCATGGAGCGGCACTGCGCCAATGCGCTCGCCATCGCGCAGTTCCTGGAACAGCAGCCCCAGGTCGAGCGCGTGTACTACCCGGGGCTGGCGAGTCATCCGCAGCACGCGCTCGCCCGCGCGCAGATGGCGGGTGGTTTCGGCGGTATCGTCACCGCGGTACTGCGCGGGGGCCTCGAGACGGCGCGCCGCATGCTCGAGCGCTGCCGTCTGTTCGCGCTGGCGGAGAGTCTGGGCGGCGTCGAAAGCCTCATCGAGCACCCGGGGATCATGACGCACTCCTCACTCCCCGCAGCGATGCGCGAGTCCTTAGGGATCGGCGACGGTCTCATCCGCCTGTCGGTGGGGGTGGAGGACGTGCAGGACCTGATCGCGGAGCTGCGCCAGGCGCTCAGCTGAGCGCCCGTGCGGCGATCCGCTGCAGCGGGCGCGATGCGGCCTCTCATGGCTGCATGTTACGCTGCCGCCCGTGACCGAGCCTCTTGCCGTCGTGTTGATTCCGGGCCTGCTCGACTCGGCGCGCCTGTATGCAGAGCAGATTCCGGCGCTGTGGCGCTTCGGTCCGGTGACGGTCGCGGACCACACCCGCGATGACAGCATGGCGGGGATTGCGCGCCGCATTCTCGCTGATGCGCCGCCACGCTTCGCGCTCGCGGGCCTGTCGATGGGCGGTTACGTTGCCTTCGAGATCCTGCGCCAGGCGCCCGCGCGGGTGGTGAGACTGGCGCTGCTCGACACCACCGCCCGGCCGGATACGCCCGAGCAGAGCGCCGCGCGCCGCGCGCAGATGGCGCTCGCCGCGGCGGGGCGCCTTGCCGAGGTGCTGGACGCCGCCTTGCCGCGCCTGGTCCATCACGCGCGCCGCGACGACGCCGCCTTGCGCCAGGTCATGGCTCTGATGGCGCAGGAGGTGGGTGCGGAAGGCTTCATCCGCCAGCAGCAGGCCACCATGGAGCGCAGCGACTCGCGACCGATGCTCGGCGGCATCCGCGTGCCGACCCTGGTGCTGGTCGGCGAGGCCGACGAGCTGACCCCTCCCGAGCGCGCCGCCGAGATGGCGCACGGCATCGCCGGAGCGCGACTCGTGAGCGTGCCGCACTGCGGGCACCTGTCCACTCTCGAGCGGCCGCGGGAAGTGACGCAGGCGCTGCTCGCGTGGCTGCAGGCCTGATCAGCGCCTGCCATGAGCCCCGCCGATGCGCATTGGACGGTGCTGGTTTCCCATCCTGACACGTCGCGTCCCCCGGTGTCCGGCATCGCAGTCGAGGTGCGCCTGGCGACCGCCACGACGCTGGTGTGCAACTACTCGCTGCACGGGGAGATCGGACGCGTGCGCGTGTCCGGCGCAGGTGCCGGTAACCGCGCCGGTGGCTTGTGGCAGCACACCTGTTTCGAGGCTTTCATCGCCGCCCGGGGTGCCGCGGGCTACTACGAATTCAACTTCTCCCCGACGCTCGACTGGGCGGCGTATCAGTTCACGGATTACCGCGACGGCATGGCGCCGGCGCGCCTCACGCAGGCCCCGGGCCTGCAGGTGCGTCGTTCTTCCGATCAGCTCGAGCTGACCGCGACCGTGCATCTCGGCGGACTCACGGCGCTGCGCGACGCCCCCGTGCTGCACCTCGCGCTGGCCGCGGTCATCGAGGATCATCGGGGCGGGCTGTCGTACTGGGCGCTGGACCATCCGCCGGGCGAGCCCGATTTCCACCATCCGGACGGCTTCACCATCGACCTGCGTCCCCCATGAAGTTTGGCATCGACCGCCTCATCGAGGAGCCCGCCTTGCGCAAGCCGCTCGCCGGGCGGCGCGTGGCGCTGCTCGCGCATCCCGCCTCGGTGACGCGCGACCTGACGCATTCGCTGGATGCCCTGGCCGCCCTGAGCGACCTGCGCCTCAGCGCGGCGCTCGGCCCGCAGCACGGGCTGCGCGGCGACAAGCAGGACAACATGATCGAGTCGCCGGACTACGTCGATCCGGTGCACCACATCCCGGTCTTCAGCCTCTACGGCACGGTGCGCCGCCCGACCGCGGCCATGATGGACAGCTTCGATGTGCTGCTGGTCGACCTGCAGGACCTCGGCTGCCGCATCTACACCTTCATCACCACGCTGCGCTACGTGCTGGAAGAGGCCGCCAGGAAGCACAAGGCAGTATGGGTTCTCGATCGGCCCAATCCGGCCGGCCGACCGGTGGAAGGTCTGAGGCTGCGGCCGGGTCAGGAGAGCTTCGTCGGCGCCGGCGCACTGCCCATGCGTCACGGCCTCACCATGGGAGAGCTGGCGCGCTGGTTCGTCGCCACGCTGCACCTCAACGTCGACTGTCAGGTGGTGCCGATGCAGGGCTGGCAGCCGCAGGCCGCCCCCGGCTACGGCTGGCCGATAGGTGAGCGCAGCTGGGTAAACCCGAGTCCCAACGCTCCGAATCTGTGGATGGCGCGCTGTTATGCCGGCTCGGTGATGGTGGAAGGCACGACGCTGTCGGAAGGGCGCGGCACCACGCGGCCGCTCGAGCTGCTGGGCGCACCGGATCTCGACGTGCCGGCGCTGTTGGCGCGCATGCGCACGCTGGCACCGGCGTGGCTGCGAGGTTGCCGGCTGCGTCCCTGCTGGTTCGAGCCCACTTTCCACAAGCACGCCGGCAAGCTGTGCGCCGGGTTCCAGGTGCACGTCGAGGACGCCGCGCACTACGACCACGAGGCGTTCCGGCCGTGGCGGCTGTTCGCGCTCGCGTTCAAGGCGCTGCGAAGCCTGCGGCCCGACTATGCGCTGTGGGCGGACTCTCCCTACGAGTACGAGCAGGGGCGCCTCGCCATCGATGTGATCAACGGCGGCGAGCTGCTGCGGCGCTGGGTGGATGATCCGGCCGCGACCCCCGCCGACCTGGATGCGCTGGCGGACAGCGACGAGGCCGCGTGGCGCGCCGAGCGCCAGGCGGCGCTGCTGTACTGAGGAGCCACGTCCGTCATGTCACGGACAGCGGATTCGTGACGCTTTAGCAAGATAAGACCACTACGCACGTTGATGGGCGTAGATAGCGCTGTACGGCACCCGTTTCGCGCAGTGGCAGGAGCCGCTGCAACAGCGCTGAGCGGCAAGAGTCATCGGCATACCGCATTCAGCCTATTAAAATTGTCTAGTCGGAAGGATACGACACTATGAACAAGCATTTGCTTAACCGACGTCAATTTAGTGCGCGTTGTGCGGCCTTCGGCTTATCGTTTCCCGCCTTGAGTGCAATGATTGCGGCGCAAGCAACTGCACAGGTTCCTGGTACTGGCGCGGCATCGAAGCCTGCAGCACGTACCGTAAAGCTTCCAGACGGCACGACCGTCCCGCCGCTCGGTCAAGGCTGCTGGCATCTCGGTCAGGGAAGGCATCCGCTAGCTGTCGAGGAAGAGGCGCTGCGCACAGGCATTTCCCTCGGCCTGACGTTGGTCGATACGTCGGGTAATTACGGCAACGGCCGCTCCGAGCAATTCATTAGTCGCGTGATTGCCGGTCAGCGCGACCGCATATTCCTGGTCTCCAAGGTGGAGCCCAACCAAGTGTCTGGAGATGGCATGGCGCGTGCTTGCGAGGCGAGCCTCGCTCGTCTCGGCAGCGACTATCTCGATCTTTATTTGCTGCATGCGCCAGTCCCCAGCACGCAATTCTCCGGCGTTGTAGCGGGATTCGAACAACTACGCGCGGCGGGAAAGATTCGCGCTTGGGGTGTATCCAACTTCAACAGCGGCCAGATGGAAGATCTGTTCCGTGTTCCAGACGGCCATCGCTGCGCAACCAATCAGGTCCCTTACAGTCTCAACTACCGTCACATTGAGCCTGCGGTTCTGTCGTGGTGCAAGCAGCACAATATGCCGGTGATGGCGTACTCTCCGCTCGGCGGCGACCATAACCTCGTGGTAGGCGACCGCACGCTGGTGCAGATCGCCGCCATGCATGATTGCTCGGCCGCCGCGGTTGCGTTGGCCTGGGTCATTCGCAGCGGGAGCGTTATCGCAATTCCCGAATCCGGCTCTCCAGCGCACGTCAAGGAAAACGCTGTGGCGCTTTCGATAGCCCTCACGCCGCGAGACCTTCAGACTTTGGATGCAGCGTTTCCCGGACCATTCGGCGCAACCTAGCGAGGAGCTGGTAACTTTGCGCCAATCATCGACGGACTGAGGCATCCTTCCGCCTGCCAATTTCTGCTAGCGGACCACAATCGGCCGTAGACACCCGGAGATGGATGTGACTCTCCCAGCAGCCGCCACCACTCAATGAAGTGCCAGCTGCAGCGGAGCGGTCTGTGAGGTCACTGCGAACGGACTGCCCGGAACGAGCGTCAGCGCGCCGGTGCTCGCGTCCCGCGTGTAGGCGTATATCCCCTGCTGACCGGAGCCGGCGCTCGCGCTTGCGTACAGGAACTGCCCACTGGGGTCGATCTGCGTTGCAGTGGTGACCCCGGGGGCGGCAAGTGTCTGCCCAGCCGCTATCTGCAACGGAACCGGAGAGCCTACTGAATTGAGCAGCCCGGTGCCGTCGATCGAGTAGATGTACAGCCCCCCGCTCGCGGTGACGTAGGCGAATCGTCCGTCCGGGGAGATCAGCATCGAAATTGCCGCCGGCGGCGCCGTGAAAGGTCCAATGTCCGCGACCGCGCCGCTAACGTGGTTGATGGCGTAGGCGTCTATTAAATCGGCGCGGATGCTGTAGACGAATCGTCCGAAGGGGTCGACCGTGGGGGGTACCGGACCGCTCTCGACCAGCGTCGGCGGCGAATACCCCGGCAGTGCGGTTAGCGCTCCCGTCGTCGGGTCAACTGTATTCGCGACGAGCGAATCCAAGCCGCTGCTCACGAAAGTCCCGTAATAGGCGAACTGTCCGCTCGGGTCGACAATTGTCGGCGTGTCACAGTCATTGGGCACTGCCAGCCCTGGAAACTGCGGGACTCCCGAGGCGGTGGTGAATACGTAGGTGCCATTGTTCTGCGCTTGGTTCGCACCCAGGAGGTCGTAGCCGAACGTGCCGCTCGGCGCGAATGTAACTGCGATCGTCGAGCCTGGGCCGCCAATGCCATTGCAAGCCGCCGGGGTTGCTGACGTTCCATTCAGCGTGAAAAATGGATTGCCGCCATTGGCAGTCAGCAGCCCGCTGTTGGCGTTAGCGGTGTAGACATAGATGCTGCTCAAGGTATTGTTATCGGCCGCGGACGCATCGCCGATGCTCAGCGCCCACAGGTAGGACGAATGGGGTACCAACTGCACGGTGCCAACGGCCGGGCCTGTCGGTATTGCGCTACCGGGCACGAGACTCAGCGCTCCAGAATTCACATCGATCGCGTATGCGGACAACGAGCCGGGTACCGACGGCACTCCGGGCGTCGTTGTGATTGAGCCCGTTGTCGCGACGAAGGCCCACGCGCCGACGGCTTGCGGGCAGTACACCAACACCGAGACATCGAAGTTACCCACCGCTCCGCTGCCGTTGCTGATGGTGCACGTTTGCGCCGGGTTCGTTGGCTGATTGGCGACCGCGACACTGTACTTGGTCCCGACAGGGAGATTCATAGCCAAAGTGATGGCCCCGTTGCGCGTGATCGCGACCGGCGTGCCGCCGTTGTAGCTGAGCGTGAGCCCTGAGCCAGTCAGTTCCCCCACGTAGCCGAGGACGCTGTATGTTGGGGGCGGTGGAAGTGGCGGTGCGCATTCCCCGGGGTGAGCGTGAACGGTGACGCATCCACTGCCTCCACTGCAGGCTGCCAGCAGCAACGGTGCCACTATCATGACGAGGTCGCGCGTATTACCGGCGTTGGGTCTCGTAATGACGGACATCATGGAAGACCTGTTTTTGCGGTACCTAGTCTACACGTAACGTACGTCTGACGCTGGGAACCCTTGGGTAAAAATCAGGCTGTTCAACTGTCCGCTCTGTCTCATGGGGGTGGGATCATCAGACTGCTCGGGGTCAATAGGGACCGGACACGATCCTGAACGCAGGCTTCGGGGAGCAAAGGAATGGTCCTTGCCCCAGAGTTCGGTGCGGCTGATGTCTTGGATGTCTTCGGTCCTATCGACCTTTTAGAATGATGCTGCTGTGTCCGCCTGCGACAGCGTGCGATCGAGGAGGACGATGAGCAGCGTGCTCGCGGCGTACTGCAGGAAGCGGGTCGGGTACTCTCCCTCGATAGCGGAGATCACCTGTGCGCCGGCGAACACCAGGAGCAGCACCGATGCACCGATCCACTCCGTTCTGCGCCACACGAGCAGCAGCGCGCCCGCGATCTCGACCGAGGCGAGCAGCACGACGTGATGCGCGGGGCGGGCCGCGAGAGTCTGGAGGCTCGCCACCGCGATCAGCGTGCTGAACGTCACCCGATAGGCCGCCAGGATCCGCGCCGCGCTCATGACGCCGGCTCGGGCAGCACGAAGGTCCGCCGGGCGATCTCGGTGGCGAGCTGATCGGGGCGGTACCAGCGCGAGAGCGCGCGCTTGTCGAGCATCTCGGGATGAGCCCGCACGAACGCGGCGAAGTCCGGCGCGCCGCCGCGCTCCAGGCGCTCGGCGATCAAGGACAGGAACGCGATGGTCGTGGTCTGATTGAAGGCCTCCGGCTTCCCGACCCGCGCCGTCATGAGCCGCAGCGCCCTCGAGTAGAGCCAGGCGGTCTTCGCGAAGTCGTGGCGGCGCAGCATCTCGAAGGCCATGCGCACGTGCTCGCGATGCGGAAAATCCGCAGCATCGAGCTGGCCGCGCACGAAGCGCTCGAGGTCGGGGCAGTCAGCGCGCATGCTCGTGCGCCTCGCGCAGCTCATGGGAGTCCCGGGCGGTGAGCTCGAGCCCGTAGACCGCCTTCAGTGCCCGGATCTTCTTCAGGGTGGCCGCCGAGAACGGCGCCTTGCCCTCGAAAGCGTGCAGGACGATTCCCTCGAGCAGGTCGCCGAGCGACAGGTCGAGCTCCGTCGCCAGCGCCTTCAGGACCTTCAACAACCGGCTCTCGAGGCGCACGCCCGTCTGGGTGCGGGTGATCTCCTTCATGGGCGGATGTTACCAAGTTACCAATCTACCATCAAGCCGGGCCGGAGGGACCGATTTGGAGCCGGCGCCGGGGCTCTGATCTAATATGCGGTTCCATGCAGACCGCCCCCGACATCACCGGCTATCGCCGGCACTGGGCCGAGCGCTTCGGCACCGCGCCGTTCCTGCCCATGTCGCGCGCCGAGATGGACCTGCTCGGCTGGGACAGCTGCGACGTCATCATCGTGAGCGGCGACGCCTATGTCGATCACCCGAGCTTCGGCATGGCCATCGTCGGGCGGGTGCTCGAGGCGCAGGGCTTCCGGGTCGGCATCATCGCGCAGCCCGATTGGCACAGCGCGGACGCCTTCGCCGCCCTCGGCCCGCCGAACCTGTTCTTCGGCATCACCGCCGGCAACATGGATTCGATGGTCAACCGCTACACCGCCGATCGCCGTGTGCGCAGCGACGATGCGTATACCCCGGGCGGGGCCGCGGGTCAGCGGCCGGACCGCTCGGTGATCGTGTACGCGCAGCGCGCGCGCGAGGCGTTCCGCGACGTGCCGATCGTCATCGGCGGCATCGAAGCCTCGCTGCGCCGCATCGCGCATTTCGATTACTGGTCGGAGACGGTGCGCCGCTCGGTGCTGCTGGATGCCAAGGCGGACCTGCTGGTGTACGGCAACGGCGAGCGGCAGATCTGCGAGCTCGCCCACCGCCTCGCGGGCGGTGAATCGATTCGCGACATCACCGACGTGCGCGGGACGGTGTTCGCGCGCCGCGGCCTGCCGGCGGACTGGATCGAGATCGATTCCACGCACCTGGATGCGCCGGGGCCGCTGAATGCCCCGGCGGACCCTTATGCCATGGCGGCGAGCGCACCTGCGGCGCCAGGCGTGCCGCCGAGTGCGCCGTGCGGGGGCGCGCCAGCCGCGCCGGGCGGCGAGCGAGTCGTGCGCTTCGTGCGGCGCGTGAAGAACGCCGATCGCGAGCGCAGCGTGATCCGTATGCCCGCCTGGGAGGCGGTCGCCGCGGATCCGGTGTTGTATGCGCACGCCTCGCGCATCCTGCACCTGGAGTCGAATCCGGGTAATGCGCGCGCCCTGGTGCAGCGCCACGGCGACACCGAGGTGTGGCTGAACCCGCCGCCCATTCCGCTCACCAGCGGCGAAATGGACTGGGTGTACGAGCGCCCCTACCGCCGCGCACCGCACCCGCGCTACGGCAAGGCGAACATTCCCGCTTACAAGATGATCCGCTTCTCGGTCGCGATCCAGCGCGGCTGCTTCGGCGGCTGCACCTTCTGCTCCATCACCGAGCACGAGGGCCGCATCATCCAGAGCCGCTCGGAAGATTCCGTGCTGCGCGAGATCGAGGCGGTCCGCGACCAGGTGCCGGGCTTCACCGGCGTCATTTCCGATCTCGGCGGACCGACCGCCAACATGTACCGGCTCGCCTGCAAGAGCCGCGAAATCGAAAGCGCCTGCCGCCGGCCGTCGTGCGTGTACCCGGGCATCTGTCCCAATCTCGACACCGATCACGCGCCGCTCATCCGCCTCTACCGCCGCGCGCGCGCGCTCCCGGGCATCAAGAAGGTGCTGATCGCCTCGGGCGTGCGCTATGACCTCGCGATCGAGTCCCCCGAGTACGTGAAGGAGCTCGCCCAACACCACACCGGCGGGTACCTGAAGATCGCACCCGAAGCGCTCGCCGAGGGGCCGTTGTCGAAGATGATGAAGCCCGGGGTTGCGGCCTACGACCGCTTCAAGGAGCTGTTCGACCGCTACTCGAAGCAGGCCGGCAAGGAGCAGTACCTCATTCCCTACTTCATCGCGGCCCATCCGGGTACCAGCGATGAGGACATGCTGGAGCTCGCGCTGTGGCTGAAGAAGAACGGCTTGCGCGCCGATCAGGTGCAGGCGTTTCTGCCCGGCCCCATGGCGACCGCAACCGCGATGTATCACTCCGGCAAGAACCCGCTCCGACGCATCACGCGCAGCAGCGAGGAGGTGCTGACACCGAAGGGTCTGAAAGTGCGCCGGCTCCACAAGGCGTTCCTGCGCTATCACGACGCCAACAACTGGCCGCTGCTGCGCGAGGCGTTGCGGCGCATGGGACGCGCGGATCTCATTGGCAACGGCCGCCACCAGCTGGTGCCCGCGTACCAGCCGGCCGGCACCGCCGGGACGCCGGCGGCCCGGCGCGCCGCGCCGGTCCGGCCGTTCCGCACGCAGCACACCGGACTGCCGCAGCTGCCCGGGCGGCGCGGCCGGCGGGGGCCGCAACCCTCCTGAAGGCCCCGCGTGCGGGCGGCAGGCGCCCCGAGCGCACCGGCGTCATACGCAGCAGTGCGCGATTGCGGATGCGGTCAGCGCAAGAGTAGGGTGAGTGCAGATGAAGACCCTCCTGAGCAGCACTGCGCACGGCTGGCGCGCCGCGCTCGTGCTGTTGGCGACACTGGCCCTGCGCGCCGCACCCGCTGCTGCCGCCCCCGCGCCGGCGGCCGCCGACTCGGCCGCCGGGACGGCCGCGGTGCTCGAGATCAACGGACCGATCGGGCCGGCAACCTCGCGCTACGTAGTGCATGGCATCGAGGCGGCGCACGCGAACGGCAGCCGCATCGTGGTGCTGGAACTCGACACTCCCGGGGGACTCGACAGCGCGATGCGCGACATCATCCGCGCGATCCTGGCCTCCCCGGTCCCGGTGGTGAGTTACGTCACTCCTTCCGGTGCGCGCGCGGCGAGCGCCGGGACCTACATTCTCTACGCGAGCCATGTTGCGGCGATGGCGCCGGCCACCAACCTGGGGGCCGCGACGCCCGTCTCCATCGGCGGGGAGCCCGAGCCCGCGTCCCCGCCGGTCCCCACGCCGGGAACCAACCCACCGCAGGACGGGAATGCCAAGGTCCCCGGTTCGCCCGCTCCCGCCGGCGGCGCGGCGCCGTCCGGCCTGCCGGGGAGCACCATGGAGCGCAAGGTCGTCAACGACGCCGTGGCCTACATCCGCGGCCTGGCGGAGGAGCGCGGCCGCAATGCCGACTGGGCCGAGCAGGCGGTGCGCGGCGCCGCCAGCCTGTCGGCCACGGCGGCGCTGCAACAGAAGGTGATCGATATCGTCGCCCGTGACCTGCCGGAGCTGCTGGCGCGCATCGACGGGCGCGAGGTGCGCATCGGCGACCGTACCGTGAAGCTGGCGACCCGCGGACTCGCCGTGCTGCACATGAAGCCCGACTGGCGCACACAGCTGCTGGCGGTCATCACCAACCCCACGGTCGCGTACGGACTGATGCTGATCGGCATCTGGGGACTGCTGCTCGAGGGGTACAATCCCGGCGCGGTGCTGCCGGGGGTGGCCGGCTCGGTGTGCCTGCTGATCGCGCTGTTCGCCTTCCAGATCCTGTCGGTGAACTACGCGGGGCTGGCGCTGGTGGTGCTCGGCACGGCCATGATCATCTCGGAGTTTTTCTTCCCGACCTACGGCTCGCTCGGGGTAGGGGGTCTGATTGCGTTCGTGGTCGGCTCGCTCATTCTTTTCGACACCGATGTGCCGGGCATGAATGTGGGCCGGCCGCTGATCGGCGCCTTCGCCACGGTGGGCGGGCTCGTGATCGCGGGCATCGTGTACCTCGCGAGCCGCTCCATGCGCCGTCCAGTCGCCACCGGAACGCAGAGCATGATCGGCGAATCGGCCGAAGTGGTCGCGGACTTCACCGGCAAGGGCCGGGTGCGCTACGGCGGGGAGCTGTGGAACGCGCGCAGCGACGCCGCGCTGCACGCCGGCGACCTGGCGCGCATCATCAGGGTGGAAGGTCTGACACTGTGGGTCGAGCCGCGTTGAGCGCCGCTCGCGACTGGAGACATTCATGTCGTTCGTCATCGTGCTGGTATTCAGCGCCATCAACGTGCTGAACGAATACGAGCGCGTCGTCGTGTTCACCCTGGGGCGCTTCACCGGCATCAAGGGTCCCGGGCTGGTGCTCGTCTGGCCCGGCATCCAGAGGACGCGCCGGGTCGACCTGCGGGTCATCGTGCTCAACGTACCGAAACAGGACGTGATCACGCGCGACAACGTCTCGGTGAAGGTGAACGCGGTGGTCTACTTCCGCATCGTCGATCCCGGCAAGGCCATCATCCAGGTGGCGAACGCCTTCGATGCCACCAGCCAGGTCGCGCAGACCACGCTGCGCTCGGTGGTGGGTCAGCACGAGATGGACGACCTGCTCGCGCAGCGCGACAAGCTGAACGTCGACCTGCAGCGCATCCTCGATCAGGCCACCGAGAACTGGGGCATCAAGGTCTCGAACGTCGAGATCAAGGACGTGGATCTCGATGAGAGCATGATCCGCGCCATGGCGAAGCAGGCCGAGGCCGAGCGCACCCGGCGCGCCAAGATCATCCACGCCGAGGGCGAGGCCCAGGCGGCCCAGCAGCTGGTCGAGGCGGCCAAAGCGCTGGCGCTCCAGCCGAGCGCCCTGCAGCTGCGTTACCTGCAGACCCTCGCCGACATCTCGCACGAGCGGACCCAGATCATCGTCTTCCCGCTGCCGCTCGATCTGATCAAGCCGTTCCTCGGCCCGCACGGTGAGTAGCGCCCGTACGCTCGCCATCGCGGGCCTGCTGCTGGCGCTCGCCACCGCCTGCGGCGCCTTCGGTGCCCACGCACTGAGGAATCAGCTGGCGCCCGAGCGGCTGCAGCTGTGGGACACGGCGGTGCGCTATCAGTTCTTTCAGGCCCTCGGCCTCATCGGCGTCGGTCTGGCGCTGCGCGGCTACGACGGCGGCGCGCTGCGCGCTGCGGCGGCGCTCATCGTGGCCGGAGTGGTGCTGTTCTCTGGCAGCCTCTATGCCCTGAGCTTCGGTGCGCCGCGCGCGCTCGGCCTGCTCACGCCCCTGGGCGGGCTCGCCTGGATCGGCGGTTGGCTGTTGTTCGCGTTTGCAGCGTGGCGCCACTGATGGTCTGGTGAACTCCGGGCTGCCCGTTGACGAAGCGCTGGCGCCGCTGCGCGCGGCGCTCGGCACGCGGCGCGCGGCCGTGCTGCAGGCGCCCCCCGGTGCCGGCAAGAGCACGGTGGTGCCGCTCGCGCTGCTGGAGGAGCCGTGGGCGCGCGGCAAGCGGCTCATCATGCTGGAGCCGCGCCGCCTGGCGGCGCGCGCCATTGCCCAGCGCATGGCGCAAACGCTCGGCGAGAGCATCGGCCGCACGGTCGGTTACCGCATGCGCTTCGATACGCGCATCTCGCGCGACACGCGCATCGAGGTGGTGACCGAGGGCGTGCTGACGCGGCTGCTGCAGAGTGATCCGGCGCTCGAGGGCGTCGCCGCAGTCATTTTCGACGAGTTCCACGAACGCAGCCTGCAGGCCGATCTGGGGGTCGCGCTCGCCCTCGATGCGCGCGAGCACCTCACGCCCGGCCTGAGGCTGCTGGTCATGTCGGCCACCCTCGATGGGGCAACCGTGGCGCGCCTGCTGGGCGACGCGCCGCTCGTGACCGCGACCGGCCGCCTCTTTGCGGTGCAGACCCGCTACGCCGGCAAGGGCCTGCCGGTGCTGCCCGACGCGCCGTCCGCCACCCGAGCGCAGGGCTCCCCTGAAACACTCGTCGCGCAGCTGGTCAGCCGCGCGCTGCGCGAGGAGCACGGCGATGTGCTGGTGTTTCTACCGGGAGGGCGCGAGATCCGCCGGGTGCAGGCGTGGCTGAACACCGCGCAACTCGGCTCCGGTGTGCGGATCCTGCCGCTGTTCGGCGACCTGCCGAGCGAGGAGCAGGATGCGGCGCTGGCGCCGGCGGTACGCGGGGTGCGCAAGGTCGTGCTCGCCACGAACATTGCGGAGACGAGTCTCACCATTGCGGGCGTGCGCGTGGTCGTCGACTCGGGACTGGTGCGCCGCGCATGCTTCGATCCGGTCACGGGCATGAGCCGCCTGGAGACCCAGCGCATCTCGCGCGCCTCCGCGGATCAGCGCCAGGGCCGTGCCGGCCGCCTGGCGGCGGGTGTCTGCTACCGGGCGTGGAGCGAGGGTGCCCAGTCGACTCTGGCAGCGTTCACGGCGCCCGAGATTGCCGACGCCGACCTCGCGCCGCTGGCGCTGGAGCTGGCGAGCTGGGGTGCACGTGATGCCGGGGCGCTGCGCTGGCTCGACACGCCGCCCGCCGCACAGCTGGGCAGCGCGCGGGATCTGCTCGCCCGACTCGGGGCACTCGACGACGCCGGAAGCATTACCGCGCACGGGCGCGAGCTGGCGCGGGTCGCCGCGCATCCGCGCCTGGCGCACATGCTGCTGCGTGCGCGCGCTCTGGGTCAGCTGCCGCTCGCCGCGCAGCTCGCGGCGCTGCTGTCGGAACGCGATCTGCTGCGCCCGAGCGCGGGAGCGCGCGATGCGGATATCCGTGCACGCCTCGAGCTCATGCGCGCAGAGGACCCCGCCGCAGCGCTCGACCGGCCGGCGCTGCAGCGGGCCCGGCGCGTCGCGCGCGATCTCGAACGGCAAGTCGACGGCGCCGACCGCGCCAGAGGCGCCGACACGGGTGGCGATGCGGGCCTGCTGCTGGCGTTCGCCTACCCGGACCGCATCGGCCGCAAGCGCGCGGGCGGGGCGGGCCGCTTCATTCTCGCCAACGGCCGCGGCGCGGCGTTCGCGGAGCCCCAGGGGCTGGCGCGGCAGGAGCTCATCGTGGCTGTGGACCTGGACGATCGCGAGCGCGACGCGCGCATCCTGCTCGCCGCGCCCCTGGAGCGACGCGAGCTGACGGAGCACTTCGCGGATCGCATCCGGCGCCGCGAGTCGGTGCAATGGAGCGCACGCGAGCAGGCGGTCGTCGCGCGCCGCACGGTCGAGCTGGATGCTCTGGTGCTGGAGGAGCAACCGCTGGCGGAAGTTCCCGCCGACGCCGCGCGCCGCGCGATGCTCACCGGGGTGCGTGAGCTCGGGATCACGGCGCTGCCGTGGAACCGCGAAGCGCGCGATCTGCAGGCGCGGATCGAGTTCGTGCGCGCCGCGCTCGGCGGCGCGCCGGGAGCGGGCGCCGCATGGCCGGCGGTGTCGGATGCCGCCCTGGGCGCGACGCTCGAGAGCTGGCTCACTCCCTGGCTCGACGGCGTTACGCGCCGCGAGCACCTCGCGAGAGTGCCGCTCAGCGATGCGCTGCGTGCCCGGCTCACCCGGGAGCAGCAGCGCGAGCTCGAGGAGTGGGCGCCGGCGAACCTGACCCTGCCCGGCGGCGGGCGCACCCGCGTCGACTATCTCGATGACAGCGCGCCGGCGGTGTCGGTGAGACTGCAGGAGGTGTTCGGGCTGGCGGACACGCCGCGCCTGGGCCGCGGCCGCCTGCCCGTCACGTTCAAGCTGTTGTCGCCGGCGCGGCGCCCGGTGCAGGTGACGCGGGACCTGGCGAGTTTCTGGCGCGGCGCCTATGCCGAGGTGCGCAGGGACCTGCGCGGTCGCTACCCGAAGCACTACTGGCCCGAGAATCCGCTCGAGGCCGAGCCCACACGCGGCGTGCGCCCCAGGCGCTAGCCGGAGAAACCCTGTGACGGCACCTCCAGCGCGCTGTTGAATCGGCTCGAGAGGAGCTGAAAGGCGATCAGGGCGGTGAGCTCGACGATCGCGTCATCCTCGAAGCAGCCGTGCAGGCGCCGCGTGAGTTGCTCGCTCACCGGGAACTCGCCGCGGCTCATGACCTCGGCGTAGCCGAGCGCGGCCTGCTCGCGTTCGCTGAATACGCCGCTGTCACGCCACCGCGGCAGCGCCTCGCTCCTGGAGCTCGAGCCTGCCCGGGCCTCGAGCAACGCCGAGTTCATGTCCACGCAGAAACGGCACGCATTGAGCTGCGCGACGTGCAGCGACAGCAGCGAGCGCAGCGCAGGCTCGAGCGGAGAACTCTTGCGCTCGAGCGCGCCGTAGAGCGACGCCACGCCGAGAAAGACCCGCGGCGAGCGTCCCCACAGCAGCGCGGATTTCAACACCTGGCCGTACTTGCGTCTCTGGTTCCAGAAGAACGGTCGCAGATACCAGCGGTACTGCCACCACGGCTTTTCCGGGATCCTCATGCGCGCTCCCGTTGGGTTCGACGGCGGGCAAAACCGCGCGCCGGGAGCGTGCCGGCGCGCGGCAGGGGGCCGTTGTTACTTGCTGTCGCTCTTCATCTTCTCTTTCGCCGCCGCGCACTCCTTCTTGCTCATTTCCAGGAAACCCTTGCCCTTGCAGGAGTTCTGGCCCTTGCAGGCGTTGTTGGCGCCCTTGCAGGCCGACTGACCCTTGCAGGCGTTCACGCCCGCGCACTGGGTCTTGGCGTCAGTGCCGGCGACGGCGGTGCTGATCAGGCCGGTGCCGAAGAGCATGGCGGCGGCGGTTGCAACGGCCAGGCCGGAGCTGTTTTTCAATCGCATGGGTGCATTCCTCGTTGCTGTAGAAGATCTGGCCGGGTGAGGCCCGGTCAGAGAGCAGACCGGGACGAGCGGCGATTTGTCACGCGAGCGCCTTGTCAGCCGGGGCGCCGCTGCTGCGGCCGAACCGATGCTGCAGCCAGTGATCGACGGACAAGACGCCCGGGCCGGCAATGGCGAGCCACAGGAACAGCGCCAGGTACTCGAATTCATCGAACCCGAGCAGCGTCTCGAGCGAATCGACATCGGCCCATTTCGCCGAGCGGATGGCGACGATCATGGTGACGGCGAGGGCGCCCGCCGAAATGCGCGTCAGCAGGCCCAGCAGCAGGAACAGTCCGCCGAAAAATTCAACTCCCGACACGAATGGCGCCAGCAGGTGCGGCAAGGGGATTCCCCAGCCGATGAAATTCTCGGTCACCTGCGGCAGGGTGGTGAGCTTGCCCCAGCCGCTCCACAGAAATACCCAGCCGGCGGTGAGGCGGGCGAACAGCGGAGCCAGCCAGTCCAGATGCCCGGCGACGTGCCGGGGCCAGGCGATCAGCCATTGAACGAGTAACTTCACGGGGGCTCCTGTCTCGAGTGCGGTAACAGTTGGGCGAGAGGACCGGGCAGTCTGGCGCGATATTGCCGGAGCGGCAGAGGCGCGTGCGTATAATCCTCATCTTCAGGTACCGCAGCCCTCATGCGCAATTCTGAGCCTGGATCCCCGGTCTCCTCGGTTGGTGGTCGGCTGCCCGCGGCGGACGCGGGCGCGCCCATCACGCGGCTGTTCGAATCGATGCGTCCGGATCTGCTGCGCTTTGCCCACTGGCTGGCGCGCGACCGGGCGCTCGCGGAGGACATCGTGCAGGAGGCGCTGCTGCGCGCGTGGCGATCGCGGGACACTCTGAAGGATCCGCGCGCGGCACGCCCCTGGCTGCTGACCATCGTCCGGCGCGAGCACGCCCGGCTCTACGAGCGCAAGCGCCTCGAGCTGGTGTCCCTGGACGACGTGGTCGAGACCCAGGCGAGCCCCGGACTCTCGGAACCCGGCGGCGAGCTGTTTGCGCTGCGCCATGCGATCATGAAACTGCCCATTGAGTATCGCGAGCCTCTCGTCCTGCAGGTCCTGGGCGGTTTTTCCACCGAGGAGATCGCCCGCGAGCTGGCGCTGTCCGCCACCGCGGTGCTGACGCGGCTGTTCCGCGCGCGCAATAAGCTGCGCGTCATCTGCGGGCTGACGGCCGCCCCGGACGTCGCCCCCCGGGAGAGCCCGCCGTGACCTGCGAGGAGGCACGGCTGCTCATCGGTGCCGATCCCACCGCCACGACGCCCGCGCTCGATGAGCACCTGGCGACCTGCACGGCCTGCGGCAGCTTCCACGGCGAGATGCGCTCTCTCGATGCCGATATCCGCCGCGCGCTCGAGCGGCCGCCCGACCTCGCGCGCCGGCGTTCCGGCAGGGCGGCGCCGGCCTGGCGACAGTGGGCGCTGGCCGCGAGTGTCGTGCTCGCGAGCCTGGCGGTGCTCGGGGTGTGGCTGCTGCGGCCGAGCGACACGCTCGCCCACGAAGTCGTGGCGCACGTCCAGCACGAGCCCGAGAGCTGGCTCGCCAGTCAACACGTCAGCGTCCAGGGCATAAGCGAGGCGCTGCGCGGCGCCGGCGTCACACTCGACGTCACCTCGGACAGGATCAGGTACGCGCAGAGCTGCTGGTTCCGCGGGCACTACGTGCCGCACCTGGTGATACAGACCGCGCGCGGCCCCGCCACGGTTCTCATCCTGCGCCACGAGCAGGTGCGCGCGCGCCGCACCTTCCACGAGGCGGGAATGACCGGCATCATCGTGCCCGCAGAGCGGGGCAGCATCGCGGTGCTGGCGCGCGGCGCGGGTGACCTCGACGACATCGCCGGGCAGATGCAGCACGACCTGCGCTGGCTCCCCGACGCCCACTAGCGTGCGGCCACTGGAGGCGGATGATGAGCGGGATCAATCGTCGCGATGTGTTCGCCGGTGCCGGGGGTGTGTTCGCGGCATGGCTGACGCGCCGCCGCGCGTCCGCCGCCGTGGCCATCCCGCCGGCGCCGGTGGCGCGGGTCGCGGTCGTCAAGGACACCTATTTCGGGGAAACCCTGAGCGACCCCTACCGCTGGATGGAGAACGACAAGGACCCGGACTGGCTGCCGTTTCTCAGGGGTCAGAATGAGCACGCGCGCGCGCTGCTCAACACCATCCCCGGTCGCGACCGGCTCCTGAAGCGGATCCAGCAGCTGTCGGGCGACGCGGCGGCGACGCTGCTCGTGCAGCGCGCCGGCGGCAGGCTTTTCTACCAGCAGCGCCCTGCGGGCGCCGACAACTTCAAGCTGTTCGTGCGCGAGGACGGCGGCACCAGCCGCGTTCTGATCGACCCGACGCTGCTCAGCAGCGCGACCAGCCACCTGTCGCTCGACTGGTGGCGGGCATCCCCCGACGGTTCACACGTCGTGTACGGCCTCTCAAAGGACGGCAGCGAGGACTCGATCCTGCACATCCTGAGCGTCCGCGACGGGCGCGACCTGCCCGAAAGCATCGCCAACACCGAGGACGCCAACCCGCAGTGGCTCGCCGACGGAAGCGGCTTCTTCTACAACCAGCTGACGGGCGCCGTCGACACGCCCGAGCGCTACCTCGACAGCCAGGCGCGCTTTCACAGACTGGGCAGCGACCCTGAGTCCGACCCGATCCTGATGAAGCGCGGGCTGGACCCCCGTGTGCAGTACGAACGCATCCAGATGCCGTACGTGGTGGTCCACGAGGGCTCGCGCCATGCGCTGTTGCTGCTCGCGGACGTGCGCGAGGAAACGCGTATCTTCATCGCTCCGGTCGCCGAGGCCGCGGCCAACCGGGCGCAGTGGACGGCGGTGGCGGGCTTCGAGGACGAGATCACCGACACCGCGATCGACGGCGACACGCTCTATCTGCTCGCCAACAGGGGTCATCCGCGCGGCCGCATCCTCAGCACTGCGGCGGGCGCGCCCTCGGTCGCGGACGCGACCGAGGTGGTCCCCGAAGGAAGCCTGGTCATCCACGGCATGGGATGGGCGCGGGACGGCCTGTACCTTCATATGATCGATGGAGGCCTCGGCAAGCTGCGGCGTGTGACGCGGGATGCCCAGGTCGCGGACATCACGCTGCCCTTCGACGGCACCCTCGCGGCACTGGCGGTGACGGCGACCGAGGACGGCGCGCTGTTCTCCTTCACCGGCTGGCTCACCCCGGCGGATATCTGGAGCGCCGACGCGCGCGGCCGGGTCACGCCCACGGGGCTCACTCCCAAGCCGCCGATCGATGTCGGCGCTTACGAGACGACGCGCCTGCTGGTCAAGGCCCGGGATGGCACGCCGATTCCCTGCTCGCTCATCCACAGGAAGGGCCTGAAGCGCGACGGCAGGACGCCGGCGTGGATCTCGGCCTACGGTTCCTATGGCCTCAGCGCCTACACGCCGGCCTTCGCGGGACGAGCCCTGGCACTGATCGACGCGGGTTTCATGGTGGGCTACGCCAACGTGCGCGGCGGTGGCGAATTCGGGCGCGAGTGGCACAAGGCCGGACAGCTCATGAACAAGCCCAACACCTGGCGCGACCTGATCGATGTGTGTGAGGAGCTGTGCGCTAAGAAGTACACGTCGCGGTCGCGTCTCGCGATCGGCGGACGCTCGGCGGGCGGCATCACCGTCGGACGCGCCATGACGGAACGCCCGGAGCTGTTCACCGCGGTCATCGACGGGGTCGGCTGGTCGAATCCACTACGCTACGTCGCCGAGCAGAACGGCTACGGCGAAGAGCCCGAATGGGGCGCGATCTCCGAGGAGGCGGGCTATCGTGCGCTCAAGGGGATCGACAGCTATCAGGCGGTGAAGGACGGCGTGGCCTACCCCGCGGTGCTGCTCACGACCGGCGTGACCGATCCCAGAGTCGGTCCGTTTCACGTCGCGAAGATGACCGCGCGGCTGCAGGCGGCGAGCAGTTCACGCAAGCCCATCCTGCTGCGCGTCGACTTCGACGCGGGCCACGGCATCGGCTCGACCCGCGCGCAGCAGGACCGCGAGGCGGCCGACACCTACGCGTTCCTGCTGTGGCAGACGGGGGTGAAGGGCTACCAGCCGGCGTGAGCCGTAAGTTGCGCGCGCGTTGCGGCGCAGATCAGCCCCCCGCCGGGGATGGCGACACCTCCGATGACCGCCGGACGGGCGAGGAATCCATCGAGTGCCCGTGTGACCTGCGGAAAATTCGTGATACCCACGAGATCGCCTGCCTCGTAGAAGCCGACGAGGTTCCGTGGTGCAAAACGACGTAGAACACGCCTGCGGGACAGAGCGCCAGCTGAGACGGAGCGATGGTTGCATGAGTGTCCGCCAGCGTACCGATCTGGTCAGGACTTCACACAGTACCGCATAAAGAGAGGATCATTCCTGAAGACATGGTTACCACGACTTGAAAGCGCTTGACGGACGAGGTGGAACGACTCTGGGGCGAAAGCGCAGACGCGAGCCGCGACGCAGAGGAGATCCGGCACGCGGCCTGCCTTCGAGTCGACGCGCGATCAAATTGAGTTCTCTCGTCCCTCGCGTCCTGGGGTGGGGTTCCGCCGATTCGCCCTGGGACAGTGGCGAGGTGCTGCGCGCAGAGCTCTTCAGCATCGAGCGTCTCGAGCAGCACGCGGCAAGCCTCGCGGCCGCACAGCAGGTCACCCGGCGCCGGACGGCCCGCCGCTCTCTGAGCGTGCGGCTCAGGGACAATGAGTCGGCCCTGCTCGCGGCATATCGCGCCATCATCGCAGCCGTGGCCGAAGGCCGCGCGATCACCCCCGCCGCCGAGTGGCTGATCGATAACTACCACCTCGTCGAAGATCAGATCCGCGAGGTGCGCCAGGACCTCCCGCCGGCTTTCTATCGGCTGCTGCCCAAGCTTGCCAGCGGGCCCTTCAATGGCTATCCGCGCGTGTTCGGCCTGGCCTGGGCCTTTGTTGCCCATACCGACAGCCGTTTCGATCCGGAAACGCTGCGCCAGTTCGTGCGCGCCTATCAGCGCGTTCAGCCGCTCACCATCGGTGAGCTGTGGGCGGTCGCGATCACGCTGCGGATCGTGCTGGTCGAGAATCTGCGCCGTGCCGCGACACGCATCGTAAGCAGTCGTGCCGCACGCCAGGAAGCGGATGCCGTGGCGGACCGGCTACTGGGGGTCGACGGGTATCCGGCGGAGCCCGATGCCCTGATTCGCAGCCATGCACGCCACGCCGCGCTTGCGCCCGCCTTCGTAGTCCAGCTCATCCACCGGCTGCGGGATCAGGATCCGCGAGCAACCCCGGCTCTGCGATGGCTGCAGGAGCGGCTGGCGGCGCAAGGAACAACGTCCGAAGCGATCGTGCACGACGAGCATCAGCGCCAGGGCGCCTCGAACGTGACCGTGCGCAACATCATCACCAGCATGCGGCTGCTCTCGGATGTGGATTGGCGGGAGTTCTTCGAGAGCGTCAGCCTCGTCGATGAAGCGCTGCGTGCGGGCAGCGACTTCGGGGCGATGGACTTCCCCTCCCGGGACCTTTACCGGCGGGCGATCGAGCAGCTGGCGCGAGGCTCCAATCGGACGGAGCTGGAGATTGCCCAAGCAGCGCTGTCGGCTGCCGGCAAGGCCGTCGCAGGCCGCGAGCTCGATCCGGGTTACTACCTCATCGCTGCCGGGCGACGCGCCTTCGCAGCCACGGTCGGCTATCGGGCCTCGGTATGGAGTCACTCCGGCCGATTCAACGCAGCGCCTGGCGTCGGCAGCTATATCGGCGCCATCGCGCTGATCACCGCGGTCGTGCTGTCGGTGCCGTTGCTGGCGCTCCACGCCGGGGGAATCGCCGGCCTGCGCCTTGCTGCACTCGCGCTGCTCGGCCTCATCCCGTCGATCGATGCGGCCGTCGCACTGGCGAATCGGGCCGCCATGATGAGGTTCGGCGCAACGACCCTGCCGGGCCTTGCGCTGCGCGGCGGCGTCCCGTCAAGTCTGCGGACGATGGTAGTCGTGCCCACACTTCTCACGACGCGCGCGGCGCTGGAAGCGCAGCTCGAGAGCCTCGAGGTTCACTACCTGGCGTCGCCCGAAGGCGAGCTCTACTTCGCGCTGCTTTCGGACTGGACAGACGCCCCCAGCGAGAACGCCGCGGGGGACGCGGCGCTGCTCGACATTGCGGTGGCAGGCATCGAGCGCCTGAACCGTCTTCACGGCACGGGCGCTGCAGGCGATCGCTTCCTGCTGCTGCATCGTCGCCGGGTCTGGAGCGACGGGCAGAAACGGTGGATGGGATGGGAACGCAAGCGCGGCAAGCTCCAGGAATTGAACCAGCTGCTGCGCGGCGCGACCGACACGACCTTCCTGCATCCAGGGGGGCGACCGCCTGCCGTTCCGCCCGACGTGCGCTATGTCATCACGCTGGATGCCGACACCCGGTTGCCGCGAGAAACGGCGCTGCGGCTGGTCGGCAAGATGGCCCACCCGCTGAACCAGCCGAGGTTCGACGCCGCAACCGGCGAT
>VBNP01000105.1 GCA_005877965.1 Gammaproteobacteria bacterium | reverse complement strand
TTTTCGAGCGCGAGTGGCATCGATCCGTACTCAGCCGCAGTGTCCGACGTCTACCAGGATCTGTTCAGTGAGGGTTCGTATGCCGGCAAGGGCATCTATGACATCGACGCCTTCGACGCCGCGCTGGCCGGCCGTGTACCCGAGGACACGCTGCTCAGCCACGATCTGTTCGAAGGGATATTTGCGCGCGCCGGTCTTGTTTCCGACGTCGAGGTCGTTGAGGAGTTTCCGTCGCGATACGACGTAGCTGCCGCGCGCCAACATCGCTGGGCGCGCGGCGACTGGCAATTGCTGCCGTGGATCCTGGGCAGGCGCGATGACGTGGCCGGCGGCCGCGGCACGCTGCCACTGATCGGCCGGTGGAAGATGTTGGATAACCTGCGGCGCACGTCGTCCCCGCCGGCAAGCGCGCTCGCGTTGCTGGCGGGATGGCTGCTGCCGCGACACGCCGCCCTCATCTGGACGGCTTTTGTCGTGTCGACGATC
>VBNP01000012.1 GCA_005877965.1 Gammaproteobacteria bacterium | reverse complement strand
TCAGCGCATCGACCGCCTGTTCGAGATCGGCGTCCGGCATGACCACCATGTGGTTCTTGGCGCCGCCCAGGGCCTGGACACGCTTGCCGGCTTCCGCGCCGCGCTGGTAGATGTAGTGCGCGACGGGGCTCGAGCCGACGAAGCTCACGGCGCGCACTTCGGGTGCGCTGAGCAAAGCGTCCACCGCCACCTTGTCGCCCTGCACCACGTTGAACACGCCCGGCGGCAGGCCGGCCTCGGCCAGCAACCGAGCCATGACGAGAGATGCCGACGGGTCGCGCTCGCTGGGCTTGAGCACGAAGGTGTCGCCGCAGGCGAGGGCGAGCGGAAACATCCAGCAGGGCACCATGCACGGGAAGTTGAACGGCGTGATGCCCGCCACCACACCGAGCGGCTGGCGCACCGTCCAGTTGTCGATGCCGCCCGAGACCTGCTCGGTGAAATCACCTTTCAGCAGCTGGGGGATGCCGCAGGCGAACTCCAGGCTCTCGATGCCGCGCGTCACCTCACCCTGCGCGTCCGAGAACACCTTACCCTGCTCGCTCGTGATGAGCGCGGCGAGCGCGTCGCGCTCCTCGTTCAGCAGCTCGAGGAAGCGCGCCAGGATCCGCGCACGCCGCACCGGCGGGGTATCCGCCCAGGCGGGCCAGGCGGCCTGCGCGCTCGCGACCGCGGCGCGCACGTCCTCGGCGCTGGCGAGGGCGACCTGGCGCGTCACGGCGCCCGTGGCCGGATCGAATACCGGCAGCTGGCGGGTGCCGGAACCGCCGGCGATCCGGCCGCCGATCCAGTGCTGTACGAGCTCGGCCGGCGCCGACACCGCTGCAGCGGCGGACGTGGCCGGCGGGAACGTGGAGACTGCCATGAGAGAACCCGTCGCAGGTGGCCGAAGCAATGCGCCCGATCATAGACCACTTCGGCGCCGCCGAAGCATACTGGCGCATCGCATGAGCACGCAGGTCCTGTTTGCGACCCTGGTGTACCAGGCGTGGCTGCGCCCGCGGGGCTGGCGGCGATTGAATGCGCGCCTGCTGCGCGAATGCCGCCAGCTTCGGGCGGACGATGCGGCCGGTCGGCGCTGGTCCGCGCGCAATTATCCCGGCGGCTACACTTCTTACAACTCGGCGCACCGCATGCACCGGTTGTCGCCGACGTTCGCCTCCCTGGCACGCGAGCTCGATCGGCATGTCGCGACGTTCGCGGGCCGGCTGCAGCTGGATCTCACCGCCCGCGCGCTCACCATGACCGACTGCTGGGTGAACGTCATGGGCCGCGGCGCCGTGCACGGGCTGCACCTGCATCCGCTGTCCACGATCAGCGGCACCTACTACGTCGCGGTGCCTGACCGGTCGCCGGGGCTGAAGTTAGAGGATCCGCGGCTCGAGCGCTTCATGGCCTCGCCGCCGCGCCTGAGCGGCGCACGGCGCGCCAACCGGCCGTGGGTCACCCTGAGCGCGCGAGCCGGTCAGGTGGTGCTGTTTGAGAGTTGGTTGCGCCACGAGGTAAGCTCCAACGCTGCGGCCGCCGAACGCGTCAGTGTCAGCTTCAACTACAGTTGGTTCTAGGGCATGGCGCACCGTCGCGGTCAACGGCCGCAGTCAGCGCGCGTTGCACAGAGGGAGGCGGCGCGGCGGGCCCGACGTCGGGCGCGGGCGACAATTGAAGGTTCAGCCGCGGTTCAGTATTGGTCGTTCAAGGTTTTCCGATGTAAGGAGTCCATCGCATGCGCAACCTGATCCGCGCTCTCATTGCGGCCCTGTCGCTCGCGGCGCTTCCGGTGGTGTCGGATGCAGCCGTGTTTGTCGGCGTGTCGGTCAACATCGCGCCGCCCGAGCTCCCTGTCTATGTTCAGCCACCGTGTCCGGCGGCCGGCTACATCTGGATCCCCGGCTACTGGGCGTGGGGTGACGAGGACTACTACTGGGTGCCCGGAACCTGGGCGCTCGCCCCAAGCGTGGGCCTGTTATGGACGCCCGGATACTGGGGATGGGAGAGCGGCGTCTATATCTGGCGCGGCGGCTACTGGGGCCCGCACGTTGGCTTCTACGGCGGTGTCAACTACGGCTTCGGCTATGGCGGCGAGGGCTATGAGGGCGGACGCTGGCGCGGCAACCAATTCTACTACAACCGCTCTGTGACCAACATCAGTAACACCAACATTACCAACGTCTACAACCGCACGGTCGTCAACAACGTCACCGTCAATCGGGTCAGCTTCAACGGTGGCAGCGGTGGCGTGGCGGCGCGCCCCAATGCAGCACAGCTCGCGGCGGAACGCGATCACCACGTCGGATTTACTCCCGGGCAGCGGGAGCACGAACAGAAGGCGCGGGGCGACAACTCGCTGCGCGCATCGGTGAACGGCGGCCGGCCGCCGATCGCCGCCACCCAAAAGCCAGCGGTGTTTTCCGGACACGGCGTGGTCGCCGCGCGCGGCGCGGCCCCGGCGCGCCCAGCAGGCCGTGCGCCGGTCGCAGCGAACCGCAGCGATCGGCCGCAGCAGGCGCAGCGTCCGGCGATGGGTAACCGGGCCGCCGGCCCGCAGACGGACCGGCCGCCACAGGCGCAGCGCCCGGCGATGGCTAACCGCGTCGCCGGCCCGCAGACGGACCGGCCGCCACAGGCGCAGCGCCCGGCGATGAGCAACCGCGGCGGTGGCCCGACGGAGCGGCCCATGATGAATCAACAGGCCCACGAGCGTGGCAGCGCCGCAGCGCAGCCCCCGCGCGGCGGCCCGTACCCGGGTGCCGGGCGCGCGGGACCTGAGGCGGCCCCGCGCGCAGCGCCCGGCTATCCGCAGGGTCGTGCGCCGGCGCAGCCCGGCGGCGCGCCCGCGCATCAGGGCCCCGCCCGCGAGCGCCAGGCAGGTCCGCGCCCCGGAAGCGAACGCCAGGAGGAGCGCGGTCGCGGCCAGTAGCCCGCACGCTCGTCCGGGGCCCCACACGGAGGTATCGAGGCCGCCTGCACAGGCGGCCTCGCCGTATCCGGTGCCCGCAAGCGCGGGTTTTCCGGAGTCAGTCGACGGAATTCGGCAGCGGATCCTGCCATTGTCCGTTCCAAGCATATGTAAGCGGCGATCGGTCTGTGGAGGGTTGGTCTATGCGTATTGCCCTGTTTTCCCTGGTGCTGCTGGTGGGTGGGTGCGTGATCCAGGCGCCCCCGCGTGAAGTGATCCAGCCGGCCCCGGTGGCTGAGGAAGCCGCCTCGCCCCCTGTCGTCGTCAGTGTGTACGAGGAGCCCGCGTTGTCGGAGCCCGCGCCGATTGCCGTGGGCTGGGCGCCGCCCCCGATGCTGGTGGAGGCCCCGCCGCCGCCGCCGTTCCCCTATGCAGTCTGGGTAGGGGGCTATTGGGTGTGGCAGGGCAACTGGGTGTGGGCACACGGTCACTGGATGGCGCCACCGCGGGCGCAGTATGTCTGGGTGCATCCGTACTACGAACACCGCGGCGGTGCCGTGATCTTCATCAGCGGGTACTGGTCCGCGCCCGGTGTCGTCTTCGTGCCGCCTCGGCCAGAACTGGTTCTGGCGGTCGAGCCTGCCGCGGTGGGTGTCATCCCCGGTCCGCGCCCGATTAGTCCGGAGGGCTGCTTCGTGCCAGCCCCGCCGGGCTCGCGTCGCGGCATCATCATTCCAGCTCCCGTGGGCACCGCGCCCGCGGTGGTGACCAGTGCGCCGCCGGTGGTAGCGGTGGGTATGCGCGTGACCACCAATGTCACCAGCATCCACAATACCAACGTCACCAACATCCATAATACCAACGTCACCAACATCACCAATGTCACCATCGTGGCGCCGCCTGCCGCCACGGCGAACGGCCGGGCCTTCAGCTCCTCGGTTCCCGCCGCGCCGCATCTGGCCGCGGCGCGTCCGGCCCTGGTGCAGGCACGGGCGCCGCAACCCCTGTCCACGCGAGCGGTGATGCCGTACGTGTCCGCGCATGCGTCCCCGGTGTCGCCGCCCCCTCAGGCCCACGGGGCCGTGGCCGAGGCACACCCACAGCCGATGCTGGCGCGCGAGCCGCAGCCTGTGCACGCCGGTTCCATGGCCGGCAGCGCGCGGCCCGAGGCGAGGCCACAACGCGAAGAGCGCGAACGCGAAGCGCGCGCGCTCCCCGCGCGCTCGGTGCAGAGCGCGCCCGCGAAGGCCGCGGCAGCCGCAACGCCGGTCACCAGGACGCCAGCGCCCAAGCCGCCGGTGCCCCAGGCAGCTGCCTCGAAGACCGCGGCGGCCAAGGCAGCCCCTGCGCACCCTGACAAGGGCAAAGCCCACACGTCGGATGCAGGGAAGGACGCTCAGCGGGAAGCGCACCCCTGAGCTGGCGGCTCAGGATGAGCGTGGTGCGCGCTCACAGCACGCGACGTAACCACGCGGCGATGTCGGCGACCTCCTGGGGACAGAGGGAGTGGGGCATGCTGTACGCGTGCCATTCCACCGCATAACCGGCCGCTTCCAGTTGGCGGCGGGCCTGCTCCCCGAGAGCCGGGGCGATCACCGGGTCCTGCGTGCCGTGGGCGAGGAACACCGGCGTCGCCTGATTGGCCGCCGCGCGCTCGGCGGCGAGGCGCGCAGCGAGCAGCAGGTAGCACGACAGTCCCATGATGCCGGCGAGCTTGTCTGGATAGCGCGCTCCGGCGAACAGCGCCAGGGCGCCGCCCTGGGAGAATCCCGCCAGTACGATACGCTCGCTGCCGATGCCGCGCGCGTTCTCACGGCGGATCAGCGCCTGCACCGTCGCCTGTGAGGTGCGAATCCCCTTTTCGTCCACAGGCCCGTGCCGATCGAGCGCGGTGATGTCGTACCAGGCGCGCATCTCAATTCCGCCGTTGAGTGTCACGGGCCGGATCGGCGCGTGCGGAAACACGAAGCGCAGCGCCCGCTCTCCCGGGCGCACGAGCTCGGGCACGAGGGGCTCGAAGTCGTGGCCGTCCGCCCCCAGGCCGTGGAGCCAGATCACGGCGGCCGCCGGATCGCGGCCGGTTTCGACTTCCACTGCATCACGCGACACGTCCGACCCCCGCTCTTTGCACGCCGCCCCTGCGGCGCATGTTAGTGCACTGCCGCCCGCTCATGCACCGAGGGCTTAGGTGATGGCGCGGCGGTCGCGGCGCCGGCGGCTGTGGCGGGCGCCGGCGCTGCTGCGGCGCTGGCTGCGGCGCGGGCTGCGGCGCTGGCGGCGGGCATCGCCGGCCGCGCGCGTCTCGATCGGCGTGCTGGTCGTTGCAATCGTGGCGCTCGGGGTGAACGGCATCTACCAGGTTGTGCGCAAGCCCACGGAGTTGTTCTTTCCGGTGAGCGGCACGCTGTACAAGACTCCGCCGGAAACCTGGCGTGAGTACTCACCCATCTTCCGCCGCTACGCAACCGGCACCATCACGCCGGAGCTGCTGGCCGCGCTCGCGCAGGTGGAGGGGTCGGGCAATCCGCTCGTGCGCACCTACTGGCGCTGGTCATGGGCGCTCAAGCCCTTCGAGCTGTACCGGCCGGCATCCAGCGCCGTGGGCATGTATCAGATCACCGACGGCACGTTTGCCGAGGCGCGGCATTATTGTATCCACGGTCATGTGCTGGTCCGCGAGGGTGCCTGGAATGACTGGCGCGCATGCTGGTTCAACGCGCTGTACTGGCGTGTGGTGCCAAGCGATGCGGTGGAGCTCACTTCGGCGTACCTCGATCTGAAGGTCAGCGCCATCCTCGGGCGCTTGCGTGTCACCCGCGCCACGCCCGCACAGCAGCACCACCTGGCTGCGGCCGTGCATCTGTGCGGCGCCGGTGCTGGCACGACGTACGTGCGCCAGGGATTTCGCTTCACCGACACGCAGCGCTGCGGGGATCAGGATCCGCGCGCGTACCTCGGGCGCGTCGACGCCATGCAGGCCGTGTTCGCGCGCCTGGCGGCTGCAGAGGAGGCCGGCGGCGGGCGGCGGGACTCTCAATGATGGTGGCCGCCGGGGCCATGCACGTGCCCGTGCGAGAGCTCGGCGTCGGTGGCTGCGCGCACCTCGGCAACCTCGACCTGAAAATGCAGGTTCTTGCCGGCGAGCGGATGATTGCCATCGAGGGTCACCAGGTCGCCGGCGATCTGGGTGACGGTCACTGCACGCGCGGCGTGCCCGGTTTGCGCCTGCAGGCGCATGCCCACCGTGAGGTTCGCGAGGCCCTTGAGGGTGCGCCGCGGCACGCGCTGCACGAGAGCTTGGTCGTACTCGCCGTAGCCATCGGCCGGCGAGACGGTTACCTGCAGCTTGTCGCCGGCGCGCTTGCCCGTGAGCTCGCGCTCGAGACCCGGTATGAGATTGCCATGGCCGTGCAGGTAGGCGAGCGGCTTGCCCTCAGGGGAGCTGTCGAGGATCTCGCCCGCGTCATCCTTCAGCGTGTAGTGGATGCTGACGACCTGGTCCTGCGTGATGCTCATACGGTTCCTGTGTGAAACGGGCACGCACAAGGTCGCGCCGGAAAGGCGCGTAGCCAGACGAGCGCGCATCGAAGGGGCGCGAAGGATACCATTGCGCCCTTCCCGCGGCCTACCCAGGGGGTCCCGCGGGCCCAAACCTAAGGGCTCACCATGAGACTCGTGTATCTGACGATTCTCGCCGCCAGCTTCTCAGCGTCCGCCCTCGCCGCCCGGGATAGCTCCGGACAAAAGACTGCAAGGACTTCCGCCATGGCCGACAACCCGTTCATGCAGCCGAGCACGCTCCCCTTCGAGCTGCCACCCTTTGACCGCATCCGCGACGCCGATTACCTGCCGGCGTTCCAGGCGGGCATGCGCCAGCAGCTCACCGAGGTGGCCCGCATCGCTCACAACCCGCAGCCGGCCACGTTCGACAACACCATCGTTGCACTCGAGCGCGCCGGGCAGCTGCTGAACCGGGTCGACACGGTCTTCGGGCGGCTCAATGCCAGCAACACCAACCCGCAGATGCAGGAGATCGACACCGAGATGGCCCCGAAGCTCACCGCGCAGGAGGACGCGATCCATCTCGATCCGGCGCTGTGGGCGCGCGTCGAGGCGCTGTACGAAAAGCGCTCGAGCCTGCACCTTGATCCGGAGTCGCTGCAACTGCTCAGGCGCTACCACACCGAGTTCGTACGCGCCGGCGCCCGGCTGACGGCGGCCGAGCAGACGCGCCTGCGCGCCCTCAACACCGAGATCTCCTCTCTTACGACGCGCTTCAAGCACAACGTGCTCAAAGCGACCGCCGCTGGCGCGGTGGCCGTCGACGACCTCAAGGACCTCGAGGGTCTGTCGCCGGAGCAGATCGGCGCGGCGGCGCAAGCGGCGGCGGCCCGCGGTCTCACCGGCAAGTGGCTCATCACACTGCAGAACACCACCAACCAGCCGGCGCTGGCGCAGCTCACGAATCGCGCGCTGCGCGAACGCATCTACAAGACATCGATCGGCAGGGGATTGGGCGGAGCGACGGACAACACCGTGGTGATCGCGCGGCTGGTCAAGCTGCGCGCCGAGCGTGCGGCTCTGCTGGGCTATGCGAACCACGCCGCCTATCAGCTCGAGGACGAGTCGGCCGGCAATCCGCAAGCGGTGCGCGACATGATCAGCCAGGTGGCCCCGGCGGCGCTGGCGCGCGCCCGCGCGGAAGCCGCCGAGATCCAGAAGCTGATCGACGCGCAGGCGCGGGCGAGCGGCACGCCCTCTTTCGCGCTGCAGCCCTGGGACTGGTCCTTCTATGCGCAGCAGGTGCGCAAGGCACGCTACGATTTCGATCAGGCGCGCGTCGCGCCGTACTTCGAGCTCGATCACGTGCTGCTGGATGGTGTGTTCTACGCCGCGCACGAGCTCTATGGCCTCAGTTTCAAGGAGCACCGGGACCTGCCCGTCTACCAGCCGGATGTGCGGGTGTTCGAGGTATTCGACGCCGACGGCCGGCCGCTCGCGTTGTTCCTGGCCGACTACTTCGCACGCGACAACAAGCAGGGCGGGGCGTGGATGGCCGCCTACGTGTCGCAGTCGCAGTTGCTGCATCACAAGCCGGTGGTGGCCAATCACCTGAACATCGCCAAGCCCCAGGCCGGCCAGCCGGCGCTGCTCACTTTCGATGAAGTCACGACGATGTACCACGAGTTCGGTCACGCGTTGCACGGCATGCTGTCGAGCGTGCGCTACCCGAAGCTCGCCGGCACGGCGGTGCCGCGCGACTTCGTCGAGTACCCCTCGCAGTACAACGAGATGTGGGCGCGCGAGCCGAGCGTGGTGGCGCATTACGCCCGCCACTACCAGAGCGGCGAGCCGATGCCGCCCGAGCTCCTCGACAAGGTGCTGGCGTCGCAGAAGTTCAACCAGGGCTATGCCACCACCGAATACCTCGCCGCAGCGCTGCTCGATCAGGCCTGGCACCAGATCAGCCCCGCCCAGGCGCCCGGCGCGGCCGAGGTGCCGGCGTTCGAGCAGGCTGCGCTCAAGGACAGCGGCCTCGACTACTCCCCGGTGCCGCCGCGCTATCACTCGACGTACTTCTCGCACATTTTCGAGAGCGGTTATTCGGCCGGCTACTACGCCTACCTGTGGAGCGAGGTGTTGGCGCGTGACACCGGGCAGTGGTTTCACACCCACGGGGGACTTACGCGCGCCAACGGCGACTACCTGCGCACCCGGGTGCTGTCGCGCGGCCGCAGCGAGGACCCGCAAGTGCTGTTTCGCAACTTCTACGGGCGCGCGCCCGAGATCGCCCCGTTGCTCGAGTATCGCGGGCTCGCGGGCGGATCCTAGGCCGCCGCTCCCGCCGCTAGCGCGTCGCGCCGCGCGCGGTCAAGGCCGGCGATCAGCAGCGCAAAGCCTTCGAGCAGGGGCAGCGCGAGGCCGAGCTCGCGGGCCTTGGCGCTCGCGTGGCCGAGGGTTTCGTTCACTTCGAGCGAACGGCCCGCCTCCAGGTCCTGGAGCGAGGACATGCGGTGCCCCGGCGCATTCGCCCGAAATTCGCGTCCGGCCTTCATGATGGCCGCTACCGCCTGCGTCTCGGTGCCGGCGCAGATGCTCGCGACCGGCAGGATCGAGCGGTCACTCAGGCCGATGCCGAGTGCGTGCGCCAGCACCCCCATCTCGCGCACCAGGCGCGCGAGCACCAGGGCGCAGTCCGGGTCCAGCAGATACTTCCAGGTGACCGCGCGCGTGGTCACCGACAGCGCCATGAATCCCGCCCAGGCGCAGAACTTCGACCACTCGAGTGTCAGGATCTCGGAGGTGGCGGTGGCGCGCACGCCCGAATCGTCGAGCGTGCGTGCCAGGCGTTGTGCGCGCGGACTGTCGCCGCCGCTCAGCTCGCCCACCATTATGTTCACGTTGCGCGTGAACAGCACGGCCCCATCGGGCAGCAGCTCGCCGCTGGCGTCGGCGAGCGCGCCCAGCACGCGCTCCTTGCCGAACGCCTGCGCCAGCAACTCGTTCTTCAGCGGCCCGTTCTGAATCGACAGCGTGACTCCGAAGTCCGCATGCCGCAGCGCCGCGAGCGCCTCGGCGGTCGCGGGGGTCTTCATGGCGACGATCAGCGCGCCGGCACTCTTGAGGGCCGCGGGCTCGCGCAGCGTGGCCACCGGCGCGGTGAACGTCACTAGCCCCTTGATGGTGAGCCCCCGCCGCTCGAGCTGCTGGGCGCGCTCAGCGCGCGCCAGCATCACGACCGAGTGGCCGGCGCGGGCCAGGTGGCCGCCGACGATCGAGCCCATCGCACCGGCGCCGAGAATGGCGAAGTCGAAGTCGGGCATGACCGCTACAGCGCCTCGGCGATGTCCTGCATGAGACCGCTGTCCTGGGGTTTGGTTTCCGGCGGGTAGCGCTTCAGAACCCGGCCGTCGCGGCCGATGAGGAACTTCTCGAAGTTCCAGCTGATGTCGCCGGCGATGCCGCCGTCCCCAGAGGTGAGGAAGCGGTAGAGCGGATGGCGCCCGGGGCCGTTCACCTCGAGCTTCGCGCTCAGCGGGAAGCTCAGGTCGTAGTTGCTGCGGCAGAAGGCGGCGATTTCCGCCTCGCTGCCGGGTTCCTGCGCGGCGAACTGGTTGCAGGGGAAACCCACCACGGTAAAGTTCTCCTCCCGCAGCTCGCGCTGCAGCTGCTCGAGCCCGGCATACTGCGGCGTCAGGCCGCAGCGGCTGGCGACATTCACCGCGAGCGTTAGCTTGCCGCGCAGCGTTCCCAACAGGTCTTCGGTGCCGTCGATGCTACGCACCGCAATATCGTAAAAGCCGCTCATGATGTGTGCTCCCGGCAGATCCGCGCGTACGTGTACGATACACCGCCGCATGGCTTAACATCGGCGCGCACGTCTTCCCGGAGATCCTCATGCCCTCTGAACTCAGCAGCGCTGAAATCACCAAGGTGGTCGCGACCCTCAACCGCATTCTCGAGCTCGAGCTCGCGGGACTGGTGCGCTATCTGCACTACAGTTTCATGATCTTCGGCCACAACCGCATCCCGATCGTCGCCTGGCTGCGCGCTCAGGCCGATGAGTCCCAGGCGCACGCGGTTCAGGCCGGCGAGCACATCACCAATCTCGCGGGTCACCCGTCGCTCAAGATCGGCCCGCTGCTGGAGACGCACAAGCACAACGTCGATGAGATTCTGCGCGAGGCGCTCATGCACGAGCAGGAAGGACTCGCCGAGTACCGCGAGCTCCTGGCGGCGGTGGCCGAGCGCAACGTCATGCTGGAGGAATACGCGCGCGCGCAGATTGCCGCCGAGGAGGCCCACGTCGCCGAGATCGGCAAGATGCTGCGCAAGCCCGGTTCCATCAGCTGACCGGGCCGGCCTCTCCCGAAGGGGTGAGGCCCGAGCGCCCACAAAGGGCGGTGGTCCATTGAAGTCCGGGTCACGCGCCACCATTACGTGCGCTGGGTCATTCACGCGCAAGGATGGGTGCGTAGACTGCGCGCCCTGACAGACTCGAAAGGACCTGCTTCATGGAATTGATCGTGTCATCGATGATCGCCGCAGTGCTGCTGCTGGTGGGCCACCTGGGCGTACTGGTGCGCGAACGGATCGTGCCCGGCAAGTAAGGCGCGCCGCGTCCGCACCCCGCCGCGGGTGACGACGCACTTCGGCACGCCCGCATGTGAGCTCCCCGCGGCGCAGCCGATCACCCCGCACCACCCGGTCGCGCACGTGAACCCCCCGACGCGATTCCGGCGTCGCTGATTGGCGACGGTGTTCAGAGCTCGTGCGCGCGGTTAAGTTAAGACGTGAGCCACGGGCTCAGGGACACCGCTACGGTAGGCCGAAACTTGAGTCCCTGCGGCTTCAGGGAGGAGCGCCGAGTCATGCCGTGTGCCACACCCCGCCGGCGAGCCGCGCCGCGTGTCCTGATCGCGATGTGCATCGGCGCTGCGTTCCTCTGCGGCTGCTCGGGCGGCAGCGGCAGCTCCTCGGGCAACCCGACCCCGCCCACAACACCTCTGTCCATCACGACGACCTCCCTGGCCGACGGCCAGATCGGCAAGACCTACCGCAGCGCACTCGCCGCCACGGGCGGCATGCTGCCCCTTTCGTGGACGCTGAGCGCGGGAACCCTGCCTGCGGGGCTTGCGCTCGATGCATCGACAGGCGTGCTTTCCGGCACTCCGACCGCAACGGCGGCCCGCGCACCGCTGACGTTCACGGTGACTGATTCCGGCAGCACTGCGCAGACCAAAAGCGTCGCCCTCACGATGAACATCAGCCCCGCCAGCATCACGGTCGTCGTTTCTCCTGCCCGCGCCGGCCTGACGGTCACGCAAGCGGTTTCTGTCAGTGCGACGACCAACGACAACGCCGGGGTCAGCTGGAGCGTCAATCCCGCCGGCGGCTCCTTCAATCCCGGCGCCAGCCTGAATGGCGCCCCGGTCACATTCGCCGCTGCCGCGGCCGCCGGCCTCTACACGCTCACCGCCACGAGTGTCACCGATGTGACCCGCAATGCATCCATCACCGTCGCAGTCACCGACCTGCCGGGCGTATACACGTATCACAACGACCTGGCACGCGATGGAGCGAACACCCGCGAATACGCGCTCACCCCGGCGAACGTGAACAGCAGCAGCTTCGGCAAGCTCTTTTCCTGTACCGTCGATGGCGCGGTGTACGCGCAGCCGCTGTGGGTCGCCAACCTGAGCGTAGGTGGTGTCGTTCACAATGTCGTCTTCATCGCCACGCAACACGACAGCCTGTACGCCTTCGACGCCGATGCCAACCCGTGCACGCAGCTGTGGAAGGTGAGTCTCATCGACACCGGACACGGCGCCACCGCGGGCGAGACCACGGTGCCCTCCGGAACCGCCGACTTTCTCGTCGGCTACCCTCCGGGGAGCGGGGGCGATATCACGCCCGAAGTGGGCGTGACCGGCACTCCGGTGATCGATCCCGCAGGCGCTATCCTGTACGTGGTCTCGAAGTCGGTGGACTCGGGACGTACGACGTTCTACCAGCGCCTGCACGCCATCGATCTGAGGACCGGCAACGAGAAATCCGGATCGCCGATGGCCATCGCGGCGAGCTATCCGGGCACCGGCGATGGGGGTACGAGCGTGGCGTTCAGTCCGCGCTACCAGAACCAGCGCGCCGGCCTCGCGCTGGTCAACGGCACGGTGTACATCGCGTGGGGCTCGCACGATGACGCGCCGCCCTGGTATGGGTGGATCGCAGGCTACACGTACAACGGCGCCGCCTTCACGCAGTCATCGGCACTGAGTGTCACGCCCAATGTCGGCCAGGGCGGTATCTGGATGAGTGGCGGTGCGCCCTCGGCCGACGCCAACGGCCACCTGTACGTCATCACGGGCAACGGCACTTTCGACGTCACCAGTCCTACCGGTCCCACGAATGACTACGGCGACTCCTTCCTGCAGCTGAGCAGCGCACTCGCGGTGTCGTCGTGGTTCACCCCGTCGGATCAGTTGAGCGACAATACTAACGACTTTGATTTCGGCTCCGGGGGCTCGGCCATCGTGCTCAATCTGAGCACGGGCCCCCTGCACCTGGTCATCGGCGGCGGCAAGGACGGGGAGCTCTATCTCCTCAACGGCGACAGCATGGGCGGGTCGGGCGACACGACTGCGTGGCAGCACTTCAACCTCGGCAACGAAATTTATGAGACCGCCGCCTTCTGGAATAACACGCTGTACATCGCGCCCGTCGGCGCATCGATGCGCGCCTACGCGTTCAATACCTCCACCAACCTTTTCAATACGACGCCGACCTCGCAATCAGCCGCGACCTTCGGCTTTCCGGGCTCGACGCCGTCCGTTTCGGCCAGCGGGGCCGGCAGCGACGGAATCGTCTGGGGTATCGACAGCGCGAACTCTTGCACCGGGCCGCCCCCGCTTCCGGCCTGCGCTGCCGCAGTCCTGCACGCCTACAGCGCGGCCAATCTGGCGACCGAGCTGTGGAACAGCTCGATGGTGGGCGCGGACGCCGCGGGGAATGCGGTGAAGTTCGCGGTGCCCACGGTGGCCAATGGCAAGGTCTACGTCGGGACGCGCGGCAACAACACCGGCGGCACGTTCGGATCGACCACCATCTCGGGCGAACTGGATGTCTACGGCCTGAAGCCGAACTGAAGGGTGCTCAAGGCTCGGCCGGCCTCACGGCCGGCGCGCCGGCCGCAGGCCGCTCCGCGCTCGCCACCGGAATGTCCTCGACCGAGTACCCGGCGGCAATCCACGCCGCCAGCCCGCCCTGCAGCGGCCGCACGCGGCTGAATCCGTTGTTCATGAGGAGCCGGGCCGCCTGCGCGGCGGAGGCTTCGTTCGGACAGGTGCAGTAGAGGATGATCTCGCGGTCGCGCGTGAACGTGCCCAGATGCCGCCCGACCTCCTGCACCGGCATGTGCAGGGCACCGGGGATGCGGCGCAATTCCAGCCCCTGGGCCGTCGGCGAGCGCACGTCCACGACCACGGGCGCGGGGCCGCGACTCATCTGCTCATGCAGTTCCCCGACGCTGATGCGCGCCATGCGCAGCGCGCGATAGAAGCGGCGGCGCTCCCACCATCTGAAGAGGATGTAGGCGCCGAGCAGCAGGAGAATGATGACGATCGCTGCGCCGCCTATCCCGGCGGCCTGCGGCAGCAACTGCTCGATCTGCGACTTGAGCAGCACGCCTGCGAGCAGCGCCGCGCCCACCCACAACGCCCCACCCAGGGTGCTGAAGGCGGAGAATCGCGCGAAGCGCATGCCGACGGCGCCGGCGAGCGGTGGCGCCATCATCGCCAGGCCGGGGACGAACTTGGCGAAGATCAGGGCCTTCGCGCCCCAACGCTCGAAGCTCGTCTGGGTCTGACTCACGCACGAGTCCGGTGTCAGGGAAATGCGGCACAGCAGATTCATGACGCGGCCGCCGTAGATCCGGCCCGCGAGGTACCAGGTGCTATCGCCGATCACGCAGGCCGCAACCGCGAGCGCGTACAGGGACGCCGCGGGCAGTCTGTGATCGGCGGCCAGGGCACCCGCGACCACCAGGGTCGGGACTGCGGGCACGGGCACTCCCAGCTGTTCGAGCAGCACGTTGAGAAACACCACGCCCAGGCTGAAGCGACTCGCCACCGGCGGATCTTGCCCCGCGCGTGCTCGCACGACAAGAAACGTCGCGGGAGAGGAGACCGCGCCGGCGGCTCAACCGGGGTACTTGGTGAAGAGCGCGGCGACCGCCGCGTCGATCCTCTTCTCGGCTTCCGCACCGGTCACGCCGTAGAGACTCTGCTCCACGGACGCATGCCACAGCGGCTGACGGCTCTTCGCCTCGTACAGATCCACCGCAATGATGCCTTCGCGGTAGACGTAAGGATCCCAGCCCCAACCCCAGCCGTAGGGATAGACGTCTCCCACGACGGTGTTCGAGCCGATTCCGTAGCCCACCAGGCAGTCCGCGTCGGCGGCCGTCGGCTGCACTCCGCCCGACCCCAGATGTGCGGCGATGGCGGTGCGCAAGCGCTTCTCATTCAAGGGATTCGCGATGGTGTTGCGCAGCGGACTGTTGCCGTGGAACGAACCCGCCCACGCAAAGGTGCGGCAGTGCACGGTCCCGATCAGGGCGTGGTTGACGTCGGACCTCACGTGCAGGGAGGTGCACGAGGCCAGCAGTGCGGCGATGCCGGGAACGATAATACAGGCGCGGATCAGGTGCTTGACCATGAGCGTGACCTCGAGCGAGCGCATCTTGAGCCCAACGGATGTGCGCCCGCCATGCCGAGCAACGCGGGGGCCGACGTCCGGTTGACTGGACGGTGCGCCGATCACCCGGCGCCAGCCCGAGAGGGGGCCCGCAACGCGGTAGCCGATGCGGAGGCGGGGGAGGCGGGGCGCAGCGGGTAGCGCGGCTGCACTGATAGACTTGCTCGCTCGTGCGTTCACGCAAGGAGTCGCGTTCATGAGTCAGGTTTCAGCACTCACGAGCACGTCGCGTTGGACCCCACCGGCGGGCACGAAATACCTGGGTCCGCATCAGGCGGGCGCACCGATGGATGTCACCATGGTGTTACGTCGTCGCCGGGGCAATGCCCCCGACGCCGCATCCTGGCCGCGGGCGCCGCGCTGGCAACGCGGTGAATTCGGCCGGCATTGTGGCGCCGAGCCGGCGGACCTCGACAGTCTGCGCCGCTTCGCCGGCCAACATGGACTGAGCGAGGTCGGCGCCGAAGCCCATCGCCGCGTGCTGCATCTGCGTGCTACGCCGCAGGCGTTGGAGCGCGCGTTCGGCGTGACGCTCGGCCTGTACCAGTGCAACGATGGACGCGGACCGTTCGTCGGCTGCGAGCAGGCACCGACCCTGCCGCCCGAAGCCATCGCCGTGCTGGGCCTGGATCGGCGACCGGTGGCGCGCGTGCGCTCGCGCCGACCCCGGGCGGCGCCGACCGTCACTTACACGCCGATCCAGCTCGGGCAGCTCTACGGCTTCCCCGCCGGAACCGACGGCAGCGGCGAGACCGTCGCAATCATCGAGCTGGGCGGGGGGTTCACCCCGGGCGATCTCGGATCGGCGCGCTCGCGCCCGGCGCGAACATCGTGGTGTACTTTGCCCCTAATACCGACCAGGGTTTCTACGAGGCCATATCGCAGGCCGCACACGATGCGGTACGCAAACCCTCCGTGATGTCGATCAGCTGGGGCGGTCCTGAGGACAGCTGGACCGGACCGGCGCGCGCTGCGATGCAGACTGCGCTCGAGGATGCGGCCGCGCTCGGCGTCACGGTGACGGTCGCCGCCGGCGACAGCGGTTCGGGTGACGGCGAGAGCGATGGCCAGCCGCACGTCGACTTTCCCGCCTCGAGCCCGTATGCGCTGGCGTGTGGCGGCACCAAGCTCACCGCGAGCGGCGCATCGATCGCGAGCGAAGTCGTGTGGAACGAAACGAGCGCCGACGAAGGCGCGACCGGCGGAGGTGTCAGCACCGTGTTCGCGCTGCCGGCCTGGCAACAGGGCATCGCGGTGCCCAAGGCGCCCAACGGCATTGCGGGGCGCGGCGTTCCGGACGTGGCCGGCAACGCCGATCCGCTCACCGGCTACCAGGTGCTGGTCGGCGGCGCGAGCGAAGTCATCGGTGGCACCAGCGCTGTGGCGCCGCTGTGGGCCGCCCTGATCGCGCGTTGCAACCAGAAACTCGGCAGGCCGCTCGGGGATGTCCACGCCGCGCTCTACCAGATCGGTGCCAAGGCCTTCCGCGACATCACCGAAGGCAATAACGGCGCCTACCAGGCGGCGGCCGGCTGGGATCCCTGCACGGGATTGGGCTCGCCCAACGGCCAGGCCCTGCTGGCGGCCCTGGCGGCACTGAAAGGCTAGCGAGCTCTCCGGCCGGTGTGCACCCGCCGCGCGCAGGCCAGGGCCGCCAGGGCAAGGAGCGTCGCCACATCGAGGCCACCGCCTCCTCCGCCTCCGGCCGGTGCGGGCTGCACGGCGAGCATGGCGGATTTGTTCGCTGTGCCGACCGCGTTGCTGCAGGTAAGCGTGTAGGTGAGGTTTCCGGCCGCCGTGGGTGTGATGGTCTGGGTGCCGCTCACTGCCTGTGCGCCGCTCCAGCTTCCGGAGGCGGTGCAACCGGTGACGTTGATGCCGGACCACGTCAGGGTGCTCGACATACCCACCGTGATCGATGTCGGCGAGAAGCTGATCGTGGGGGCTGGCGGCGGCAGCGCCGCCAGAGCGGCATCGGCCTCGATGAAACCATAACCCGACAGGAAATCAGGCGTCGTGGCGCCCATCGCGGACGCGCTGGTCCGCAGCGCGGTAAGGACCTGGGCCGCGGTGACGTTTGGGTTCGACTGCAGCATCAGCGCCGCGGCGGCTGCGGCGTGGGGTGTTGCGGCGGAAGTCCCGGCAAACAGCGGGAATTGCGGATTGTTGCGGCACTGGACGATCCCGCTGCCGGTGGCGTTCACCACGAAACCGAGAAAGGTGTTGTTTACCCCGTCCGGTGCGACGAAATCGGGCTTGTGGCGCGCCACACCCGGTGTGGGCAGGCGCGTGCCGGCGGTGTCGAAGAGGATCGGATCACCGCCCGCGGAGGAAAAGGGCTCCAGCAGTGCCGGCGTGGTCCCGCAGGCCGGGGTTTGCAGGAAGAACGCTGCGCCGACAGCCGCAGCGCCGGCGGCACCCGGATGCCCCTGCAGCGTCGGGCTCGGCGTGAAGAAGGAATTGATCGTGCTGCCCGCACCGTTGTCTTCGATTGCAATCTTGATTCGTCCGGGCGCCGGCGATCCGTTCATGAGGCCGATCACGAGGTTCAGAGTTTCGGGTGCGGTATTGCCCGTTGCATTGGCCGGGTTGCCGATGATGAGGATCTGCAGGGGATCCACGCCGGTCGAGTTCGGGCCCATACAGGTGGTGACGGGATTGCCGGTGCTTCCGTTGACAATGATATCGGTGCCGGATACCCCGGTTATGCACACATCGATCTGACTGCTGGCCCCGGGACTGGCGGGTGCGCCGGTCACGTAGGGCTGGTCCCATTCCACCACCACGGCGACAAATTGCCCGGGGGCGAGGCCGCCGGGGTTCCCGGTACTCGCGGCGGCGATGGTGATCGGCAGCGCCGTCGCGGTCGTCATAATCGAGGTATCGAAGTTCAGCAGCATCTCGCCAGCGGGACTGGAAGGCGTATTGAAGGTTGGCGCCAAATTGTCGTAGGCGAGCTGACCGTTGTTGCCGGCGGCCGAGAAATACGCCACGCCGTGGGACGCCACCGTGTCGATCGCCTGGCCGACCAGGCTGTCCTGGAAGAAGGGCTCATCGAAATAGCCGACGTCATCAGCGATGACTTTCGCACCCGCCGCCGCGAGCTGAGTGATGCCGTTGGCAAAGTCGGCCTCGCCTTGGACCGCCGTGTGGAACTCGAGACTCGCCCCAGGGGCGACGTCGTGCACGATCTGCAACATCGCCCGGCCCTCGTCCCCGAAGGGCAGGAGCATAGGCGCCCCGAAATCCATGCACGTCCCCTGCGAGGATAATTGGCCGGCCTCCTCGAGCACCGTGACGCTCGCGGGCAGATCGCCGGTGGAGGTGTCCTTGGCGGCATCGGCGGTGAAGCCGTTCGAGGCGTAACCGGTTGGACCGGTGGCCGGGACGCCGCTCCCTGCCCTGGCGTAGACGGCGTAGCAGTTGAAACTGTCGGACAGCACTCCGACCGTGACGCCGGTGCCGTCGAGCGTCGGCCAGGTGGCCCGCAGCGCGGTGCTGCCCTGGGCGAAATCTCCCTGGGACGTCACCGATCCCGCGCGCGTATGGGGCATGGAGGCGCGCAGGGAGTGAACCTCGGCGCGGGCCGCCGCGGCTTCGATCTGCCTCACCGGCAGCCAGCCGCTGACGTCGTTGATGTAGAGCGAGGGGTGCTCGAGCCCCAGGCTCAGCAGCGCGGCCAGCAGCCGTTGCGGGTCGCCGCGCGTGACGGCGTCCACCAGCACCAATGGCTGTGCAGTTTCCCCGGCGTGCGCGAAGCGCGCCGCCGGACTCAGCGCATGCAGGTCCTCCAGGGCGTGACCGGGGCGCACGCGATAGGCATGGCGCGCGAGATCTGCGAGCGCGCCGTCGAGCTTAGCGAGGGTTGCGCTTTGCCACTGCGCCGGGCTGCGGGTACCGAAGGCGATCAGATGCGCCACGCCCGGTGTCGGGCTCTCCGGCTGGGCCTGGGCCCTCGGTCGCAGGGGAGATTGCGCCGACGATGCTGCCACGAACCCCGCCAGAGCCAGCGCGCCCAGGCCCAGGCGACGGCGTGAGATGTTTTTCATTGTCGACCCCCGTGAACGGTGCACCGTGCGCCTCCGTGCAGATGCTGTCCTAGAATACCCCTTCCGGCCTTGGCGGGGGCATATCGCTAGCGCGTTATGCCGCGCTTCCAGCGCCTCCGGCGTTGGAACAGCGCATACGCCCCGATTCCTATCCAGACCACGTTCAGGGCCGCAGAGGGCAGGGCCCCATTCCACCCGCTGTTCACGACGAACCCGAAGGCCCCGAGGATGTTCATGAGGTGATAGGCCAGGGATTTCGCCTTGAGCCTGCCCGCCGACAGCAGCGCATACGCTCCAACAATCAGGAGGGCACCGGTCCAGCCGATCACGTCAACCGCCAGCTTCATAGGTCCCCCCCGCTGCCGGCACGCTCACGCTGGCAACGTGAAGGTGAATTTAGCTCCCTGCCCGACGGCGGCTTCGGCCCAGATTCGGCCCCCGTGACGTTCGACGATGCGCTGTGCGATCGAGAGCCCGACGCCGTTTCCCTCGAAGTGCCGGTCGCTGTGCAATCGGTGAAAGATGGCGAACAAACGTTGTGCGTTGCGCATGTCAAATCCGGCGCCGTTGTCGCGGATGGAATAGGCACATTCGCCCGCTTGCTCTCGTCCATCGACTTCGATCACGGGATTGGGCACGTGGCGGGTGAATTTGAACGCGTTGGACAGGAGATTCACCAACACTTGCCGCAGGAGTACGGAGTCCGCCCGCGCATCCGGCAACGCGCTGACGCGCAGCTCGACGTTACGCGGCGGCTCCGCGTCTCGCAACTGATGGAGAATCTCCAGAACCAGAGTACCAACATTCACAGTCTCCCTCTTGAGCGGTTGCTGGCCGAGGCGCGAGAAGTTCAGCAGGTCGTTCGTGAGGCGCAGCAGTTGTTGTCCGCCGCGGTGGATGTTGCCGAGAAACTCCTTTTGGCTGGCGTTCAATGGCCCGGGCTTCTCGCTGACCAGGAATTCGGTAAAGCCAATCATTCCGTTGAGCGGCTGGCGCAAGTCGTGCGATACCGAATACGTGAACGCTTCGAGCTCCTTGTTCGCCCTCTGCAGCTCACGATTCGCCGCCTCGAGCTCGGTGGTGCGGTTCGCCACGCGCCGCAGGAGCTGGGCGTTCTCGAGGCGCAGGCGCCGCACAGCCAGCGCGCGCAACAGCACCGGTCTAATCGTCCTGAGGGTGAACGGCTTGAGAATGTAGTCGAGGGCGCCGCTCTTCATGGCCTCGATCGCCGTGTCGATCGTGCCATCTCCGGTCATGACGAGACCCACCAGGTCAGGGTCAATGTCCTGTGCCGCGCGCAGCAGCGCGATGCCGTTCATATCCTTCATCATGAGGTCGGTAATGAGAACGTCGAAGGCGCCGGCACGATCGGCTGCCGCCGCGCGCAGGGCGCAGAGCGCTTCCGGGCCGGAACCCGCTCCGGCCGTTGCATAGCCCTCGAGCGCCAAGGTGCGGCACAGGGCGATGACCTGTGCGCTCTCGTCATCCACTATGAGGAGCCGGGCGAGCGGTGCGGGATTCATGGCGGTGGCGGTGTGGCGCGCGCCTATCGTACTGCCAAACGGTCATGCTGTGCTTAGGCGCACGGGCAAGCGCGGCAGGGCGCGAGCGGGTCTCGAGCTCAGCCTGCGCCGGGGATCGGCGCGTTCATGCTGCCGACGCTTGCGCAGCGAACAGCATCAAGGTCGGCGTCCGGGCTGTCGGTTGGCTCGAGTCGCCTTGGCCCGCTGCGGCGAGGAAGGCATGAGCTGCATCTCCATCGCCATGCGCACAAGCTGCGCGAGCGAGCGCGAGGCGGTCTTTTTCATGATACGTGCGCGATACACCTCGACGGTGCGCTCGCTCAAGCCCATTTCGCTCGCCATGACCTTGTTTGAATGCCCCGCGATGAGCAATGCGAGCACGTCGCGCTCGCGGGCAGTGAGCGCGACGAACCGCGTGCTCATCTGATCGTGCTGCCGCAGGGCGGCGCGATTGCCGGCGTCGTAATCGAGAGCATCGCGCACGCGGACCAGCAGTACCTCGTGGGAAACGGGCTTCTGAAGAAAGTCGAACGCGCCGTGCAACATGGCTTCGACGGCAGTCGGGACCCCGGCATGACTGCTGATGAAGATCACGGGAATGATCGCGCCCCGCAGATTGAGCTCATGTTGCAGTTCTGGACCGGTCATTCCGGGCATCTGTACATCAAGCAACAGGCAACCCGGTTGGTCGGGATCGTACATTTCGAGAAACGACGAGGCCGACTCGACCCGGCAGCACCGCACATTTGCCGTCGATAACACGGCGTCGAAGTAACTACGTGTTACCTCGTCGTCGTCGACGATGTACACGATCGGCACCCGCTCGCTCATGGAACCCCCTCCGCGCCAGGAATATCGCGCTTCGATACCCGGGACCTGCGAGTCGATTCTCCGACGACGATAATGCATCCGAGCCGGCTGCGTGCCAATGGAGCGGGCGCGTTTCCCGCTTTGCTAACCCGTCCTCTCCCCAAATGTATAGATCACCGGCCCCTGAATCCGTACCTGCGATACCTCGTCAGAGGGCTGTCCGCACGGTCGGCGGCGCCTAAAGTCACCGCGGTCTGACGGGCCCGAAGGGGTGACCTATGGAATTCTTTCTCCTCGATATCGGAGCTACGCTCGCTGTGCTGCTGGTTTACCTCGCCGTTGTCGTGTGGAGCGACGTCGCGCGCTCCTTGTAGCGTTCGGGGCGCCTGTAAGGATCGCGGCTCCGCAGGGCTCCGCAGAGCCCGACGGCAGATCGCGGCTTATGGAAAATCGGCGACCGCGATCCGGCAGGATGTCGACTGCGGTCACAAAACGGTTCTGGCGCACGCTCATGAGACGCTGAATTTCGCGGCTTGTGCACCAAGTCCGCCCCGACTGCCCACGCGTTCTCAGGTCCGGTGACCGTTTCGCCATAAGATGGCGGTCAGTTCCATTCTGAGTGACCGGATGCCTAAGGTTCTCAACGCCCTGCGGTTGCCCGCGTGGTCCGTGGGCGCCCGCCTGCTGCTGATCAACGGCTTGTTGATGGCGGCCCTGGTGGTGGTCACGGTGATTGCCTGGCGGGCACTGAGCGCCCAGAGCCGCGCCATGACGGAGCTGGCGCTGATCAGCAAGGCGGCTCGCTATCATCAGGATGCCGACACGGTCCACGCCAATCTGCGGGCCGACGTGAATGCGGCTCTCGCGAGCGGCACGCTCTCGGCGGATGAGCGCTCGACGGTCGCCGATTCGCTGGCGGAGAATGCCAAGGACCTTCGCCGCGATCTGTTGACGCTCGAGCACTTCCACCTTGCCGCCGATCTGGTCGAGACCGAGACCAAGGTGCGTACCCTGGCCGATACCTTTCTGGCCCGGGCCATGGAAACCGGGCCCCTGGCACTTCGCGATGCCGAGGCGGCTGGAGCGCTGCTGCCGGCCTTTCGGGAAGCCGGCGATGCATTGGATGCCGGCATGCTTCAACAGACGGCGGCGTTCACGGCACACATCACCGAGGCCACCAACGACGCCGCTAGCGCCGAGGCAAATGCCAAGCGCTGGCTGATCATGGCAGGAGTTCTGACCAGTGTCGTGGTCGCGATGCTGGTCGCATGGCTATCGCGGTCCATCCGCTCCTCCCTGCGCAAGGTTCGCGATGTGGCCGTGACGCTGTCCCAAGGCGATCTTGGTGTCCGAAATGTGGTCGCGAGCCAGGATGAGCTCGGAGAGCTCGGCCACGCGATCAACGACATGGCCGATCACCTGAATGAGGTCATCGGACGACTGCGGGCCGAGGCCGACCGGGATGCCTTTGGCACTCAATTGGTGGAAGCGCTCGAGATGGCCGACACCGAAGAAGAGGCCTATCGAGTGCTGGGGCGCGCCATGAAGGTGATCTCAAATGACCTTCCCACCGAGCTGCTGCTGGCGGATTCCAGTCGAACGCACCTGGAGAAGGCGACACAGCATCCGGATGCCGGCGCGCCGGGCTGTGACGTGCAGTCACCTTTCAGTTGCATGGCGGTGCGTCGGAGCAATCCGGTGATATTTCCCGACAGCGAGGCGCTTAATGCCTGCTCGCGCCTGCGCGGCCGGCCGTGCGGGGCGGTTTCCGCGGTGTGCGTTCCCGTGAGCTTCATGGGACGGGCGCTGGGCGTGTTGCACAGCGCGGCTCCCGCAGGCAAGCCCCCGACGGCCCGCCAGGTCGCCCAACTAACGACGCTTGGCATGCAGGCCGGAGCCCGCATCGGCACGCTGCGCGCATTCAATAGCACACAGCGCAAGGCAACCACCGACAGTCTGACCGGATTGTCCAATCGACGGTCCGCGGAAGAGCGGGTCCGGCAGCTCAACCGCGAGGGCAAAGTGTTCGCCCTGGTTATCGCGGATCTGGATCACTTTAAGCGCCTCAACGACTCACGCGGGCACGAGGCGGGTGATCAGGCGCTCCGGCTCTTTGCCCAAACTCTGTGCACGAGTTTGCGCGACGGCGACCTGGCCGCACGCTGGGGTGGTGAGGAGTTCGTTCTGGTTCTGCCTCACTCCGGCGCCTCGCAGGCTCAGGAAGTGGTCGATCGGGTTCGCGCAAAGCTCGCCGAGAACCTGCTCGCGGGCGGAACCCCCGCCTTTACGGCAAGCTTCGGCATCTCCGACACGACTATGGGTCCACATTTTGAGCAACTGCTGAGAATGGCCGACGAAGCCCTCTATTGCGCCAAGGAATCCGGTCGGGACCGCGCGATGATTGCGGGACAACGCGGGTCCACGGCCCCGACCGCACGTCGTGCGGTCGAGCATCCGGCCGCACCGGATCTGAGCTTGATCGCGAGCGCCGAGTAACGGAATCCGCGGCGTGACGCGTGGTGACATAACGCTGCCTTCAAAATGCGACCTAATACGTTGACAGGTGCACCCCGTAGCAGCACCCTGACCGCGGTTCAGCAAAGGCACACCTTTCGAAAGAAAGGGCCGCAAAGCCACCGGTCTAAGGGGTTTCCTATGATAGCGGGGTTGCCATCTTGGATGTCATCCGTACCGTGCGGCGATCGCCCGCACCGATCCTGAGCTTTCCGCACCGGACGGCCCGAATCCGCCGTCTTCGCGCCTTCGGGCAAACGTAAGCGAGTCTCCACATGTCCATAATCACGAATCTATTGACTATCACGCCCTGGCCGGTGGTGTCGGCAGCGATCCTGCTGGTGCTGCTGATCACGGCGCTGTATCTGGCGCGGCACACCGCTCACCAGGCGATCCACGCGGCCACGAGCGCGTTGGCGCGCGGGTTTCGCCTTGCCTCGCATTCGGTCGCGCACGCTGAGGAGCGCCTCGCAGCACGCAATCGCGAGGTACTGCTCAATGCCGGACGCGACGCCAAGGAGCGAATGGTAGAACGCGAGTTTGCGCGCGTTGCGGACACCGCGCGCAAGGATCTGGCGAACTATCCGGACATGCACCGCCGCCTGAGTGAAGCGATCATCCGCATCGAGGAGGATCAGGAGAAAGCGGTGGAGGTGCCGCCGGAGGCGCCGGGTTGGGCGAAGGCGGTCGCGGTGATCGCCAATCTCGATACGCGCAATACCGGCGCCGACATCCTCGCCGACATTCACAAATCGATGGTCAAGGCGCACGGCGAAGCGATGGACGACTACCGCAAGGCAAGCGGCGAGCGTCACGCGCTGCTGCGGAAAATGATGCCCGACTGGCGCCTGATCCAGGAAACGCTCGGCCGCGTGAACAAGAGCGTGGCGAGCGTCATCGAGCGCTCGCTGGTCATCGACCGCCACATGCAGGACTACGAGACGATCGTGCACGGAGAGGACCGCGCGCTGTCGGTGCTGTCGTCCTCATCGCTGGTGAACTTTTTCGTCTCAATGTTAGTGCTCGCGGTGGCGATGGCCGGGGCTGCGATCAACTTCACGCTGATCGCGCGGCCGATGGCGGAGATGGTCGGCGGGACGAGCTTCATCGGCGTGTTCCGCACGGCTGATATCGCTGCGCTCGTCATCATCATGGTCGAGATCTCCATGGGTCTGTTCCTCATGGAGTCGTTGCGCATCACGCGCCTATTTCCCGTGATCGGCGCTCTGTCGGACAAAATGCGCCTGCGCATGATGGGGATTACCTTCATGATCCTGCTGCTGATGGCGAGTATCGAAGCGGGCCTCGCGTACATGCGCGAAGTGCTGCTGCAGGACGAGCTCGCGACCACCGCGCTGCTGCGTGGCGAGAATGCGGCAGCGCTGGTGAACGGGCATCTGTGGATCACCACGATGGCACAGATGGGCATGGGATTTATCCTGCCATTCGCGCTGGTGTTTGCCGCCATACCGCTCGAGACGTTCGTGCACTCGCTGCGCACCGTGATGGGCCTGACGGGTATCGGGGTGCTGCGGGCGCTCGCGCTCATCCTTCGCGTTCTCGGTAACGGCTTGCGCCATCTCGGCACGCTGGCGGAGCGGATCTACGACCTCCCGCTGTTCGTGCCGCTATGGATCGAAGCGAGGATCGCGGCTGCGCATGCGGCACCGCCCATTGAGGAGGAATCGTTGCAGGAGGTGCAGTCATGAACTGGCGGCACTTCGTGGGCGCGGCACTGCTGCTCACAGCCTGCTCGTCCCCGGTACCGCACAACACGGGCGTGTACCTGCTGATCGATACGTCGGGTTCGTACAACCGGCAGGTGAGCAAGGCAGAGCAGATCATCCTGTTCGCCCTGTCGCGGTTGCAGCCGTTGGATTCCTTGGCAGTTGCGCGGATTGACACCGCGAGCTTCACGGAGAAGAACATCATCGCCAAGGCCACGTTCGACGACCGTCCCAGTACCGCAAACCAGCAGAAGCGCGCGTTCGCCAGCCGCGTAGAGAAATTCGCTGATGAGTCCAGGTCCGCGCCGTATACGGACATCACCGGCGGCCTGCTGCAGGCGATCGAGTTCCTGAACGAGAAGAAGACGGGCCGCAAGGAGATTCTGATCTTCTCCGACATGAAGGAGGAGCTGGCCAAGGGCTACGTGCGCGACCTGCCGCTCGATTTCAAGGGCTTCGAGGTGGTAGCGCTCAACGTGACGAAGCTGCGCTCCGACAATTTCGACCCGCGCGAATACCTGTCGCGACTCGAAGTCTGGCGCGCCAGGGTGGAGAAAGGCGGCGGCCGCTGGCGCGTCATCAACGACCTCGACCGACTGGACGGCCTGCTCTAGCTACCTGGCCACCTTGCGCGGCCGGGACTGACGGGGGGCCGATATCGGCGCGCGCTGAGGCGCCGCGGGGCCGCGCGCTGCAGCCGTGACGCGCGCCGTGCCTGAGCCAAGCAAGGCCGCGGCGCTGTCGGGCCGCGGAAAGGCCGCGGCCATCCCACGCAGCCATTCGAGCAGCTGCTGCAGCTTCGGCAGCGCCAGGTAGCTTTCAGGGCAGACAAAATAATAGACGCGCGGGCAGGGCACAACCCGCTCGCTCGCGCGCACGACGCGGCCGTCGGCGAGATCCTGCGCGACCAGTGTCCAGCGTGTGAGGGCGAGTCCCTGGCCCTGCTCGGCCGCCGCCAGCACGGTCAGCGAATCGTCGAAGGCGGCGCCGCGCTCCTGCCAGTCGGCGTCGGCTCCCGGGTGGCGCCACAGACTCCAGGATTCATCGGACGAGCGCAGCAGCGGGTAGCGCTTCAGGTCGGCCGGCGTGCGCAGGGGACCGTGGCGGTCGAGCAATTCGCGGCTGCACACTGGCAGGAACCATTCATCGAGCAGCTTCTCGTTGTAAAGGCCCGGCGTGGGCGCGCTGCTCATGCGCAGCGCGGCATGGAAATCGCCCTGCGCGAAATCCACGGACGCGCGTGAGGTGTGAATGCTCAGTTCGATATTCGGGTACCGGTCATGGAACTGCGGCAGGCGCGGCAGCAGCCACTTCTGCAGGAACGAGGCCACCGTGCTGATGTTGAGTGCGCCGCCGCTGCGGTCCTGACGCAACTGCTGCATCGCCTGCTGCAGCTCGGAGAGCCCGCAGCGCACGCCCGGTAGCAGCAGCGCGCCCTCGGCGCTCAGCGCGATCGCGCGGCCGCTGCGCCGGAACAGCGGCACGCGCAGGTATTCCTCGAGCGTGCGGATCTGCATGCTGACCGCCGCGGGCGTCACGTGCAGCGCGTCGGCGGCGGCGGCGAAGCTCAGGCGGGTGGCGACCGCCTCGAATACACGCAGCGCGTTCAGCGGCAGCCGCTCGAAGCTGCGCTTCGCTTCAGTTTTTCTTACGCGTCGTTCAGACATCGCGTTTGCTGGTCGGGCGCGGGGGGTGAACACTGCGCGCCATGGACTACACGAGGAGCCGGATCATGAAAGTCACCAATTTGGTCGCGCTGCTTGCCGCGCTGCTGCTGACCGCCGCTGAGATTCTGGTCATGGATTATGACGCGCGGCAGCATGTCGTGCGCTATCAGGCCGAGGCCGCCAGTGCGCTTGCGGCGCGCGGGTAGTCTGCCACGGCGCCGCGGCGCAAGCGAGCGCCACCGATCGCGAACTCAGGGTGGCCTGCTCACGAGCTTGTTGAGGCACGAGCGGGAGGTGGCTGCGCGGCGGGAGAGTGTTGGTTGAGGATGCGCGCCTTGGCTGTCTCGTACTCCCCTGCAGACAGCACCCCGAGTTCCTTGAGGCGGAGATGCTCGCGCATTTCGTCCCGGAGGTGCTCGGCTTTGGTGCGTCGGCGCGCCGCCGACGCGAGCCGAATGTGCGCCGCGAGCTTTCGCATGAAATGCCGAAAGCCATGGAAGGTTCCAAGGCCGCCGGTGCATTCCAGCAATCTCGCCGCGCCGTGGGTACTGAACAGACTCACTGTCTCAGTGGTCCTGTACACGCTCACAAGCGTCGCGAATGCCCATACCACTATGAGGGTGACCCACACCGCAAGCCAGTGGTGCTGCCACCAGGGGATCGCCGAGGAGTCGAGCCGCGAAGCGATCCCTAACGCCAGGGCTATTAATAGCAGCGAGAAGGTGATCCATCGCCATGCGATGCGCCTCAACCGCCGTGGCGCATCGACGAACCGCAGATCGAGGACGTACTCGAGCAGTATGGAGCGTGAGTGCGAGCGTACGGAAAGATAGTAGTAGTCGATGATCTCAAGCTGCAGGACGCGTCTGCGCAGTCGGCTGCGGAACTCGATGCGCGCGTGGACCGTCCGCGCGTCCCGAAGGTCCGGCACCTGCCGCAAGTCCGACTCGAGCAGGATGTGTTCAGTCGTGGGCATCCGAGCGACGCTCGCGTACTTCTCGCCTGGTTGATCTTAAGCACGCATCGTGGCTGGTTACTGAGAACTGCGTCGCGCAGCAACACCAGTGTCCTCATCGAGACATGATCCCCGAGCACTCTGGCGCCAAGATACTCGAGCGGACGCCAGAGATGGACCCCGGAACGCCTCGCAGCTCTGCCGCGGCTTGTGGAGCCTCACCAAGCCCACGACGGGAGCCGCGCGATTGCGCCGAGATAGAACCCCAGCTCCATCAGCTGCTGACCGGCGCCCATGCTGTCACCGGTATAGCCGCCGAGGCGCCTGCGCAGGAGCAGCCCCCAAATGCCACCTACCACTGCAGCGGCGCCCGCGCCTCCGAGCGCCGGCGTTCCCAGTAGAGTGAGAGGGGCGATCGCGGCGAGGCCTGCGACTGCAATTGACAGGCTGGAGACATCCTGCGCAAACGGACGTGCACGCGAAGCGCCGGTTGCGCGAGCGTACGGGAGACAGGCCATCAATGCGACGACGCCGAAGCGGCTGAAGGCGTGGCCGGACACCAGGAGCTGTGCCGCGCGGGCGGGCAGCACGGCTTGCAAGCAACTCACCTTGAGGAGGAGGGCGAGACCTAAGGCCAATGCACCAAAGACTCCAGCGCGCGGATCTTTCATGATCGCCAGTGCTTGGTCGCGGGTCTGCCCGCCGCCCAGTCCATCGATGGCATCGGCCAACCCATCCTCGTGCAGCGCACCGGTCAAGAGGATCGTGGTAGCGCTGCTCACAACCACTGCGACCAGAGGTGGCCAGAGGAGCGAGCCCAGCAGCAACGTAGCAGCGCCGGTACAGCCGACCATGAGCCCGATCACGGGAAGGTAATGGATCGCGCCGCGCAAGTGCTCCTCGGAGTGCCCCACCCACGCCGGCACGGGTAGGCGGGTAAAGAACTGGATCGCTGCGAAGAGCCGGATCAGCTCGCGCCTGGCGGCGGGCATTGCTTCAGGCACCGGCGAGCTCCGCGAACCAGAACTGGTCGCCACCGTACTCAGGAGGACCCGTATAACTACGCAAGCCGCTGACGACTGCGGGAACGGGCCACCGGAACCTGGGTGCGTGGGTGACGAACGTATGGAACTCGCCGTTCTCGCCGCAGGCATCGACGCCCTCGGGAAGATCGGCGATGAACTGCCGATCGTACGGCCTGCCGCAGAATGATTGCGGGAGCCAACGCGTGTTGACGCATACGCAGAGAGCCTTGATGTCCCTGCGCAGCACCTCATCGACGACCACCGGTCTTGGCCGTCCCCACAGTGGCAAGTGTGCGGTCATGTGCGCTCGGGCACAGACCTTCTCTTCCCACTCCCGATGGGGGATCAGGTCAATATCGCCAAATATGGCGTGCTCGATCCCCCGACCATGTGCGCGAGCCAGCGTCTCGACGAACGCGGCCTCGTACCGCGCCCAATCGGCTCGAGGTGTCAGGAGTTCCACCCCAAGCGATTGCGCCTGTGCGCGGACGAGGGACTCGGGAAGGGCGTGGGATCGACTGCGGTCAGCCGCCTCCTCGAACATGGCGACGAGCATGGTCACGTTGAACCCTTGCTCGGTCGCGACGTGCATCGCGAGGCACGAGTCCTTCCCGCCGCTCCAGGAGCAAAGCGCCTGGCGAATGGCGCTCATGCCGGTTTCCCGCTCACGCCCGCGTCATCAAATGTCGCCATTTCGGTCAACAGGGCGATCGCCGCACGCACCAGGGGCATCGCCATCGCGGCTCCGGTCCCTTCCCCCAGGCGCATGTCCAGATTCAGTAGCGCCTCCACCCGCAGATGCGCGAGCAGCGCGCGGTGAGCGTGCTCGGCCGAGCAGTGGGCGAACACACAGTAATCGAGCACATGCCGGTCAAGTTGCGCGGCCAACGCCACTGCGACCGTCACCGTGAAGCCGTCGACCAGTACCAGCAAGCCGCGCGATGCAGCGGCCAGCGCCGCCCCAGCCAACATCGCGATCTCGCAGCCACCGAACTCGCTCAACAGCTCCGATGGCCTCCGGGGTGGTGCACACCGGGCCCACGCCGAGGCGAGCACGGCTCTCTTGCGCGCAAGGCCCCGATCGTCGAGACCTGTCCCTCGGCCTATGCAATCGTCAAGGGGGATCCCAGTGAGCCCGTGCATGAGCAGAGCGGCCGACGCCGTATTGCCGATGCCCATCTCGCCCAGCAAGACCGTGTTCGATGGCGGAGAAATGACCTCGGCGACGACCTCGGCGCCAAGTCGCAGTGCGCGCTCGCATTCCTCGGTAGTCAGGGCCGGCTCGACCACCATATCGCGCGTGCCACGCCGCACCTTTGCGTCGATGAGCTTGGGGTGGGACGGGAGATCGCCGTCAATTCCAGCATCAACGATCCACAGGTCAATGCCCTGCGCCTTCGTCAGCACGCTGATCGCCGCGCCCCCGGAGAGAAAGTTCATGACCATCTGCATCGTAACCACGCGCGGGTAGGCGCTGACGCCATGGTCGGCGACTCCGTGATCGCCGGCGAATACCAGAGCTACAGGCTGCTCGATCGTGGGATGCAGCGTGTGGAATACGGCGCAGAGCTGAGCGGCCAGCGGCTCGAGTCGCCCCAGAGCGCCCTGCGGCTTGGTCAGGAGGTCCAGGCGATGGTTGGCGGCGGCCCTGCTTGCTTCATCCACTGCGGCAACGGGCCTGCGGCCTGAATTGTTGCCGACCGCATCCGCGCGGCGCTGTTGAAGGGGCGCTGACAAGGGCCTCGAGCTCATGGGAATTCCTTGAGGATGAGCGGCAGTCCTGCCGCCATTAGCACGACACGCTCGCACCGCACCGCCAGGCGCTGGTGCAGCTGACCGGCTTCGTCCGCGAACCTGCGCGCGAGAGCGTTCACAGGGATGACGCCTTGGCCGACCTCGTTACTGACGAAGACTTGATCTCCAGCGAGGCTCGCCACGGTGTCGAGGAGCGCGTTCCGCTGCGGCTCGAGGTCTGCGGCGCGTGGGGACGACAGAAGGTTCGCGAGCCACAGCGTCAGGCATTCGATGACGACGATGCCGCTCGGGCTCGCCGCGGCGCGAAGCGCATCGGCGAGGCAGATGGGTTCCTCAACGACGGTCCACTCGGCAGGGCGTCGCGCCCGGTGTGCCGTGATCCGCGCGCGCATCTCCTCGTCATCGGCGGTGGCGGTAGCGATCACGGTGACCGGGCCACCATGGGCGCGCGCGAGCGTTTCCGCATAGCGGCTTTTTCCTGACCGCACGCCACCCACGACGAGCGTTTTCACAGGCCGGTGTCCTCATCAGCCAACTGCGCCCCGCGACCGATGCTTCACGGCTTCGACGCGGCCGACCCGGCTGACTCGCGTTCGGGCCCGAGCAGGAGTCGCCGACAGACGATCGCGACTGCGACGTACGCCGCGGCTCCGGCTAAGTACGGTCGCAAGTACGGGTTCACGGCGCGCGCGAAATCTCCGACCGGCATCGCCTTGAAGTAGCCCGAGAACGCATAAAAGCTTGCATTCGAGAGCACAAAGGCGCTGGTGGCGCTCGTCAGGAGGGCGACGCCGAGTGCGAGGCCGCGCGGCCATCCACGCCGGCGTTCGGCGTAGAGGCAAGTCGCGCGACCCGCTCCCCAGAGGACCCCGTAGGTCGGAATCAGGAACGGGTACGCCGGGGTGATGCAGTAACTGCCGACACCTTGCGCGATCGCGAGTGCATCGCTAGCGACGGCGGCAAGCAGGGCGACGACGAGCCATCGGGAAGAGGCGATCCACAGGCCGAGCAGGAAGAAGACGGCGAGCGAGGCGTCCGGTGGCGTGGCGATGCCGCCGAAATGGCCGATACGGGTCATTGCGAGCAGCGCGATCAGAGCAACGCCCGTGATGAGGTCGCGCGAAGGTTCAGGCAGGTTCATCGTGGATTCCTCCGGTGAGCTAGCGGGATGGGTGATAGCGCAGGGTGATCCACCCTGTGCGACCGTCTTGCGGGTAGAACTCAGCCGTTTCGTAGTGGCGCCCACTGACATTGGCGACCTTCGCCTCCACTGACCACTGCCGCGCCGGCGCCCAACAGCCGAGGAAGTCGAGTGTCAGGTAGCCGCCGAGCCGCTGAGTGTTTGCAAGATCCTCGAAGCGCGGCCCGACTGCGTTCAAGCGCGCCATGAAGCACGCGCTCGCCCATTGGTGGCCGAGGTCCAGGCGGCCACTCAGCGTGGCTCGGCGCGGCAAGAGCTTGCCGCCCTCAGCCGATGCGGGTGTGCGATTGCGGGGGTCGAGCCACGTGATGATAAGCGACAGTGTCGATCCTGCCCGCCGAGCGGCCAGCTGGCCTTCGGCGCCGCGAATAACCGCCGTCTCGATGTTCGCCGGCAGGAAGGTGGAGTCGAAGGCGATCAGGTCAGTGATGCGGGTCTCAAATGTATGGAGCGACCACCGCGCCTCGCCGCGCGAACCATCGATTCCGAGCTCCGCTGAGCGGGAGTGCTCCGGCCGAAGCGCCGGATTGCCAAAAAAGGGATAGTAGAGCTCGTTAAAGGTGGGCGCTCGGAACGCCGTGCCGAACGAAGCGGTGAGCCGCGGCCCGCCAACGAAGCGGTGCGACCATGTCGCGCTTCCGGACGCCTGACCTCCGAACTGCTCGTTGTTATCGTGTCGGGCGCTGATACTGAATCGCTCGGAGGCTAGCCCGCCCTGGTACTCGAGGAAGCCGCCGATGTCGCGGCGTGAACTGACGGCATAATCGACCGAACTCGTCACGCTATCGCGCTGCGCATCGGTACCGAGTGTCAGCAGGTGCTGCGGTGCCAGCTGCCAGTCGGCCTGCAGGGTGCCTTGGGAATGACGGGTGTCGAACCTACTCTGCGGGACGAAATTCAGGTCATCCGTCGCCTCGTCCTGCGACAGGCCCGCATGCATCATCAGGTGCAGGGAGGACAGGGGCGACCACTGCGCCGTCACGCCGGCAGTCTGCTGGACGAAGTTCTCGTGATTGACCAACGTCCCGGCGAAGCGGGTGCCCCCCTGGGCACGCAGCGCCGTGAACTCGGCGTTCGCCGTGTCGCTGAAGTCGTACCCGATCCGAGCGGACTGCGAGGCGTCGTGAAAACCGTCAGGCGTGAAATCGAAAGTAAAGCATCCCCCGCCCGGAGGAACGGGTGTTCCGCGGCACGACGCGTAGCCCTCACCGCCGAGGTAGGAACTCGAAACACTGTAGGAAAGACCCTTTGTGCTTCCGGAGAGACCGGCGCTGCTATTCTCCGTGTTGTGGCTGCCGCCGCCTGCGCTGGCCGTCAGCAGTGGCTCGCCCTGTCCGCGGCGAGTGAAGATCTGGATAACCCCGCCGACCGCTTCCGAGCCATACAGGCTTGAGTGAGGACCTCGAACAATTTCGATGCGGTCAATCTCCTCGACCGGCAGGTACTCGAAAGCCGTAGTGCCGAGCGTAGCGGACGTGAGTTTGACGCCGTCGACCAGCACCAGCACCTGGTCCGCGTCAGTGCCGCGCAGGAAGAGCGCGGTCGCCTTGCCGAGACCCCCATTGTTTGAAATTTGCACGCCTGCCTCACCGGTCAGCAGTTCCTGTACCGACGTAGCCTGGCGCGCCTGGATGTCTGCTCGGGTGATGACCGTCACCGAGCTGAGCGCATCCTCAATCGACTGACTGGTGCGCGTGGCCGTAACGACGACGGTGGCCCCGTCGCTCTGCGCCTGTGCAGCGCCGCTGGCCAATAGGAATGTCGGAAGAGCGCCGAGAACGCAGACCTGCGAGGCAGCGCGGAGCGTACGCAAGAAAGCCATCCCACCCTCCATGCACCCGCCGTGCATGTGTCGGACCGATCGACGTGGAGGATGGGAAGCGATGCAGAGAATGCGCAGTGCAGTGACACCGGCCGCTCCGCACCGATGCTGCCCACCGCAACACGTGCCTCTGCGTCGCAGGTCGGTCTACGGGCTCGTGAGTGGAACTATCCTGCCGGGTCGCCTTCCCACGCCGAAGCGCAGTGGCGTCATGACTCGGCTTTTACTCACTTACCGTTGCGGGGGCAGCGCCGGGTTGGCCTTTCGTCGGCTTCACCGGCTTCCCGTTTCACTCGTGCGACCGTGAGGTCGACAAGCTCCTGAACGCAACATCAGTCTGCCGCTCATCGAGCACGGCGTCAACGGCCTCGGAGAGCGAGCGCGCGGAGCGCCTGCCGACCGTATGTTCGCAAGAACCGCAACCGGCGCGGACCTCGAGTCCGCTAGCATCCTGGGATGCGACTCATCGTTGTGTGCGCCACCCTTGCGCTCGCGGTGCTGGTGTGCGGCGCGCTCTGCGCGGCTGGGGCCCCGCACGCAGCCGCCAGTGCCGCGGAGCGCCTCGATACGGTCCTGCGGACCCTGCAGGCGGGTGAGGCCGCCGCCGCGGCCAAGCTCCTTGAGCCGATTACCGCCGCTGAGCAAGTCGCTGCCGCCAACCTCTCGCCCTATCATTGTCTGCGCGTCTTTAAGCATTACTCGAGAGGAGAAGCAATCATGTCGACGACCGCCAAAGGCACCAACACCATCCGGCTTCATCGTGTGCTGCGCGCTACGCCAGAGCGGGTCTACCGAGCGTTTCTCGATCCGGACGCGCTGGCCAAGTGGCTGCCACCGCACGGATTCACCTGCAAGGTTCACCACCAGGACGCC
>VBNP01000261.1 GCA_005877965.1 Gammaproteobacteria bacterium | reverse complement strand
GTGCCCACCAGCGACAGCGGCACCGCGATGCTCGGGATGAGGGTGGCGGTGGCGCTGCGCAGGAAGAAGAAAATCACCAAGACCACCAGGATCACCGCCAGCAGCAACTCGAACTGCACGTCTGCGATCGAGGCGCGAATGCTGACGGTGCGGTCGGTCAGCACCGCGACGTTGATCGAGGAGGGCAGACTCGCCTGCAGCTGCGGCAGCATGGCCTTGATGCGATCCATGGTCTGGATGACGTTGGCGCCCGGCTGACGCTGGATGTTGACGATGATCGCGGGTGCGGGTTGCGGCTGTTGCCGGTCGGCGGCCCACGCCGCGAGCTTCACGTTCTCGGCATCTTCGACCACGGCGGCAATGTCCGACACCCGCAGCGGCGCCCCGTTCTTGTACAGCAGCACGATGTTGCGATAGTCATCCGCGGATCTGAGCTGGTCGTTGGCGTCGATGGTGGAGGCGCGCAGCGGGCCGTCAAAGCTGCCCTTGGCCTGGTTGACGTTGGCGTTGCCGATCGCGGTGCGCACGTCCTCGAGCGCGAGCCCGTGCGCGGCGAGCGCCACCGGATCCACCTGGATGCGGATGGCGGGACGCTGGCCCCCGCCCAGGCTCACCAGGCCCACGCCGGGGGCTTCGGAGAGCTTGGCGGCGAGGCGCGTGTCGACCAGGTCCTCGACCTTGGTGAGCGGCAGGGTCGGGGAGCTGACGGCGAGGGAGAGGATGGGCGCGTCCGCGGGATTGACCTTGCTGTATACCGGTGGCATCGGCAGGTCGGTCGGGAGGAAGGAGGTCGCGGCGTTGATCGCGGCCTGCACTTCCTGCTCGGCGGTGTCGAGCGAGAGCGCCAGCGAGAACTGCAGGGTGATCACCGAAGCGCCGCCGGAGCTGGCGGAAGTCATCTGCGACAGGCCCGGCATCTGGCCGAACTGCCGCTCGAGCGGCGCGGTGATTGCGGAGGTCGTCACGTCGGGGCTCGCGCCCGGATAGAGCGTCGTGACCTGGATGGTCGGGTAGTCGACTTCCGGGAGGGCCGATACCGACAGGGCGCGGTAGCCGACCACGCCCGCCAGCAGAATCGACAACATGAGCAGCCACGTCGCCACCGGGCGCTCGATGAAAATCGCCGACGGATTCACGGCGTCATCCGCTGGGGGCGCTCATCGCGCCGCCGCGGCGCCGGTGCGGGTGCGCTTCGGGGGTCGGGGTGGGTGTGCCCGGGGCGGCGGCGCCGCGGGTGTTGTCGGCGATCAACGCGACCTGAGCGCCGTCGCGCAGCTTGTCGCACGCCATCCTGCACCGAGACCAGATCCCCGCTGGCCGGCCCCAGGGTCAGCTTGCGCAGGCTCACCGTGCTGTCGGCGTTGACCACATAGACAAAGGTGCCCGGCGCTCCGCGCTGCACGGATGCGCTCGGTACCAGCGTGGCGCCGGACACGGTGTGCATCTTGAGCCTCGCGGTCACGAACTGATCCGGAAACAGCGCATCGTCCGTGTTGTCGAACTGCGCTTTGAGCTTGATGGTGCCGGTGCTGGTGTCGATCTGGTTGTCGACGGCGGCGAGTGTGCCCTGCGCCACGACCTTGCCGTCGCGGTCGAGCGCCTGGACCGGCAGCGCGTCGCCCCGGCTCCAATGCGGATAGATCTGCGCGAGATGCTCGGAGGGCACCGCGAATACCACGTAGATCGGGTGAGTCTGGGTCAGCACCACGAGCCCGTTGGCATCGGCGGCATGAACCATGTTGCCGGGATCGACCTGGCGCAGGCCGACACGGCCGGCGAACGGCGCGCTGACACGCGTGAAAGTCAGCTGCAGCCGGGCGTTCTCGGCCGCCGCCTTGTCGGAGCGCACTGCGCCCTCGAGCTGCTGCACGGTGAAGCGCTGCGCATCGACCGTCTGCCTGGCGATGGAATCCTTCGCCAGGAGGCCCGTGTAGCGGTCGAGGTCCACGCGCGCGCCGGCGAGCTGCGCCTCATCCTTCGCAAGCTGCCCCTCGGCCTGATTCAGTGCCGCCTGGAACGTGCTCGGGTCGATCTGTGCGAGCAGGTCGCCGGCCTTTACCCGCTGCCCCTCGCGGAACGGCACCTGCAGCAGCGGTCCGTCGACCCGGCTGTGGATGGTCGCGGTCTTGAGCGCGGTCACCGTGCCGAGCGCATCGACGGTGATGTCGACACTGCCGGTGGAGGCGGCCACGGCCCGCACCGGGATCGGCCGCCCGGCATCAGCGCCCCTGCCGCCCGGCCGGCCCGCGGACTGACCGCCGGGCTTCATCGCCCAGGCGATCACCGCCACCAGCACCGCCGCGCCCACCGCCGCGAGAATGAGGCGCTGGCGGCGCGCCTCGCGCGCCTGCCCTGCGCCGGCGTTGGAGTCGTGCGGAACGAAATCGGGGGTCATCGGCGCCTCTGAAGCTGAATCCTCTCACGATGGCGCAACCGCGCCACCCGCCGCAAGTGCAGGGCGGGACTGCAAAAAGATGCGGCGGCGGGGACCACCCGCCACCCCCGGGAGGAACACGTTGGCACAGGTGTTGGCTTCGTGGTGCAAGCAACCGGCAAGAAATGCAAAGAAATCTGTGTTTCGGGGCAGCCGGGGCCGGGAAGTGCCCGGAGCGTGTATCGTCGGCTTCATGGATCCGCCGGACGGCCACAGCGAATCAAAACCGACACTCCTCATCGTCGATGACGATCAGGAGCTGTGCGCGATGCTCGCGGAGTACCTCGCCCCCGAGGGGTTTGTCACGCTCACCACGGGCACCGGGCCCGCCGGACTGGAGCAGCTCGGGCGCACGCCGCTTGACCTCGTGGTGCTGGACGTGATGCTGCCGGAGCTCTCGGGCTTCGAAGTGCTGCGCCGCATCCGCGCCGTCAGCCGCGTGCCGGTCATCATGCTCACGGCCCGGGGCGAGGAAGTCGATCGCGTGGTGGGACTGGAAATGGGGGCCGACGACTACCTCGCCAAACCCTTCAGCCCGCGCGAACTGGTGGCGCGCATCCGGGCGGTGTTACGGCGCATGCCGGATGAGACCCAGAGTGCGGGCGGACTCATCCTGTGGGGGCCGCTGCGCCTCGATCTGCGGGCGCGCCGCGCCGACATCGCTGATCGCGATCTGGAGCTGACCTCCGCGGAGCTGCGGATTCTGGAGCTGCTGGTGCGCGCGGATACGCGCACGGTGACGCGCGATGAGCTCATGACCCAGGCACTCGGCCGCCGGCTCCTGCCGACCGATCGCAGCCTCGACACGCACGTAAGCAACCTGCGCCGCAAGCTCATGAAGCACACCGACCGCGTCACCCTGCAGAGCGTGCGCGGCTCGGGCTACGCGCTGGCGCTCGCGCCCGCGCGCGCACCGGCGTCGCAGGGTTAGACATGCACTCGCTCTACTGGCGGATCTTTCTCGCCTTCTGGGTGGCGCTGGCCCTGATTCTGGTGGGCACGGTCACGGTTGCGGTCAACGCCACCGCACACCGCACCGACCGTCCGTGGGTACAGCGCGGTCAGCTGTATGCGCAGGCGGCGCGCGCCTTCGAGTCCGGCGGGCCGCAAGCGCTCAGGCGCTGGCTGCAAGCGCTGCCCGCGGAGCCCCTTGGCCGCACCTTCGTGGTCGAGCCCGCAGGCCGGGAGCTGCTGGGGCGGCCGCTGCCGCCTTCCTTGAGCGGCTCGCGCGATGCGCCCGCGGCCCCCGGCGGCGTCGTGCCAGCGGGCACCTCCGCCGGCGCCATTGCACCCGTCGGCGGGGCGCTGGTGCTGGTTGCAGCAGGCGGGGGCACCTATCACGTCGTCATCGGTCCGGTGCGCGACAGCCCACGCCTCTTCGGCGAGCTCGAGTTGCCGGGCGTGCCGCTCACGGTGCTGGCGATCGCGCTCGGGGTGAGCGCGGCCGTGTGTTTCTTTCTTGCCCGCTATCTCGCCTCGCCGGTGGACCGCCTGCGGCTCGCGACCCGGCGGATGGCGGGCGGTGACCTCGATGTGCGGGTGCTGCCGGCGCTCAAAGGGCGACAGGATGATCTGGGTCTGCTGGCGGCGGACCTCGACACCATGGCCGAGCGGCTGCGGTTGCAGCTCGAGGCGAAACAGCACCTGCTGCGCGACGTGTCGCACGAGCTGCGCTCGCCCCTTGCGCGGCTGCAACTCGCGCTTTCGCTCGCGCGCCGCGAGGACGGTGCCGTGGAGCGCCACCTTGCCCGCATCGAGCGTGAGGCGGAACGACTCGAAGCCCTCATCGCGCGCACGCTGAAGCTCGTGCGCCTGGAGCGCCCGGTGCACGCACTCGAGCAGGCGAGCGTCGATGTCGGGGAGCTGCTGCGCACCATCGCCGCGGATGTGGCCATCGAGGCGGACGCGCAAGGGTGCCTCGTGCAGGTGCAGGCGCAGGGTCCGTTGCTGGTGTCGGGTGATCCGGAGCTGCTGCGCAGCGCCTTCGAGAACGTGATCCGCAATGCCGTGCGTTACAGTCCCGCGGATGCCCTGGTCGGCATCACGGCTCATCGCCTGGCGGGCGAGGGGCACGAGGGGGACCTGGCCGAAGTCGTCATTCGCGATGAGGGTCCCGGGGTGCCGGAGCAGGAGCTGGGACTCATCTTCGAGCCGTTCTACCGGGTGGATGCGGCGCGGGGACACGGTGGCGCGGGCGGCGAGGGCCTGGGGCTCGCGATCGCGGCACGCGCGGTGGCG
>VBNP01000127.1 GCA_005877965.1 Gammaproteobacteria bacterium | reverse complement strand
CGGCGTCGCGAATGCCGCTCGCGCCGCCGTAGCGCGCGATCAGTTCTTTATGGAAGAAGAGAACGTCGGCCGTCGTGACGTATTCCGTCATTTAGCCAGCGATCGGTACAGCTCATCGCGCTCCCTGAGGCTGTTCTGGAAAGCCTCGAGCACATTTCGGCGCGGGGCCTGTTGGCGCTTGCGGGCCAAATACTCCCGCATCGCATCCCCCAGTACCGCCTGTAACTGACGCCCCTCGCGAGCCGCAAGCTGCTGCAGCTCATCGAGAACCTCGGGCTCGGCCTGCGAGGAGAACTTCCGCAAGGTGCTCACTGCTGCCTCGTCATGATCTATCTTGACTCGTCATGATAGGTCAAGAGGGGCCGAAGTCAAGCGCGCACTGGATAGCCTGGCTGACCGTGCTTTGCATGACAAAACAATAAGTTATGAAGCGGCAGTACGCCGGCCGAAGCGCGTCCGAGGCCCCAGCGGACGCCATGGACTGCCCACCGTGGGGGCGCGGCTGCTCCATTAAGATCGCACCTGCGAATCGCGGGCATCGGCGACGCGAGCACCCTGGTACGGGCGAGAGTAGACGAGGGAGCGCCGTTCATGAGGATCCAGAGCGCGATCAAGTGGCTGTCCTTGTTCGCAGGCGCGGCCTTCGCGCAGCCGCCGGCTGCCGGCGGCGAGCCGGCGCACTACGATGTTCTCATCAGCGGCGGGACCGTCTATGACGGCTCGGGAGGCGCCCCCTTCGTCGGTGATGTGGCGATCAAAGGCGATCGCCTCGCGTACGTCGGAACGCACGCGCCCGGGTCCGCGCGCGAACGGATCGATGCGCACGGCAAGGCAGTGGCGCCCGGCTTCGTCAACATGCTGGCGCACCCGGAGGAGTCTCTGCTCGCGGACGGGCGTGCGCTCAGTGACCTGCGCCAGGGTGTCACGCTCGAGGTGCTGGGGGAAGACTCGATGGGGCCGCTGACCCCGGAAATGAAACGTCTCGCCACCCAACGGCAGGCGGACATTCGCTACACCATCGACTGGACGACGCTCGGGGAGTATCTGCACAGGCTCGAGCAGCGCGGCATCGCACCGAATGTCGCGTCCTTCGTCGGGGCCGGCACCGTGCGCACCAACGTGCTCGGCGAGCGCGACGTGCAGCCGAGCCCGGCGCAGCTGGCGCAGATGCGCGCGCTGGTGCGTCAGGCCATGGAGGAGGGGGCGCTCGGGGTCACCACCGCGCTCATCTACAGCCCCAATACTTACGCGAAGACACCCGAGCTGATGGCGCTCGCGACCGAATCCGCCCGCTGCGGCGGCATCTACAGCGTACACGTGCGCAGTGAAGGGGACCGGCTGATCGAGGCGGTGCAGGAGACCATCGATATCGCCAAAGCCTCCGGAGCGCCAGCGGAAATCTATCACCTGAAAGCCGCCGGCAAGCGCAACTGGAGCAAGCTGGATGCGCTGATCCACGAGGTGGAGACGGCGCGCACCGCCGGAATCCGCATCACGGCCGACATGTATGTGTATACGGCGGGCGCCACCGGTCTTGATGCCGCCATGCCTCCGTGGGTGCAGGACGGCGGCCTGGAAGCGTGGATCGCGCGGCTCAAAGACGCGGCGGTTCGCACGCGCGTGCTGGCCGAGATGCGTGATCCCGCGCCCGTCTGGGAGAACCTCTATGGCGCGGCCGGCGCGGCCGGCACGCTGCTGCTCGGCTTCAAGAATCCGGCGCTCAAGCCGTTCACGGGCAAGACGCTGGCTGAAGTGGCGCGGCAGCGCGGCGTGAGCCCCGAAGACGCCGCGATCGACCTGGTGGTGGAGGACGGTTCGCGCGTCGCGGTGGCGTACTTCCTCATGTCGGAAGAGAACGTGCGTCGCGAGGTCGCGCTGCCGTGGGTGAGTTTCGATTCGGATGCGGACGCCCCGGCGCCCGAAGGCGTTTTCCTGAAATCCAGTCGCCATCCGCGCGCCTACGGCAACTTCGCGCGGGTGCTCGCGAAGTACGTGCGCGAGGAACGGGTGCTCACGCTGCAGGAAGCGATTCGCAAGCTCGCCGCGCTGCCGGCGGCGACACTGTCGCTGACGGACCGCGGCATGTTGAAGGCGGGCGATTTCGCGGACATCGTGATGTTCGATCCGCAGACCATTCAGGATCACTCGACCTACGAGCGTCCGCAGCAACTGGCTACCGGCGTCGATGAGGTGTGGGTGAACGGAGTGCAAGCGCTGCGTCATGGCGAGGCCACCGGCGCTCCCAGTGGTCGGGCCGTACGAGGACGCGCGTGGACCGGCGCGGCTGGCGGCGGCTGTCGCGCCGGCGCGCGGGACTGGACCTGGAGCCAGTGAATGTCCCGCCGCTCCGGCCGCCGCACCCGGTGAGCGACACCGGGCCCGGGGCGGCAGCCACCGCGCCGCGCGACCGCTGGTACGTGCTGGCGGTCCTGACGGTGGTCTACGCGCTCAACATCGCGGACCGCTTCTCGATCTCCACGGTCCTCGAACCCATCCGGCAGGAGTTCCGGCTCACCGACACCGGCATCGGCCTGCTCACCGGCTGGGCGCTGGCGATGTTCTACGTGACGGTCGGAATCCCGGTCGCCGCGCTCGCCGATCGCGCCAACCGCCGCAACATTCTCGCGCTCGCACTCGCCATCTGGTCCGGGATGACGGCCCTGTGCGGTGCCGCTCAGAACTACTGGCAGCTGCTGCTGGCGCGCTTCGGAGTCGGCATAGGCGAAGCCGGCGGCACGCCGCCTTCCACCTCCATGCTCGCCGACAAATTTCCCCCGGCGAGCCGCCCAATGGCCAACACCGTCTACGCGCTCGGTACGTGCCTGGGGGCGGCGCTCGGCTCGCTGGTGGCCGGGGCGGTCGCCGAGCGCAGCGGCTGGCGGGCGGCGTTTCTCGTGCTCGGCATTCCGGGGCTGCTGGTCGCGCTGCTGGTGCGGCTGACGGTGCGTGAGCCGCGCCGCGGCCAGCTCGATTCCGGTGACGCCGCAGGGCAGCCCGTTTCGCTGCTGACGGCGCTGCGTTTCATCGCCCGGCAGCGCTCGGCAGTTCACCTGATCCTGGGGGGCTCGGTGGCGACTTTCTGGAGCTGGGGGCTCATGTGGTGGACGCCCGCCTTCCTGCAGCGCTCGCATCACATGACGGTGGGTGAGGCCGGCCGGCTGCTCGGGCCCATGCATCTGATCGCGGGCACGGCGGGTACCTTGCTCGCCGCCTGGCTCGTGGGGCGGCGCTCGGCCGCGGATCCGCGCTACGTGACACGCCTGCTCGGCTGGGTCACGGCGCTGACCACCGTTCCCTCCATCATTCTCTATGGGGTGCTGTCGGAGAAGGCGGCGACCGTGCTGCTGTGGATCTTCGTGCCGTCGGTGTACTTCTACATCGGGCCGATACTGGGACTGCTGCAGAACGTGATGCCGGCCAACATGCGCGCCACGGCGTGCGCGATTCTGCTGTTCACCGCCAACGCCGCGAATCTCATCCTGGCGCCGGGTATCATCGGCTGGCTGAGCGACTGGTTTGCGGCCTCCTTCGGCGCCGGATCGGAGTCATTGCGCTGGGCGCTGCTCATGCTCGCGCCCGCCGGGTTCTGGGCTGCGTGGCACTTGTGGACCAGCGGCGCCAGCATTCGCGAGGACCAAGCGCGCGCGAGCTGAGCTATTGCGGATACAGCCCACGCACTTGTCCGAGCAGGCGCGTGAGCCCGAACAAGGCGTCGCAATTGGGCGTTGCGACCCCGACACGCTCACCGATTTCACGCACCGCGCCGATGAGTGCGTCGAGCTCGAGCGGACGCAGCGCTTCGAGGTCCTGCAGCATCGAGGTCTTGGAAGCGCCGAGTCTGCGCGTCACGGCGTGCCGGTCCTCCGGTGACTCGCGCACCTCGCAGCCGATGCGCGCGCCGATGGCGGCGGCCTCGGCCATGGCGCGGGAGCAGAAGTCACGCACCAGGGCATCGTCGAGTACCCGGTCCATAGTCGCGCCGGTCAGCGCCGAGACCGGATTCATGGTCATGTTGCCCCACAGCTTGTACCAGATGTCGTAGCGGATGCGCTGCGAGCAGGTCACGTCGAAACCGGCACGCGTGAGCAGCGCGCCGAGCGCGCGCACGCGCGCGGAATCCCCGCCGGCGGGTTCGCCGATGATCAGGCCTCGTCCCATGCGGTGCAGCGTGATGCCCGGCGCGGCGGTCGCGGCGCTCGCGTGCACCACGCAGCCGACGACCCGCCGTCCGGGTATCGCCGCGGCGATGCCGCCGCCGGGGTCGACGCTCTCGAGCGGGCGTGCCCCGAGCGCCGCGATCCCGTCGCTGAACCACCACGGCACACCGTTCATCGCGGGCAGCACCAGGGTGTCAGCCGCGATGAGGGGTGCAAGCGTGGGTGCAAGGGCCGGCAGCGCCTGGCCCTTCACAGTGAGAATGATGAGATCCTGGGGTCCGAGGGCATGCGGGTCATCGCTCGCCGTGGCCGCGGGCGCCTGCAGTAATGTGGCCCCCTCCTGCAGCCTCCAGCCGTGATCGCGCAGGGCCACCAGCGTCGCGCCGCGTGCCAGCACCGCGACGCTGGCCTCGCCGGCTGCCGCGAGGCGCGTGCCAAGGAAGCCGCCGATGGCGCCCGCGCCGACTACACAGACTTTCAACACAGGGCTTGCGGCGCTGGCAATTCCGGTCCCGGGGCGTCAGCCCATGTGCAGACCGCCGTTCAACGAGAAGTCGGCGCCGGTGGCGAAGGCGGACTCGTTGCTCACCAGCCAGGCGACGATCGAGGCGATCTCTTCCGGTTCTCCGAGCCGCTTGACCGGGATGCCGCTGACGATTCTCTCGAGCCGGTCGGGTTTGATGGCCCGTACCATGTCGGTGCCGATATATCCGGGCGACACGGTGTTGACGGTGACGCCGCGCGCGGCGACTTCCTGGGCCAGGGCCATGGTGAAACCATGGATGCCCGCCTTGGCGGTCGAGTAATTGGTCTGACCGAACTGGCCGCGCTGGCCGTTCACAGAGGAGATGTTGACGATCCGGCCCCAGCCGCGCGCGAGCATGCCGTCGATCACCTGCTTGGTGACGTGGAACAGCGAGTTCAGATTGGTCTCGATGACCGCGTGCCAGGCCTCGTTGGTCATCTTCTGGAACATGCCATCGCGGGTGATGCCGGCGTTATTCACCAGGATATCGATCTCGCCCACCTCGGCGCGCGCGGCATCGAAGGCGCGCTTGGTCGAATCCCAATCCGACACGTTGCCCTCGGAAGCGTGGAGGTTACAGCCCTCGGCGCGCATCTCGCTCAGCCAGCGATCCTTGCGCGCGGACCCTGGGCCGCAGCCCGCGATGACTGTGTGCCCCTCCTTGCACAGGCGCCGGCAGATGGCCGTGCCGATGCCCCCCATGCCCCCGGTGACGTATGCGATGCGCGTCGGATCTGATCCCATGGCTGCCCCGCGTTCTTTGCAGATCAATGCGCTGATTTTTAGTCGCGTTCCCAATACGACGCAAGTACGCGAAAACACCCGCCTTCACGGTGCGCGTCGTGGAAGGACCTCCGCGCCGATCGGCCCACGAGGGCCGGATCCTCCCACCGCCCTGTAATCTCCCAGCCGGATCAGCCGCTTGCGGGCGGCCGGTCCGCGACGCCGGCATCGCTGCCGTTTGCGCCGTGGCGAGTCCCGCTCGCGCCAGTCCGCTGAACTCCTGGGTTGATTCCCTCCTTGACTTCCCGACATGGAGTTGCCGCAGCCCGCGCACCGACGGCCCTCGTCATATGCCGGGACGCCGCAGAGCACTGAGGTGCGCCTGATGCCGGCGGAACCCGGCCCGTGGACGGTGATCTGGAGTGTCGGCGGGCTGTGCTGGCTGGTCGTCACCGGTACGGCGCTGCTGTGGATGCTGCAGGCGAGCGGCACCATGATGGGCGGCATGTACGTCGTCACCAGCCGCGCCCGCGCAGCGCAGCACCTGCTGGTGTTTCTCGCCGCGGCGCCCGCTTACCGCCTCGCCATCGCCATGGGATGGCCGGCGAGTGTATGGGGGCGCGCGCGGGTCGCGATGGCCAACTCGCTGCTGGCGCTGGCCGTCGTCGCCTTGGCACCGGTCGCGCTGGCGCTCGTGGCCGGTTTCGTGGACGGGCATTGGGTCGACATGCGCGACACGCTCGAGGCCTGGGCATCGCCTTCGCCGGAGTGGGAATTCTGGACGACGCCGCTGCGGTTCTTCCTGCCGCCGTACGTGCTCGGCCTGTGTGCGATCGCGCTGGTGCTGGTGGCGCGCCGCCATCACCGCGAAGCGGTGCGCGCCGCGGAACTGACGAGCGCTTATGCGGCGGCGCGCATGGCGATGCTGTCGGCCCAGCTGCAACCGCACTTCCTGTTCAATGCACTGCATGCCATCAGCGTGCTGATCGACGACAGTCCCAAGCAGGCGGCTATCATGCTCGCGCGACTCGGTGATTTTCTGCGCCACGCCCTGGAGAGCAGCCACTGGCCCTGGGTGGACGTGGCCACCGAACTGACCGGCCTCGAGGCGTACCTGGCCGTGCAGCAGACGCGCTTCTCCGATCGCCTGAGCATCTCCATCGACGCGAGCTCCGAGTCGCTGGGCATCTACCTGCCTTCGCTGCTCTTGCAACCGCTGGCGGAAAACGCCATCGAGCACGGCCGCAAGGACGGCGGACCGGCCCTGCGAGTGCGGGTCGCGGCGTCGGTGGTGGCCGAGCGGCTGTGCATCGTCGTGAACAACAGCAGCCCGCAACTGCCGCGCGATCTGAAGCCAGCCGACTATGGTCACGGGCTGACCAATGTCGACCTGCGGCTGTGCGCAGCCTACAACGGCGATGCGCGGCTCACCATCGGACCCGACCGGCACGGTGGTACCAGCGCCTTCCTCGATCTGCCGCTGCGGCGGGTCGCCGGACCGGGATTGCCGGAGGTGTCGCCCTCGTGAGCGGCGCAATCCCGACACTCGTGGTGGATGACGAGCCGCTGGCGCGCAAGCGCGTGGTGCGGCTGCTGCGCGATGACCCCGACATCAACATCGTGGGCACGTTCAGCTCGGCGACCGAGGCCGCCGCGCACGCCCCAAAGCTGGCGCCGCAACTGATGCTGCTCGACATCCGCATGCCCGAGCTCGATGGCTTCGAGCTGGTGGCGGCATGCGCCGAGCAGGGGGTGAATCCGTATATCATCTTCGTGACCGCCTATTCGGATCGCTCCATGGACGCGTTCGGTGTCGGCGCGATCGACTACATCCTCAAGCCCTTCGACGACGAGCGTTTCGCGCGCGCCGTGGCGCGCGCCAAGTCGCTGATTTCCGCCACGCGCCAGCCGGGCACCGTGTCCGCCGCGCCGCGGCCGTCGCTGGCCGCCGGACGCGCCCGGCTGCTGCTCTCGGAGCGCGGCAAGGTCGTGGTGCTGGCGATGCGCGACATCGAGTTCGTGCAGGCGGCGGCGAAGCACGTGAAGATCTACGCCGGTGGACGCTGCTTCTCGTTTCGCCAGTCACTCGGCTCGCTCGAGGGCCGGCTGGATCCGGCGTCGTTCGTGCGCGTGCACCGCTCAACCCTCGTCAATGTCGAGCACATCGCCGAGATGCACCCGCTGTTTCACGGCGATTACGAGTTGATACTGCGCCGCGGCACCCGCCTCACGCTCAGCCGGCGCTACCGGGAGCGCCTGGCGCCGTTTCTGCTCGGCTGAGACTCAGCCCGGAATCCGCAGCTCCACCGTGCGGCTGCGCACGCTCCCCAGGCGCACGTGGCCGCGCCAGTGCGGGCCGCGCCAGTAGACCGTGTTGCGCCGCCGGACGATGTGGCCGCGCACGTGGTGGAAGCGCGGGGCGCGGCGCGCCGCGGCCGGACCCTCGGCGCGGCCCAGCGGCGCGCTCGCGAACACCGGCGACGACACTTCGATGTGCTCGAGCAGCGGGCGCTTGCCGAGCCGCACGCGCTTGGCGTTCAGTCGCACCGGCCGCACCGGCATCTGCACCAGATCGGCGCGAATGGCCATCAGCAGGAACAGCGCCAGCAATATCGGCACGTCGAAGGCCACCGCCGCGAGCGAGTGCTGGATGACCTGGGCGCGGGTGGCCGCGCTGCATGCCGCGCTCTGGTAATAGCGCTGCCAAGACGGGTCGAGGCGGAAGCCCGCACATTGCAGCAGATCGTCCCGCTGCTGGTTGCTGGGATCGCGCACCGCGACCGTCTGTCCATCCAGCAGCGCGCTGGTCGGGGCACCGGACAAGCCGCCATCGAGATCGAGCAGCGTCTCGACCGATGCCAGCAGCGGCTCCTGCGGCTGCGCGCGTGTCAGCCAGAAGGTGCGCAGGCTTCCCGAGCGGCCGCGCGGGTGCGCGGATATCAGGGTTCCGGCGCGCACGACGTCCGCGGCGCCGCCGGGGGCGCACTGCGGCAGGGCCTGCGACAGCTCCTCGCGCCGCGCGCCATCGTCCCACTCGATCCACAGCCGCTCGGCGGGAATGTGCAGCAGGTCGAGGCAGCCGGAGAGCTCATCGCCGCCCGAATAGGCGAGCGCCGTGCAGGTGCGCACCAGGTCCTCGGCGAGAACGTAGCGCAATGGGCAGCGCGCCAGCGACAGCGCGAAGTCACCGGCGCCAGTGAGCCGCCAGAGGCCGCCCCCGTCCTCGCGCACCATGAAAGGCTGCGTGCACTGCGCGATATGGTCCAACAGTCGCAAGGCGCACACCTCCGGGGTTATGCGCAAGCGAGCGTAGATAACCGCAGGCGCGCGCGGCAACGGCGCGGGCGTGAACGGCTGGTCGCCGCGGTGTGAGCGGCGCCAGGCGCTGCCTCAAAGGAAATGCACGCCCCGCGCGTCGGCGGCGCGCCAAATGTTGCGAGGAACCCACGTCCGCCGCCGCCGTGCGTGCCGCGTGCTGTCTGTGCGGCCGCTACTCCGCTTGCGCCGCGAAGCGCTCCGCTCGCGCCTGTTGGGTTGCGGACACGACCTGACAGTCGCTACGTTTTCGCCGCACGCTGAGCTGGCGACAGTGCTGCCGGCGACGACGAATCAAACGAGGGAGACACGTCAATGAGAGCAGCTCTTGCGTCCCTGCGCTGGTTGGGCAGAGTCGTGGTGTGCAGCGCGCGCGGTAGCGCGCCGCGGCCGCCGGTCCGCGGCATGAGCTCGCGGGCGAGCGCCACGATCAGCGCCGCCGCCGTGTGTCTCGCCGGCGCCGCGAGCGCGCAGACACCGCCGCCGGCGAGCGCGAATGCTCCCGAGGTCGAGGAAATCGTCATCACCGGCTCGCGCATCGCCTCGCCGAATGCCTCGAGCGCGAGCCCGATCCAGGTGGTGGGCTCGCAAGATATTGAAGCGAGCGGCAAGACCGACCTCAGCGACATCCTCTACCAACTGCCGCAGCTCCAGAACAACGACCTGGGGCAAGACTTCAGCAACCGCACGACTGGACTTACTACAGCGGGAGGTCTCACGACCGCCGACCTGCGGGGACTGGGCCCGAACCGCACGCTGGTGCTGGTAGATGGAAAGCGACTCGGTCAGGGCTCGCCCCAGACGACGATCGCCTCGCCGGCGCCCGATCTCGATCAGATTCCGGCCATCATGGTGGAACGGATCGAGGTCCTGACCGGCGGCGCCTCCTCGGTCTACGGCTCGGATGCCGTTGGGGGCGTGGTGAACTTCATTCTGAAAAAGAACTTTCAGGGCCTGCTGGTAGACGGCCAGTATGGGGCGGACTCGCACGACAACCGTAGCGGGTACATGAATCCGCTCTTAACCAAGGTGGGCATCACCCCCCTGAGCGGCGAAAAGTGGGACGGCAAGAACTCAACCCTCAGCATCCTCGCCGGCACCAACTTCGCCGATGGCAAGGGAAACTTCACGGGCTATTTCAGCTACTATCATTTCGACCCGGTCGCTAGCTCGGAGCGCGATATCGGCCAATGCCAGCTCACGGAGGTGTTCGATTCGGTCACCGGAAACGTGATCGGGAGTAAATGCTTCGGCTCGAGCAACGCCAATCGCTTCACGCCCTTGTCGGGGCCTCATGCGAACACCCGGTACGCGGTGGTCGGCAACCAGTTCGTTCCGTGGAACGCCTCATTCACGACGAACCCGCCCGAGTTATTCAACTCGCAGCCCTTCATCTACATGCAGCGCAATGACGATCGCTACCTGGCCGGGTTCAACGCGCATGACGACCTGGCGGATTACGCGAAGCCGTACATTGAGCTCAGCTTGATGAATGACAAGACGCACCAGGCCATTGCACCGTCCGCCGCCTTCACGACTGCCAACCCGAACACGGGCGGCCCGTACTTCGTCAATTGCGGCAACCCGCTCTTGAGTGCCCAGCAGCTCAGCATCCTCGGATGCACGGCGGCACAGATCACGGCGCCAAATCAAGCGGACCCGGCGAACCAGGTTCGCATCACGATCGGGCGCCGGAACGTCGAGGGCGGCGGACGCTCGTCAGACTACGAGCACACCAACTACCGCGCCGCGGTCGGAATGAAGGGCCAGTTCCTGGACGCCTGGAGCTATGACGCCTACGGCCAGTACTACTACGTGACCTATCGCAACGCGCAAAACAACTACCTCAGCTATCAGAAGATCGACAACGCGCTGCTCATAACCGGCACGGCGGCCAACCCGCAATGTCTGGTCGGCAAACCCTGCGTGCCGTGGAACATCTTTTCCCAAGGCGGTGTGACCCAGGACCAGGTCAACTACCTCTATCTGCCCGGAACCACGAGCGGTAACAACACCTTGCGCACCGTTCACGCCGATATCACTGGCGAGCTCGGCAAATACGGCCTCAAGTTGCCGACGGCGCATGACGAGTTTGGCGTCAACTTCGGCTACGAGCACCGCAACGAGGCCGTGTTCTACCAACCCGATGACGCCACCAACAGCGGTCAGCTCTCCGGAGCCGGCGGCACGCAGGAGCCGCTCAACGCCTCCATAGGCGTAAACGAGGAGTTCATCGAGCTCCGGGCGCCCCTGCTGCAGGACTTGCCTTTCTCCAAGGATCTCGTGATTGGCGGCGGTTACCGCCATTCCAACTACTCGGTGAGCGGCGGCGTCAACACGTACAAGGTCGATCTACAGTTCGCACCCGTCCAGGACATCCGCTTCCGTGGCTCGTACCAGAGGGCGATCCGCACACCGACGGTCAGTGAGTTCCTCAACTCGCAGAATCTCGGGCTGATTGCGTACGGCGACGACCCGTGCGCTGCGCCCACGGGAGGTGGGCCGGCGCTATCCACCCTGGCGAACTGCCTCAACACGCTGAAAAGCCTGAACCCAACGGCCGCACAGATCGCGGCGTTCAAGGCTGCGTACGGCAACGGAACGACGACCGATATTATTCCGCAGGCCATCGCGGGCCAGCTCGGGCAGGTGCAGGGGGGCAACCCGCTACTGACGCCGGAGAAGGCCAAGTCTTACTCGGCCGGTTTCCTGTTCAACCCCACGGTGGCGCCCAATCTGTCCGGCAGTGTCGACTACTGGCAGATCAAGGTGGACGGCGAGGTGGGGGCGTATCCGGCGACGGTATTGGTGCAAAACTGCTTGGCGACCGGCAACCCGATTTACTGCGCGGGGGTCGTTCGCACCTCGACCGACTTCTCGCTGCAGGGGGCTAGCGTGCCAACCGGCGGCTACATCGTGCAGACGAATCAGAACATCGCCAGCGCGCTGGTGAGCGGCATCGATCTGCAGCTCAGCTACAAGCTGCGGTTGGGGCAGTGGGGAACGCTGGCCTGGGGATTGAACGGCTCCTATAATCTGCACAACAGCACGACTCCGCTGCCGACCGGCGGCTCGTACGATTGCGCCGGCCTGTTCGGCACGACGTGCCAGACGGTCAGTCCGCGCTGGCGCCATAATCTGCGCACCACCTGGCAGACCCCCGGGGGGAACCTCGACCTGTCGCTTGCCTGGCGGTTCATCGGCAAGGTGGGCTACGACAATAACGATCCCAACCCCCAGCTCAGGGGTGCCGAGTACGGCCCCGGCGTGTATGACTTCGGCGTACCCCAGGTGCCCAACATCAACTACCTGGACCTCCACGTGGCCTGGCACGCCACGAAGAGCCTCGATGTCCGCGGGGGTATCGACAATCTGTTCGACAGGGATCCCCCGATAGTTACCAACCCGTCACTGCAGGGCGGGGGGCAGGCAAACACGTTTGCGACGTACGACGTGCTCGGTCGACAGCTTTACCTCGCGGCGACTATGAGGTTCTGACGGGTCAGATTCCCAGGTTGCCGCCATAGCGCGGCAGCTGCTCGCTGAGCGGCGCGGCACACTCCGATTGCGCACCGCCTGGAGCGTCGTGGAACGGAATCGACACGGTGGCGGTGACGCCGCCGCCGCGCGCCGCCTGCACTTCGAGCGACTGCTCTGCGCCGTACAACTCGCGCAGCCGCCGGCGCGCGTTGGCAAGACCCATGCCCGATCGGTGCCCGGGCTGCATGCCAGCGCCGTCATCCACGACCTGCAACTCGAGCCTTGCGCCGCGGCGGCCCGCACGGATTTCGATCGTGCCGCCGCGGGCGAGCGGGGCGATGCCGTGGATCACGGCGTTCTCGACCAGTGACTGCAACACCAGGGACGGCAGCGCGGCTGGCAGCACCTCGGGCGCGATCCGATAGTTGACACGCAGGCGATCGCTGAAGCGGCGCTGCTGAATGCGCAGATAGCAGGCCACCAGATCGAGCTCCCGCTGCACGGTAGTCTCCTGCAGCGAGGAATCCGCGAAAGAGGCGCGCAGGATCTCGCCCAGGTCCGCGATCATGTTCTCGGCGGCGCCGGCATCAATGCGCACCAGCGCCGACACTGCGTGCAGAGTGTTGAAGAGGAAGTGCGGCTGAATCTGCGCTCGCAACAGGGCCAGATGGGAGGTGGCCAGCAGCGTCTCCAACTCCGCCGCGCGCTTCTCACGCTCGCCGGTGCGGGCGTGCGAGTCGATCAAAGCCTGGATGCATACCAGCGGCCAGTACATCCAGATATCGCCGTAAATCTCCTCCAGGAAGCGCAGCTTGAGGAGCGAGCCGGGGTAGTGCGCCGGGACAGCCAACAGCGGCCCCCCGACCGCGCCGGCCAGCACGCAATGCAACAGCGACAGGAGCAGGAACGCCGCGACGTGGACGGCGATCGCCCGCGCCAGGGCCGGCCGCGCCAGGGGGAAGCGGTGCGCAACGAACAGCACCAGCGGAGTGAGGGCGGCCCAGATCCACTGTTCCGTCAGCGGCCGACGGAACACCGCCCAGAAGGCCGGATGCCTTCCCAGCAGGTCGGCGAACAGGTAGTCCGCCAGACCGCCACAAATGGCGGCGATCGTCCACAGAGCGAAGACGAGCGCGAAACGTTTGGCGAACGCTTTCATCGGGAGCTTGGCTCGCAGGGTCAGCTTGGCAGACGTGGCCGGGCGTCGCAACGAGGGCCAGCCCCTCCCACCGCCCCTGCAATCTCCAGCCGGATCAGCCGGTTGCGGGCCGCGAGCGAGGCCGGGGCCATCGCGGGACCGGCTCACGCGACACCGGCCTGGCTTGCCGTTGGGCTTGGATCATAATGCTCCGCTGCGGAAATTACTGATGCGCGAGCAGATGGAAATGGCCGCCGAGCAATGCGATGTAGCCGTGATCGGCGGCGGCCCCGCCGGCAGCACCGCCGCGGCATTGCTCGCCCGCCGGGGCTATCGCGTGGTTGCGCTGGAGAAGGCGCATCATCCGCGCTTCCACATCGGCGAATCGCTCCTGCCGATGAACCTGCCCATATTCGAGCGGCTCGGCGTGCTGGACAAGGTACGCGCCCTGGGCGTATTCAAGCGCGGCGCGGATTTCGAGGCGGACAACGAGCATGGCTACAACACCTTCGCGTTCGACCGGGCAATCGGCAGCAGTCCGCCGCACGCCTATCAGGTGTGGCGGCAGGATTTCGACAAGATGCTGTATGAGCACGCGCGCGAGTGCGGTGCGAACGCCCGCGAGGGCCACGAGGCGGTCAACATCGAGCAGCATGGTCCGCGTGAGACTCGACTCGATGTACGCACCGATGACGGCCGCAGTTACCGGATTCAGGCGCGCTACCTGGTCGATGCCAGCGGCCGCGATACCTTCCTCGCGGCGAAGAGGAAACTACGACGCAAGAACGAGCAGCATCAGAGCGCAGCGATTTTCGGCCACTTCCGCGGCGCGCAGGCGCGCCCCGGGGAGGATGCCGGCAACATCAGCATGTACCGGTTCGAGCACGGCTGGATGTGGATGATTCCGCTGCCCGACGGGGTGATGAGCGTGGGCGCGGTCTGCTGGCCCGACTACCTCAAGCAGCGCAAGGGGCGCACGGTGGAATTCCTGCTCGAGACCCTCAAGCAGAGCCCGGCACTGTGGCAACGCATGCAGCACGCGCAGCTGATCGGCAACGAGGTGCGCGTCACCGGCAACTATTCCTATGAGGCGACGCGCATGGGCGGACCGGGCTGGATCCTGATCGGCGATGCCTTCGCGTTTATCGATCCGGTGTTCTCCTCCGGCGTCTATCTGGCGATGACCGCCGCGGAGCACGCGGCGCAGGTCGTGGATACGGCGTTGCGCGAGCCCGCCAGGGAGAAGGCGCTGCTGCGCAGCCTGGAGAAGCGCCAGCGCCGCGGCATGGAGCGCTTCTCATTCTTCATCTATCGCTTCAACGAGCCGGTGATGCGCGCCATGTTCCGGCACCCGCGCAATACCTTGCAGCTCGAGCAGAGCGTGATCTCGATGCTCGCCGGCGACCTGTTCGATACGCCGCAGGTGCTGTGGCGCCTGAAGCTGTTCAAATTGGTTTATGGGATCCTCGCCCTGTGCGACTGGCGGCGCTGGCGCGCGGGGCACACTTACCGCCTGGCGCAGGCGCGCGCGCAGTTCACCGGCGGCAACACCCCGTTGGACAGGTGCTAAGCGCGTTCATTGCCCCGCAGAACCCAGCGTCGACCTGAACACCACCCCGTCTTTCATCACGAATCCCACGTTCTTCAGTACATTGACATCCTCGAGCGGATCGCCCGCCACCGCGATCAGGTCCGCATACGCTCCGGGTGCAACCACGCCCAGCTCTGCGCGCTTGCCGAGGAGCTCCGCGGCCCGCGACGTGGCGGACTGAATCGCCTGCATCGGTGTCATCCCGAACTCGACCTCGCGGGCAAATTCCTGGGCGATCGGATCGGACCATACGAAGCCGCCGACGTCGGTTCCGAAAGCTATCCTGACGCCGGCCCGCAACGCCTTCTGAAACGAGACGCCATGGACGGCGACGCGCTTGCGGTCGCGCATCCCGGTCGGTGTGTCGGGCGGATCGTGATCGTAATAGTAGACAGACAGCGTGGGTACGTACCACGTGCCTTGTTTGATCATCTGCGCGATCTGCGCGTCGGTGAGCTCGAGACCATGCTCAATGGAGTCACAACCGCCATCCAGGGCTCGCTGCAGGCCCGGCCCGTTATAGGCGTGGCAGGCGACCTTGCGGCGCCATCCGTGCGCCTCGTCCACGATGGCCTTGAGCTCCTCGACCGTCAGGGTGGGTTGCGAAACGAGCGCACCCTGCTCATCGACCCAGGACCGGTGCGTCATGTACACCTTGATCCAGTCCGCGCCGTGATCCAGCTGCTCGCGCGCCGCCTTGCGCGCCTCGACGGGGCCATCGATCAGCTGCGCCCCCTTCGGCACCTCGAGCTCGGGCGCATACCCTTCCAGCACGTAGCCACCGGTCGTCGAGATCGAGCGCGTCGATACGAACATGCGCGGGCCCACAATGTAGCCCTCGTTGATCGCCTGCTTGATGCCGACGTCGCCATATCCCGCGCCCTCGGTTTCGACATCGCGAATCGTCGTGAAGCCCTGTTCCAGCGCACGCCGCGCGGCCACGATCGCGCGCGCCACGCGGTAGGACGCCGGGAACTTCAGCAATTGCACATCGTAGCCGCCGGCGGCAGGCACCTCGCCCTGCAGGAAGATATGAGTGTGACAATCGATGAGACCCGGAAGAACGGTGGCGGCGCCCAGATCGATCACCCGTGCCCCTGAGGGCGGCGGATGCGTCCCCGCCGTGTAGACGGCGACGATACGGTTGCCGCGGATCGCGATCTGCGGATTTGGCAGCGGCCGTGCGCTCGTGCCATCTATGAGCGATCCGGCCCGGACAATCACCGCGGGTGTCGATGTGCTGGCGGCCGGCGTCGCGGTCGAATCCTGCGCGGTGCACAGGCGCGCGAGGCATAAGGCGATGGCGCCGAGGCAACCCATGGGACGCATAGCGGCCCCATGATGCCTGCCGGCGGAATATTCGCAAGGCGTCGCCGGGCACACCGCAAAACCACTTGCGCCTGCCCGCCGGGCGCACGTCTAATTGCGGCGGCAAACCGGGAGACTTCGATGAACCAGGCGCTGGCCGTCGCCGCCGTGACTCTGCTGGTGACCGCAGGCGCACCCGCACGCCCGCAGCCGTCGTCCGCGGAGCAGCGCTTCCGCGAGCTGTACAGGGAGTTGGTCGAGACGAACACGACCCTGTCTGCCGGCAGTTGCACGCTGGCCGCCGAGCGCCTGGCGGCGCGCCTCAAGGCTGCCGGCTACAGCGACGACGAGCTGCATTTGTTCACCGCACCCGGGCATCCGAAGGAAGGCGGCCTGGTCGCGGTTTATCCGGGGCGCGACGCGAAGCTCAAGGCGATTCTGCTGCTGGCGCACCTCGATGTGGTCGAGGCGAAGCGCGAGGACTGGACGCGCGATCCGTTCACGCTCGTGGAAGAGAACGGCAATTTCTACGCGCGCGGTGCCGTGGACGACAAGGCCGAAGGTGCCATATGGGTCGACACGCTGGTTCGCTTCCGCGAAGAGGGCTACCGACCGTTGCGCACGGTGAAACTCGCGCTCACCTGCGGGGAAGAGACCTCGGGCGCCCTGAACGGCGCCCAATGGCTCACCCAGAACCGGCGCGATCTGATCGACGCGGCGTTTGCGGTCAACGAGGGAGCGCGGGGCGAGCTCGACCCCGCGGGAAACCGGGTTGCCCTGGAAGTCCAGGCGGGCGAGAAGACCTCGCAGAACTACCGCCTCGAGGTCACCAATTCCGGAGGACACAGCTCGCTGCCCGTGAAAGACAACGCCATCTATCGACTCGCGGGCGCCCTGAAGAAGATCGAGGCCTACACTTTCCCGCCGCAGTTCACCGACGCCAACCGCGCGTACTTCACCGGCATGGCGAAGATCCAGGCCGCCCAGGGCGAAGCGGCCATTGCGAGCGCCATGCAGGCATTCGTGCGTGATCCGGCCGCGGCGCAGGCGATCGCGCTGGTATCCGCGAAAGATCCGGGCTAGAACGCGACCCTGCGCACGACGTGCGTCGCAACCATGCTGGAGGCCGGACACGCGACCAACGCCTTGCCGCAGCGGGCGCGGGCGAACATCAACTGCCGCATCTTCCCGGGTACCGCGCAGGAGACCGTGCGTGCCAAGCTCGAAGAGCTGGCGGCCGACCCGGCGGTCAAGGTCACGACGCTCGAGACCCGAGGGCCGAGTTCCCCGCCTCCGCCACTGACGCGCGAGATCATGGCACCGGTCGAGAAGCTCGCGGCACAGTTCTGGCCGGGCGTGCCGGTGCTGCCCATCCTGCAACCTGGCGCGACCGATGGCCAATTCCTGAATGCGGCCGGCATCCCGACCTACGGCATCGAGCCGCTATTCCTGGGCCCGGATTTCGGCCACATCCATGGCCTCAACGAGT
>VBNP01000260.1 GCA_005877965.1 Gammaproteobacteria bacterium | reverse complement strand
CTACGCGGATCGGCGCTACAACCAGTATTTTTACGCGGTCGATCCGATCTTCGCCATGCTGCCGGAGCGGCCCGCTTTCAACCCAAGCGGCGGCTACGGCGGAACAACACTCCTCGCGGCGGTCAGCAAGCGCTTCTCGAATTTCTGGATCGGCGCCTTTGCGAAATGGGACAGCGTCGGCGGCGCGGTATTTTCCGACAGCCCGCTGGTGAGGACGAAAAACAATCTCAGCGGGGGCATGGGCATCGCTTGGATTCTCGGGGCCTCGAGCGCCAAAGTAGAAGCGCAGAACTAGCTGCTAGGCGGATTCAAATCATCGCGCCGTTGATCGCGATGATCTGACCGGAAACATAAGCCGCCTGTCGGGAAGCGAGAAACCCGATCAGGTCGGCGACTTCCTCCGGCGTCCCGGCCCGCTTCATCGGGACGAGCTGCTCGATGGCGTCTCGGGAAAAAACGCTCTCCGTCATGGCGGATTCGATGATCCCGGGTGCGACCGCATTGACCGTGATGCCGCGGCTCGCCAGTTCCAGGGCGAGCGCCTTGGTCGCGCCGTGCAGGCCCGCCTTGGCAGCGGCGTAGTTGGTCTGTCCGCGGTTGCCCGCAAGCGCAGCCATCGAGGAAACATTGACGATCCTTCCCCAGCGCGTCCCTATCATCGGCATGAGGAGCGGCTGCGTGACGTTGAAGAACCCGTTGAGGGAGACGTCGATCACCCGGGACCATTGCTCCGGCCGCATGCCCGGCATCACGGCGTCATCGTGAACTCCCGCATTGTTGACCACGATCTGGATGGGGCCGTCGTCGAGCAATTTTTGCAGCGCCGTCCCCGTCCCGTCACGGTCGGCGACATCGAAGGCCACGGCAATAGCGGACCCGCCCTTCGCAACGATCTCGGCCGCGAGCCGTTCCGCCTGCGCAAAGCGGCTCCTCGCGTGCACGTAAACGTGGCAACCGTCGGCCGCCAGGCGCTTGCACACTGCAGCACCGATGCTGCCGCGGCTCGCTTCCAAGACCACTGCGGCCCTGCCGCGCAAGACCTCGACATCGCCCACCCGTACTTCGAACCCGTAGATCAAGCGGCTTTCCTCGCCCATCATCCGCTCGGCTTCGACGATGAGGTCGCCTTCGAGATCATCGAGTAGGGGTCTGCTGCAACGTACTTCTCTCAGGCTCGCAAGGTACCCCAGTCGCGGCCGGGTCGCGACGTTGCCGGCGAGCGCCCCGTGTATCGCCATGGCCTGAGCGGCATATTCGATGCCGCACAAGGCCGAAAGCCGCCCATCCATGCGCAGCGGATTTTGCCGGTCGCGGTGGGACCGGCTCAAACACCGTATGCGATCCGCATCCCAGGAAAGCACGCCGTCGAGCAGGTGCATCGCTCCCGCATGCGGGATCATTCCGGCGATGTCCTCGCGGGAAATCAACACGGGTTCACGCTGACGCGCAGGCGCGTTTCGGTCAGGAAATCGAGCACGACATCGCTCTGGGTCTTTCGCGCGAGTGCCTCGAGCAGAGGAAGCGCCCTCGCGGCCGGTATGCCCAGTCTCAATTCCTCCAGAGCGGAATCGGACATGCGAGCCGGTTTCTCCTCTCCCGGCAGCAGCTCCAATTCGAACGTAGCGGAGGTTCGCCCGGAGGCTTCGGGCGTCAGGACAAGCGCGGCACCGAAGCTCGCGAGGAGCGGCCGCGCCGAATGCAGCGGTTCCGGATAAGGCTGGTCGTACGCGATCAGGGCGACCGCCTTGCGCAACGACACGACCTGCGTCATGGCCTCGATCAAGCCAGCGCCGAAGCTCGCGTCATAGGCGCAAAGGCTGGTCGAGGCCTCGCGCGACCGCGTCGCGATGCTCCAGTAGCCGGCAGCGGCGTTGTGCACGGAGTTGTGAAACCGCGTCGGCGACACTTCCCGTTCCTCCGAGGCAAGCGTCTCGCACATCTGATGCAGCGTTTCGCCTTCGCCGGAGGAGGACGTGAATACCGTCGCAGTGCTCGCAGCATCGCGGCCAGCGTTCTCAAACGCCTCCTGCCCCACGGCGAGCGCAAGCTTGACCGGTACGGGGGTACGGCGTCGCTCGGCAGGAGGCAGCAGCTCGCTCGCGGCTATGATCGTGGAGGCCGAGCGGAACGGCTCCTCGCCCGCGAGAATTCGGCGAGCGGCCTTCCACCCCTGCAGGCCGGGACCGAGCAAGCCCACGCCTTCGACGAAGACACGCATCACTGAGCGACTCCCAGGACCAGGCTGCAGTTGCTCCCGCCGAAGCCGAACGAGTTGCTCAGAGCGCGGCTGACTTTCGCCTGTTTGTTTTCGAGCAGGTAGTTGCTCTTCAGCGCGGGGTCGACGCTACGCGTATTCGCGCTGCCGGGCAGGAAGCCGTGCTCGATCGCGAGAATGGAGACGATCGCTTCGGTGATTCCTGCCGCCCCAAGCAAATGTCCGGTCGCACCCTTGGTCGAACTGCAGGGTGTCTGCCCCCCGAACACCTCGAACACCGCCTTGTCTTCGCTCGCGTCGTTGCTCTTGGTGGCCGTGCCGTGCAGGTTGACGTAGTCGATGTCGGAGGGGTCGAGTCCCGCCGAATCCAGCGCCTGCTGCATGGCCATTCTCGCCCCCAGTCCCTCGGGATGGGGCGTGGACATGTGGTAGGCGTCCGAACTTTCGCCCACTCCGAGAAGCAGGATGGCACCGGGTTCGACCCGGTTAGCCCGCTCGATGAGCGCGAAACCTCCCCCTTCGCCGATCGAGATGCCGTCCCGATCCACGTCATAAGGCCTGCAGGGTCCGGCTGAAGTGAGTCCGAGTGAATGAAACCCGTACAGCGTCATAAGGCACAGGCTGTCGACACCGCCCACGACTGCGGCGTCGCACACTCCGGCGGCGATCATGCGCGCAGCGTTGCCGAGGACTTTCGCCGAGGAAGAACACGCGGAGGACACCACGAATCCGGGTCCGCTCAGTCCGAGATAGCAACGCACGAACTCGCCGAGCGAGTAGGCGTTTTGCGTTTTCGCGTAGCGGTAATCGGCGGGCAGGGCGCCGGTCTTCGGGTCCCGGCGGCGGTACGCGAGCTCGGTCGTGTGCAGTCCGGAAGTGCTGGTGCCGAGATACAAGCCTATTCGCCCGGCGCCATACCTATCGCGCGCCGCGGCGATTTCCCGGGCGAATCCGTCCTGCTCCAGGCACAGCTGTGCAAGGCGGTTGTTGCGGCAGTCATAGTCCTGGAGATCGGGCCTCACGCGGAAATCGTCCAGATCCGGAACCGGTCCGACATAGGTATCGATGCGGGCCGTCTCGAAGCCGCAAGGTGCAAGTCCAGAGCGCTTCTCGCGCAGGGCACGCAGCATCGGCGCCGATCCCGCGCCGAGGCTGTTCACGACGGAGAATCGGCTGATGACAAGAGGCTGCACTTCTCGCCCCGGTGGACTTCTATTCGACGGACTCGTCCGCGCAGGCTGACGCCAGGGATACCGCTTTGAGGCCCTGCTCGGATATTTTCTCCAGCAACTCGGGTAGCACGGCAAGCACTGCCGGAGCGCTGTCGTGCATCAGCAGGACGTCACCGGCGGCGAGCCCCCGCGTCAGCCGGCTCAGAATGCCTCGCGGATCGGCGCTCGCCGCGTCGAAACCGCGTCGCGTCCAGGACACGTAACGCAGTCCGCGGGGGGCCAGCACGGAATCGAGGAACGGGCTCCGGAATCCGGCCGGGGCGCGGAAGAAAACCGGCGGGCGGCCGGTGATCGAGGCAACGGTCGCCTGCGCCGCATCCACTTCGCGCTTCAGCCTGGAAATTCCGAAAAAAGCAAACGCAAGGCGATGATGGTAGCTATGGTTCTCGACGCTGTGACCGCGACGCGCAATCTCCCGCACGAGCTCGGGCTGAGCGGCTGCATTCTCGCCGATGCAGAAGAAGCTTGCCTTGGCTTGGTAGCGGTCGAGCAGTTCCAGAACCCGGGGCGTCACTGCCGGATCGGGACCGTCGTCGAAAGTGAGCGAAATCTCTCTGCGACGCGCGGCGGAGGCGGGCAAGCGCACCAGGTTCGGGCCCAACAGGCGCCCACGCGGACAAAGGGCGGCGCAAAACAGCGCAATATGATTCGCCCCCAGCACGCCCAGCACCCATGGCCATGCCGGCGGGTATGCGGCAAGCCAGACGGCAGCTGCAGCGTGAAGAAACACCGAGACATGAATCGCCGGCGCCGGATGCCAGCGCCGTCCGTTTTCGCTGTTGATTGCGGTGGTGGTATTCAGGATTCTTTCTCCACGCTGTTTAGCTCGCAAACGACCTCCCCAGCAAGCACGGGGGTTATCCCTACCTTGCAGCTGAAGCTTATTCTTTTTTCGTCGCGCCTGGAAAAATCGATGGATACGCGCTCGCCCGGACGCACCGGACGAATGAACTTGGCCGATCGGATCTGATACGGGCAGAGATCTTTCCCCAGACT
>VBNP01000126.1 GCA_005877965.1 Gammaproteobacteria bacterium | reverse complement strand
CCAAGGCGCAGCAGCTGGCGCAGGCGGCCGGGCAGCGTCCCGACGTGGCCGCGGTGACGGTGATTCCGGCGGACAAGGGACTGGAGGACTTCCGTACCTACTCGGGATTCGGGGAGGCGCTGGAGGCGCTCAAGGAGAATCCGCTGCCGCACGTGCTGCACGTGTTCCCTAAGGCCACGGACAGTTCCGCGGCGGCGCTCGAGTCGCTGCGCCGTTACTTCAGCGCCTGGCCCGAGGTGGATCTGGTGCAGGCCGACTCCGAATGGGTCATGCGCTTCAACGCCATTCTCGAGGTGTTGCGGCGGTTGCTGCTGATCGCCGCGGCGCTCCTCGGCCTGGGAGTGCTCGCGGTCATCGGCAACACCATCCGTCTCGAGATCCAGGGGCGCCGTGCGGAGATCGAAGTGACCAAGCTCGTGGGCGGATCCAACTCGTTCGTGCGCCGCCCGTTCCTGTACACCGGCGTGCTGTATGGAGTCGGCGGCGCGCTGCTCGCGTGGGCAATCGTCGTGATCGCCGTCGCCGTGCTCGGGGACTCGGTGGCGACCCTCGCCAGGCTCTACGGCAGCCGCTACGTGCTGCAGGGCCCGTCACGCGATGACATCGGGATTCTGCTGGGCGCCGGGGCGGTGCTCGGCTGGCTGGGTGCGTGGATCTCGGCGGCGCGGCACTTGCGCAGTATCGAGCCGCGCGCCTGAGGGCGCCCCGGGGGCCGGCGTGCGCGTCAGGTGATCGCCGGCGTGCCGTGCGTCAGGAGCGTCGCCTGCATCCACTTGAGGATGCGGCGCGCGTCGGCCACGCGGGTGTGCTTGCCGAAGGAGTTCAGCAGCACGATCACCACGGTGCGCTCCTCGATCACGGTCTGCATCACCAGGCAGCGGCCGGCCCGCGAGATGTAGCCGGTCTTCTGCACGTCGATCTTCCAGTCCGGCCGGCTCACCAGCGAGTCGGTATTCCCGTACCGCATCATGCGCCGGCCGACCTGTACCTCGTAGCGGCTGTCGGTGGAGTATTCGCGGATCTGCGGAACCTTGGCCGCGGCCATCACCAGCTTGGACAGATCCTCGGGGCTCGCGACGTTCTCGTCCGACAGCCCGGTCGGCTCCACGAAGTGCGCATTCGTCATGCCCAGCTCGAGGGCCTTGGCGTTCATGGCGGCCACGCAGGCGGGCAGCCCGCCTGGATAGTTGCGACCGAGGGCGTGCGCAGCGCGGTTTTCCGAGGACATCAGCGCCAGGTGCAGCAGGTCGCCACGCGAGAGCGTCGTTCCGGGAGCGAGGCGCGAGACCGCGCGACTGCGCCGACTGTGGTCCTCGGCGGTGATCTCGAGCTGCTCATCGAGCGGCTGCGCGGCCTCCATGACCACCAGGGCGGTCATGAGCTTGGTGATCGAGGCGATGGGCAGGGGGATGTCCGAGCGGCGCGAATACAGCACCGAGGAGTGCGTGGCGTCCAGAACCAGCGCAGCGCTCGAGCGCAGCGCGGGCGCTGCGAGCGAGGCGCGTCCGGCGTACTTCAGGTGTACCGGCAACGCGGTGCCGCCGGATACGGCAGCGTGGGAGGCCGCAGCGACGAGCAGCAGCCCGGCGAATGCCGTGGTCCGCAAACCCTTGTGGTTGATCAAAGCCGCGCCCCCAATCCTTAAATAACGCGTCTATCAGAGCATTCCTTATGTCAGGCATGCGTGACGGATTCTCAGGTTTTGCGCGAGGGATCAACCGGGTAGGTACTTTCCCTGACGTCCAAACCTAAGTCTGTGGTCATAACACCCGGGCCGCGTGACGCAGTCCACGAGGCCCGCAGCGCGCCTAAGCTAGCGCGGCCACAACCAGCCGAACGTGCCTGCCGTGAGCAGGGCGTAGATCAGGCCGTCGAGCCACGCCTTCAGCGTCAGGCTCCAGGAGCGCCGGTACCAGATCGACAGCTCACACAGCGCGAGCGAATAGGCGATGAAGGCGGTCGCGCCCACGATCTGAAACACACGCATGTAGGGCGTGCCGGCGGGCAAGGTCCGGCTGGCGATGTAAGCCACGAAAATGCCGACCACGATCAGGAACACGAACCACTGTGCGAGCGGTCGGCCCATGGAAATCGGGCCGTTGGGCATCACGGTCAGGAGCGCCACCGGACCCTGTTTCATCTTTTCCTTGAACTCCGGGGACCTCATCTCCTTCATGCCGGCGGCGCGCGGGATGAAGTAATCGCCCGGCGCGATGGCGAACGGCCGCAGGGCATTGAGCAGCTCCGCCTCCCGGGGCACCTGGGGGAAGTCGTTCTGGTGCCAGAGCGGGGTCATGTGGATCACCGAGCTCGCCAGAAACACGATCACCGCCGAGAGCAGGATCGGCAGCCACAGCGACAGCAGACTGACCATGGAGACTCCCTCATTCTTACTTGTGGTTATGGCGCAGCCCGCGCATGGCCCCTGGCCCCTGGCCCCTGGCCCCTGGCCCCTGGCCCCTGGCCCCTGGCCCCTGGCCCCTGGCCCCTGGCCCCTGGCCCCTGGCCCCTGGCCCCTGGCCCCTGGCGCCTGCCCCGGCCCCGGCCCCGGCGACCCCCCGATCGGGCCTGCCCCGACCCCTCGGAAGGGGCATTTCGCCAGGCCTACCGTGAGCGCAAGCTGCTGTTTGAAAAGCGCAAATGCGGGACCTCCGGCGGAACTCTCTGGGGGTTTAGCACTCTAATGAGGCGACTGCTAGAATGCCCACCCAAGCCACGGGAGATCTCATGTCAGGTACCGCATTGGTTGCTCGCATCGGCGACCAGGCTCTGGCCGGTCCGCTGGGGAGCCTCGACGCTTACCTCGATCGGGTGAGCCGCATCGCCGTTCTCTCGCGCGAAGAGGAGCGTGCGCTCGCCGAGCACTTCCGCTCACGGGGCGACCTCGCCGCCGCGCGGCAGCTGGTGCTGTCGCACCTGAGGTTCGTGGTGCACATCGCGCGCGGCTACAGCGGCTACGGACTGCCGGTGGGCGACCTCATTCAGGAGGGCAACGTCGGCCTGATGAAGGCCGTCAAGCGCTTCGACCCCAGCCTCAACGTACGGCTGGTGTCGTTCGCGGTGCACTGGATTCGCGCCGAGATTCACGAGTACGTGCTGCGCAACTGGCGGCTGGTGAAGATCGCCACCACCAAGGCGCAGCGCAAGCTGTTCTTCAACCTGCGCCGACTGAAAAAGAACCTCGCCTGGCTGTCTGCGGAGGAGACCGCGGCCGTGGCGCGTGACCTGGGCGTGTCCGTGGCCGAAGTCACCGAGATGGAGAAGCGGCTCGCGGCGCGCGACCTGTCCTTCGACCCGGTGCCGAACGCCGAGGACGAGGAAGCCTACAGCCCGGCCGCCTACCTGCCCGCCCCGGATGCCGATCCCGCCGGTCAGGTGGAAGAGGCGGAAAGCGCCGACGACTCCACGGACCGCCTGCACGGCGCGCTGAGCCGCCTCGATGAGCGCAGCCGCGACATCGTGCAGCGGCGCTGGATATCGGAAGACAAGGCCACCCTGCACCAGCTGGCCGACAAGTACGGCGTATCCGCGGAGCGCATCCGCCAGATCGAGTCGAGCGCGCTCGGCAAGCTTCGCGGCCTGATGGCCGCCTGAGGGTCCGCGCCCGCGGGTCCTGGGTTGCGGGGCGCGCGCGTCGCGGGTAGCGTCCCGCGCATGCGCAGCGTGACCGACTGGCTCGGCGAGTACGGGGTGAGCCACCAGAACCCCGTCAACAAGCTCCTGCACTGGATCTGCGTGCCGCCCATCGTGCTGGCGGTGATGGGACTTTTGTGGTCGGCGCCGGTACCGGCGGTGTTCGCGCAGGTCTCGCCGTGGCTCAACTGGGCGAGTCTCGCAGCCGCGGCGGCGCTCATTTACTATCTGGTACTCTCGCCGGCGCTCGCCGTGGGCGTGCTGATCGCCTTCACCGTGCTGCTCGTGATCACGCAGCGGCTCGCGCAACTACCCTGGCCGCTGTGGCTCACGTCCGTGGTGATATTCATCGTCGCCTGGATCGGGCAGTTCGTGGGCCATGCGGTGGAGGGCAAGCGTCCGTCGTTCTTCAAGGACCTGCAGTTTCTGCTCATCGGTCCGCTGTGGCTGCTGGCCGCGGCCTATCGGCGCTTCAGCGTGCCGTACTGACGGTGTGGCTCGCGGCGCATCTCACGCGGCGCGTGGCGAATCTTCAGCTGACCGCGGTCGCGTCCGCCGCTGCCCTCACCGCCGCAGCCACCTGTTCGTGAAGCGCCTTGTCGAGCGGGTCGGGGACCAGCTCGTCCCCGCGTGCAAAGGCCGCGATGGTATCGGCCGCGGCCATCAGCATCGCATCCGAGAAGCGCCGCGCGCGCGCCTCGAGCGCACCCTTGAACAGCCCCGGGAAGGCCAGCACGTTGTTGATGCCCTTGCCGTCGGCGGCGAAGGCGGCGCCCTGCTCGCGCGCCACGAGCGGCTCGATCTCCGGATCCGGGTTCGACAACGCGAGAATCACCTGACCCTTCCTCACCCACTGCGGCCTGATGAGGCCCTTGACGCCGGTCGTGGCTATCACGATGTCCGCGCGCTGCATGAGCGACTCGAGCGTCACGCCCTCCCCGCCCAAGGCGATGAGCCGCGTCACGGCGTTCGGATTGCGGTCGGTGCCGAGCACGCGCTGCACGCCATAGGCACGCAGCAGGCGCACGATGCCGCTGCCGGCGGCTCCGAGGCCGATCTGCCCGACGGTGCTGTGGCACAGGTTGACATCCGAGCGGCGCGCGGCGTTGATGAGGGCGGCCAGCGTGACCACCGCGGTGCCGTGCTGGTCGTCGTGCAGCACCGGCTTCTGCAGCCGCGCCTGCAGCAGCTGCTCGATCTCGAAACACTCCGGTGCGGCGAAGTCCTCGAGCTGGATGGCGCCGAAGGAAGTCTCGATTCCCGCGACGATGTCCGCCACGCGCGCCGGCTGCGTTTCGTTGATCAGGATCGGCACGCCGTTGATGCCGACCAGGTCCGCAAACAACGCCGCCTTGCCCTCCATGACCGGGAGTCCTGCCAGCGCACCGATGTTTCCCAGGCCCAGGACCGCCGTGCCGTTGGTGACGATGGCGACGGTGCGGCCGAGGGCGGTGAACTCCAGCGCCGCCTGCGGATCCTTCTGGATCGCGAGGCACACGCGCGCCACGCCCGGCGTGTAGACATCGCGCAGCACCTGCCGGGTGTTGATCGGCAGGCTCGCCACGGTGCGGATCTTGCCGCCGCGATGGCGATTGAACACCCGGTCCGACTTGCCGACGAAGCGCGCCGTCGGCAGTTGTCCGATCCGCTCATACAGCGAGCGGTCCGCCTCCTCGTCCATCTCGAGCGTGATCTCCCAGAGCGTGCGGCCCTGGTCGCGCCGCAGCGCGGTCAGGTGCTCGATGGCCAGTCCCGCATCCGCGATCACCTGCAGCACTTTGGCGAGGCTCCCGGGCTGGTGGACCGTCTCGACGATGAGAATTTCCGGGATCTTCATGCTGCAAGCCTGCACCAAGGCCCGCCGTGATTCCACCTGCGGGAGCTGCGGATTTCGCCTCCCTGCGATACCCGCTATCATGCGCGCCCCTTCACCGGGGGAGCCCCCTTGCAGGAGAGCACCGTGGCCAAAGCCGCCGGTTCCACCAACGCTGCCGCCGGCAACGCGGCACCCGCCGCGCTCGACCCGCTGGATCTGTACGCCGTCCGCGCCGCGCTCTCGGACGAGGAGCGCCTGGTGCAGGAGTCGGTCGCGCGGCTCATCGATGCCGAGGTCCTGCCCCTCATCCAACACTGCTTCGAGGAGCACCGCTTTCCGAAGGAGCTGATCCCGAAGCTCGCCTCCCTCGGGCTCCTCGGCTCCTCACTCACCGGTTACGGCTGCGCGGGACTGAACGCGATCTGCTACGGCCTCATCTGCCAGGAGCTCGAGCGCGGGGATTCCGGCATCCGCAGCTTCGTCTCGGTGCAGTCGTCCCTGTGCATGTACCCGATCTGGGCCTTCGGCTCCGAGGAGCAGAAGAACCGCTACCTGCCCGCCATGGCGCGCGGGGAGCTCATCGGCTGCTTCGGTCTCACCGAGCCGCACGGCGGATCCGATCCCGCCAACATGAAGACCCACGCCAAGAAGCGCGGCACCGACTGGGTGCTGAACGGCTCGAAGATGTGGATCACCAACGGCTCGCTCGCCGACCTGGCGGTGGTGTGGGCCATGACGCCCGAGGGCATCCGCGGCTTTCTCATCGAGAAAGGCACCCCCGGGTTCTCGGCCCCCGAGATCCAGCACAAGTTCTCGCTGCGCGCCTCCGTCACTTCCGCGCTGTTCTTCGACAACGTCGTGGTGCCCGAGGAGCGCGTGCTGGCGGGCGTGCGGGGACTCAAGGGCCCGCTGTCCTGCCTCACGCAGGCGCGCTACGGCATCGCCTGGGGAGTCATCGGCGCGGCGCAGGCGTGCTTGAGGCAGCTGCTGGATTACACCGCCACCCGCACGCTCTTCGGCCGGCCGCTGGCCGCCAACCAGACCATCCAGGTGCGCCTCGCCGACATGGCCCGGCGCATCACCACCGCGCAACTGCTGGCGCTGCAGCTCGGACGCCTGAAGGACGCGGGCGCCATGCAGCCCTCGCACGTATCGCTTGCCAAGTGGAACAACTGTCGCATGGCGCTCGATGTCGCCCGCGACTGCCGTGACATGCTCGGCGGCTCCGGCATCAGCGCCGAGTACGTGCCCATCCGCCACATGCTCAATCTCGAGAGCGTCATCACCTACGAAGGCACCGAGACCATTCACCAGCTCACCATCGGGCGCGAGCTGACCGGGCTCAACGCGTTCTGAGGGACGCGTAAGCGCGTCGATGCAACGACCTTGGGCGCTCTGTCTCCTGCTCGTGTCCTCCGTTGCAGTTCTCCCCGAGCGCTGCTCGGCTGCGATTGATCGCCGCCCGCGCTCGTTGCCCTCAACTCGCCGTCATCACCGCCGATGAAGGTCCAGCCCATGTTGTGGCGGATGACATCGCCTTCCTTGCGCACGAACTTGCTGGTCGAGACGCCGACGCTGGCAGTCTGCGGCGCGATCGGCTTGCCGATCTCGGCGCCGACGGAATTCAAAGTCGGCAGCAGCAGCGGCGGCATGCCGAGCTGCGCGCCGACGAGCGCCTGGAACTTGCCGAACATGGCATTGGTGGACGTGTTCGAGCCCGACAGGGCGACGCCGATGAAGCCGAGGATCGGCGCGACGATGATGAACGCGGTGCCCATGCTCGAGAAGCCCTTGGCGAGGGAGGCGGCCATGCCCGAGTAATTGAAGGTGTAGGCCAGCCCGAAGATGAAGACCCCCACCAGGCAAGCGCCCCACATCTGGTGGTAGGTGCGGCGGAATACTTCGCCGATCTGCGCGCCCTTGAGCTTGCCCATGGCGAGCAGCAATATCGCGACGATGAGCCAGGATGCCAGGATGGCGCTGCCGCCGATGTACGGGGCGAAATTGAACACCGCGGTCACGTTGCCTTTGGCCGGGCAGCTGGCGGCGAGCGAGGAGCAGGCGACCGCCGTCGCCTTGAACCAGCTCACCTTCGGCAGGGGCGACCAGGGTCCGGTCCAGGCCGCCACGACAACCAGCAGCACCGCGAAGGGGAGCCAGGCCTGCAGCACCTCGCCGAACTTCAGTCCGTGTCCCTGCGTCTGCCGCGCGGTTGCCGCATCGACCGGTACGCCGCCATAGCCGAGGACCGACTTCGGCTGCCAGACCTTGAGCAGAACGAGCAGCGCGATGAAGCACACGATCGCGCCGCTGACATCCGGCAGGTACGGACCGAGGTGTACGGCGACCGGATACTGGCCCGCGATATAGCCGAGCGAGCCCACCACCGCGAGCGGCCAGCCGCCCTTCACTCCCTGCCAGCCGGACACCAGGTACAGGAGCACCCACGGCGGCAGCAGTGCCAGCACCGCGACCACGGTGCCGACCGAGCCCGACAACGCGAGCAGCGGATAGCCGGTCACGGCGGCGAGCGCGATGATCGGCGCGCCGAGCGCGCCGTAGGAGACCGGCGCATTGTTGGCGATCGCAGCGACGCGGATCGCGTTGATGTCGGAGATGCCGAGCGAGATCAGGATGGGCGCCACCACCGCCCACGGATAGCCGAAACCCACCAGGCCCTCGAGCAGTGCTCCGAATGCCCAGGCGAACAGCATCGTCTGTACGCGTACGTCCATGCCGCCGAGTGCGATCAGCCAGCGGCGGAAATTCTCGAACAGGCCGCTCACCGACATGGTGTTGAACAGCACCATGCCCCAGAGCGTGATCCAGTCAACATTCCACACCCCGGTCGCCGCGCCATACAGGTAGGCGTGCCCGCCGTTGTCGAGCGGCATCTTCCATACCCAGGCTGCGAGCGCGAAGGTGATGAGCGAGCCGATGAGCGTCGCGAGCCAGGCCGGCACGCGGAACACGGCGAGCATCACCAGCAGCGATACCACCGGTACGAGCGCCACCAGGCAGGTGAGCGTCAGGTTGTCGAGCGGGTCGATCAGTTGCGTGAACATGATGTCTCCCTCGATGCGCGGCGCTCATCCGGAATGATGGGTGTCAGCGTCGCCGCGGTTGATTGTTCTGGTTGCGACTACCCCTGTTATTACAACACCGCCGCCCGGCGCGATCGCCGCCAGGCGCGGATGGATTTCTCGAAACGTAGCACGGGCGGGGCACCGGGACAAATGCCCGGTGCGGGACACGGGGCCGGCGCGCCGCCGCCGGATGCGTCGGTGCCGCTCAGCTCGCCTTCTTCATCTGCGCCGCGAGCTGGTCGCTCTTTTCCATGAAGCGCTTGTAGGCCGGCCGCTGCTGCAGGCGGCTGGTGTACTCCTGGAACACGGGGCGGGGCTCGAGCGATTTCGTCATCATCCCGAAGGCGACCTGCGAGGCGATATAGACGTCGGCGGCGCTGAAATCCCTGCCGAGGATGCAGGGTCCGGGCGTCAACGCCTTGGCAAGCGTCTCGGTCGCGTCCTCGTAACAGCCGTAGGCGAGCGCTCCCGGCCGGGAGGCCGGGGGGCGCGACAGCATGCGATCGATGATCGCCGGCTCGAAAGAGCAGCCGCCGAAGAACAGCCAGCGGTAGTAGGTCCCGCGAGCCGGGCTGTCGATCGGCGGCGCGAGCCGCGCGGCGGGGAAAGCGTCCGCGAGGTAGGCGCAGATCGCCCCGCACTCGGTGACCACGGTCCCCCGGTGCACGATCGAGGGCACCTTCCCCATGGGATTCACCGCCAGATATTCCGGCTTCTTCTGGTCCTTGGTCTCGAGGTTCACCACCTCGAAGCGGTAAGGCGCCCCCACTTCTTCCAGCATCCAGTGCACGATGCGTCCGCGGGACATCGGGCTGCTGTAGAAGACAACTTCATCGCCCATCGGTGCGTCCTCCCCGGTCGGCCGGCTGCGGTTCTCGAACGGCACGCAGCGTGAGCAGTGAATGTTAGCGCAACGCACAGCCCGCGGACGCCTGCCGGTGAAGGCTCGGTGTTCCTTGCCCGGCGCTGCGCGCATCCTGCGCGGGGCTCCGTGCGCCCTGCGCGGTGAGGCCCGCCGGCTCCTCGCCCGGCCAGACGACGCCGAGCGCGAGCAGCGCGAGCAGCGCCAGCCAGTTGGCGAGCCTCTCGCGGCGGACTTGCGGGTCCTGCCGGCGCGGCGGGCGCGGGGTCATGGAGCTCTCCCGTATCGGTGACTACGGGATCATTTCGCCACCGCCCCCCGCCAGCGCGGGGACGCAATGCTGGCGCGGTCGCGATGAATCGTGGCGCAAAATGGCAGCGCACGAGCGCTTTAACCGCGCCCGCCCAGCCTGTAGCCTTGGCTCTCATGAAACGTCTCGTCGCCATTGTCGAGGATGAGCCGGCCATCCGCGACAACTACGCGGCGGCGTTCATGCGCGAGGGCTATGCGGTACGCACCTACGCCAACCGCGCGCAGGCCATGAGCGCCTTCGCCGCGCGCCTGCCGGACCTCGCAGTCATCGACATCTCGCTCGAGGACGAGCCGGAGGGCGGCTTTGAGCTGTGCCGGCAGCTGCGCGCGCTGTCGGCGGAGCTGCCGATCATATTTCTGACCGCGCGCGACAGCGAGCTCGATGCGGTGTCGGGACTGCGCCTCGGGGCGGACGACTTCCTCACCAAGGACCTGAGCCTCGCGCACCTGATTGCGCGGGTGAATGCGCTGTTCCGCCGCGTCGAGGCGCTGCGCAGGCCCAACACGCCCAGCGAGGTCGTGCGCCGCGGCGCACTCGCCCTGGATGCCGAGCGCATGCAGGCGCAGTGGGACGGCCAGGTGGTGCTGCTGTCGCTCACCGAATTCTGGATCGTGCACGCCCTCGCGCGCCACCCCGGGCACGTGCGCAACCGCCAGCAGCTGATGGACGCCGCCAACGTCGTGCTCGATGACAACACCATCACCTCGCACGTGAAGCGCATCCGGCGCAAATTCCAGAGCGTCGATCCGAAGTTCGACGCCGTGCAGACGGTCTACGGCATGGGTTATCGCTGGGTGGAGTGACCGCCGCGGCTCATGTCCCTGCGCCTCAAGCTGCTGCTGCTCGGCCTCGCGACGCTGGTCCTGCCCTGGGGCGGATGCCAGTACGCGCGCGAGATGGAGTCCGCGCTGCGCGAGGGGGAAGAGAACTCGCTCCAGGCGGTCTCCCAGACCATCGCCGCCTCGCTCCAGGGGCGCACGGATCTTCTGTATCGTGAATCGCTGCCCCCCGCGGATGCCCCCGACGCGCCGGCCGATGAGACTTCCGGCCACGCGTTCCCGCAGAGCGGCCCCTACGACCTCAAGCCCCTCGCCCTCACGGCCGCGCCGCTCCTCGACGGCTACCCCGATGACTGGCCGCACGATCCTTCAGCGTGGGCGCATTTCGCCAAGGACGATCGCCACCGCTTCGCCATCCTCACCGGCGTCTACGAGCGGATGCTGTACGTGCTGCTCGAGGTGCGCGACCAGCACCCGCTGTTCGATGCCCCCGGGACCAACCCGCTCGACCCGGGGACCTTCGGCGACCGGGTGTGGCTCGGATTCCAGGACAGCCAGGGAGAGGAGCGCCAGGTATTTCTCGCCGCGACCGCGCCGGGCGCGGTCACGGCGCGCCGCATCGAGACCGGAGAGTACGGCCAGCAGAGCGCGCCGCTCGAGCCGCGCATCCACGGCGCCTGGCAACCCATGAGCCAAGGCTACCGCATCGAGCTGCGGGTTCCGCTGTCGATGCTCGGCGACGGCTTCGGGGTGCTGGTGGATGATCGCGACGCGCGGGGAGCCGAGCCGGTGAGCTACGGCACCCTGCGCAGCGATGACCTGCACACGCTCGGCCGCCTCATCATGGCCGCTCCGGAGCTCACCTTCTACCTCGCGCAGTTCATGCAGCCGGGCCTGAAGCTCGCGGTAACGACGCCCTCGGGGCGGGTGCTGGCGCGTGCCGATGCGCTGGCGCAGGTGACGGGCCTGGGTTCCGAGACGCCGATTCTCGCGCGGCTGTACCGGCGCTTCGTCGACCAGCCGGGCACGCGGCAGCTGCTGGAATCCTCAGCCCCGATCTACGACCGTGATCACAAGGGGGTGATCGGCAAGCTCGAGGTGACGCAGACGGCGAATCGCTGGATCCGGCTGCGCGATCACGCGCTCATGCGCATGCTCAACTTCAGTCTGAGCACCAGCGCGGTGGCGGTGACCCTGATGTTCGCCTTCGCCGCCTGGCTGGCGCTGCGCCTGTCGCGGCTGCGCCAGGCGAGTGAATCGGCCCTGACGCGCTCGGGTCTCGTCACCAGCTTTCCGGAAACCGACTCGCGCGACGAGCTGGGAGATGTCGCCCGGGGCTTCTCCACGCTGCTGCAGCGGCTGAACGAATACACCAGCTACCTGCGCACGCTCGCGGGCAAGCTGGCCCACGAGATCCGCACGCCGCTCACCATCGTGCGTTCCTCCCTCGACAACCTGGAGTCCGAACAGGTGCCGCCGTCCGCGCGCGCCTACCTCGAGCGTGCCCGCCAGGGGAGCGAGCGCCTCAACGCCATTCTCATTGCCATGGGTGCGGCCACGCGGGTCGAGGAAGCGATCGGCAGTGCCGAGCGGGTGAGCTTCGATCTGGTGCCGGTGCTTCAGTCCGCCGTGGCCGCCTACGGCGGCGCCTTCCCCGAGCGCACTTTCCTCACCGAGCTGCCCGCTGAAGCCGTGGTGATCCGCGGCGCTCCCGACCTCATCGTGCAGATGCTCGACAAGCTCATCGACAACGCCGTGGACTTCAGCCCGGCGGGCGCGCCGATCACCGTGCGGCTGCGCCTGGATGCGCAGGCGGCGGTCATCGAGGTCGACAACCCCGGCCCCGCCCTCCCGGCACACGTCGAGGGGCGCCTGTTCGAGTCGCTGTGGCAGTCGCGCGCCGGCCCCGAGAGCCGGCCCCACTTCGGGCTCGGCCTGTACATCGTGCGACTGATCGCCGAGTTCCACGGCGGCGAGGCCTCTGCCGCCAACCTCCCCGACGGCAGCGGCGCGCGTTTCCTCGTGCGCCTGTCCCGCTGAGTGCTGTGTTCCCCGTGGGGCATTCGCTGCACGGCCCCTGGGGCGTAGTACCCAGGGGGCTGTCGACAAATTGCGACATGGTATTTTTCTTTGGAATCAGTACAATTAAAGGGTGAAAACACCGTCCGAACAATAGTTTCCAACTTTTGCCGGGTGGGTGATCGAGGCAGTGATGCGCAGAAGCTGCTCGAAGCTTGGAGGGACATACCAACAGAAACCTGGGGATCGACGCGGGCACGGGTAACGACAGCCGCTAACTTGTTGCAGTTGTCAGGAACGACATGACGCGTGCATGAACACGCGGGCCTCGCAATAGAAGCTGGGGCATCGGCTCCGAACGTTTCAGCCGAAAAGTTTAGATGCTCGTGATGACGCGACGTGCCGGTGCGCTGCGCGGATTGAATCCGAAAGGCGCGCTCCGCACGAGCTGACAGCGAACCACCCGGTCGTTCGAAACGATGAAGTGGATCTGAAGCCCCGCCAAATGTGCGGGGCTTTTTTTTGCCTGCGATAATCCTGAGCGGGGTCACAGCGCAAGGGTAGGTGAGGCTTGAGTCAGCTGGCGGCGAGCGGCGTCGGATTCCTGCTCGTGCTCTCGGTGCTCGGGATCTTCGCCGCGCGCCGCGCGAGCGGCAGCCGGCTCATCTACGCAGCCTGCGCGGCTGTCTGTGCGGGGCTCGCGGGCGCCGCGCTCCTCAGGCTGCTCGCGCCGGCGGCCGGGCTCGAATCCGTCGAGATCCCGGTCGGGCTGCCGCTCGGGCGCACGTTCCTCGGGCTCGATGCGCTGAGCGCCGCATTCGCCGTCATCATCAACCTGGCCGCCTCGATCGTGAGCGGCTATGCCATCGGCTACGCAGCACGCGCCCGCGAACCGCAGCGGGTCGTGCCGTTCTACCCGGCGTTCATCGCCGGCATGAATCTGGTGCTGCTGGCGCAGGATGCGTTCTCCTTCCTGGTCGGCTGGGAACTCATGTCGCTCGCATCCTGGGCGCTGGTGGTGAGCGAGCACCGCTCCCCCGAGAACCGCCGCGCCGCGCTGGTTTATCTCATCATGGCATCGGGCGGCGCCCTGACGCTGCTGCTCGCCTTCGGCCTGCTCGCCGGCCCCGAGGGCGGATACTCGTTCGAGGCGATCCGCCGCTTGAGGGCGCCCGGGGTGGGCCCGATCGTTCTGCTGCTGGCACTGCTCGGAGCCGGCTCCAAGGCGGGGCTCGTGCCGCTGCACGCGTGGCTGCCGCTCGCGCACCCGGCCGCGCCGAGTCACGTCTCCGCATTGATGAGCGGGGTCATGACGAAGGTGGCGGTCTACGGCTTCGTGCGGCTGGTCTTCGACCTCGCGGGCGCCCCCGCCTGGTGGTGGAGCGTTCCGGTGCTGCTGATCGCCGCCATCACCGCGCTCCTGGGTGTCCTGTATGCGTTGATGGAACACGATCTGAAGCGTCTGCTCGCGTACCACACCGTCGAAAACATCGGGATCATCTTCATCGGCCTGGGGTTGGCCCTGGCGTTCGAGGCGAGCGGACTGCGCGCCGCGGCGGCACTGGCGTTCGCGGCGGCGATCTTCCACGTGTTCAATCACTCGCTCTTCAAGAGTCTGCTGTTCATGGGTTCGGGCGCCGTGCTCAATGCGACCGGCGAACGCGACATGGAGCACCTCGGCGGATTGATCCGGCGAATGCCGGTGACGGCCGTGGCGTTTCTGGCCGGCTGCATCGCCATTTCCGCGCTCCCGCCCTTCAACGGCTTCGTCTCCGAATGGCTCACGTTCCAGGCGATTCTCTTGAGCCCGCAACTGCCGCAGTGGGTTCCGAGACTGCTGGTCCCCGCCGTCGGCGCAACCCTCGCCTGCTCGGCCGCGCTCGCCGCGGCGTGCTTCGTCAAGGCATTCGGCATGAGCTTCCTCGGCCGCCCGCGCACCGTGGCGGCCTCAAGCGCGGCGGAGACCGACCGCTTCTCGCAGATCGCGATGCTCTCACTCGCGCTGCTGTGTCTGCTCGCCGGGATCCTGCCCGGTTTCGTCCTGGACAGCCTCGGCGCCGTGACGCAGCTGGCCGTGGGAGCGAAGCTCGCGCCGCAGTCCGCTCAGGCGTGGTTGCGGATCGTGCCCATCGACATCCACCGCAGCGCCTACAGCGGGCTGTTCGTGTTCGTCATGATCCTGCTCGCCGCCGCCGCCACCGCCTTCGTGGTGCGCCGTGTTGCGTCGCACGCGCTGCGACGCTCTCCCGCCTGGGACTGCGGCTTCCCGGATGCGAGCCCGGCCACGCAGTACACCGCGGGAAGCTTCGCGCAGCCCATCCGGCGCGTGTTCGGCAGCGTCGTCTTTCGTGCGCGCGAGCAGGTCACCCTCCCGAAGCCCGGTGATACCGCGGTGGCGCGGCTGCAGGTCGAGCTTCGTGACACGGTGTGGGACGCGCTCTACGCGCCCATCATCCGGCTCGTCGCAGCCACGGCCGAGCGGCTGAACCGGATGCAGTTCCTGACGATCCGCAATTATCTGACGCTGGTGTTTGCGGCGCTGGTCGCGCTGCTGATCATCGTCGGGACCTGGCGATGAGCTACTCCGACTGGCTCATCCAGCTCGCGCAAACCGCACTGGTCCTCGGGCTCGCCCCGCTTCTGTCCGGCGTGACGCGCAAGATCCGCGCGCGGCTCCTGCGCCGGCAGGGACCGTCGATCCTGCAGCCGTATCGCGACCTGCTGAAACTGATCCGCAAGGAAGCGGTGGTCGCCGAGAACGCCTCCTGGCTGTTCCGCGCCGCCCCCTACCTGATCTTCGCTACGACCTGGGTGGCCGCCGCACTGGTGCCGACGTTCGCGAGCGGCCTGCCGCTGGGTGCCGTCGCCGACCTCATCGTCATCGTCGCACTGCTCGGAACCGCACGCTTCCTGCTGGCGCTCGCCGGGCTCGACGTCGGCACCAGCTTTGGCGGCCTCGGCTCGAGCCGCGAAATGCTGTTCGCATCGCTCGCGGAGCCGGCCATGCTGATGGCGGTCTTCACGCTCTCGCTCTTTGCAGGCTCGACGCAGCTCTCGTCGATCTCGGCCTACATGCTCGGGCCCGGCGCCGGTGTCGACATTTCACTCGCGCTCGCCCTGGTGGCGCTGATCATCGTCTCGATCGGGGAAAACGCCCGCATCCCGGTCGACAACCCCGCGACCCACCTCGAGCTCACCATGGTCCACGAGGCCATGATTCTCGAATACTCCGGCCGTCACCTGGCGGTGCTCGAGGCGGCCGCGGCCGTGAAGCTGCTGCTGTACCTGTCACTCATCGCGTGCGTGTTCACGCCCTGGGGTACGGCGGTCGCCGGCGCCGGAGTGCTCGCCTACCTCATCGGGCTCCTCGCCTGGGCCATCAAGCTCGCGGTGCTGGGATTCCTGCTGGTGCTGTTCGAGACCGCCATCGCCAAGATGCGGGTGTTCCGGGTACCGGAGTTTCTCGGCATTGCGCTCATGCTGGGGCTGCTGGCAACGATCCTGCTGTTCGTCTCGAAGGTCTCCCGATGAGTCCGCTCGACAGCGATATCGCCCATCTGCTGGCGGGCTCCATGGTTCTCTTGAGCTTCCTGCTGCTGTATCAGGACCGCATGTTCGCCCTCCTCAACGTGTTCGCGTTCCACGCCTTTGCGCTCGCGGGCTCGGTCGCCTGGCAGGCCTTTGAGCAGCGCGCGCCGCATCTGTTCATCACGGCGCTGATCGCGCTGCTGTTCAAGGGCGTGGTCATTCCGGTCGCGCTGCGGCGCATCGTGGTGCGCCTGGGGATTCATCGCACCATCGACACCGTCGTCAGCATCGGACCGACGATGCTGTTCGGTATTGCACTGGTGGGACTGTCCATCGTCGTCATGCTGCCGGTGACGCAAGCCGAGGGCGCGTTCGTGCGCGAGGACCTCGCCTTCGCACTCTCGGTGGTGCTGCTCGGATTCCTGATGATGGTGACGCGCCGCAACGCCGTGAGCCAGGTCATCGGATTCATGTCGCTGGAGAACGGTCTGGTGCTCGCCGCGAGCGGCGCGCGCGGCATGCCGCTGGTGGTCGAGATCAGCGTCGGGTTCTCGGTGCTGATCGCCTTCATCGTCATCGGCATCTTCCTGTTCCGCATCCGCGAGCGCTTCGACACGGTGGATCTGCAGGCCCTCGACATGTCGCGCGGCGAATCCTGAGCGCCTCCATGGGACAGCTGGCGCTCATCGGACTGCTGTGCACCCCCGCCCTCGGGGCCGTGCTGCTCGCGGCGATCCCGCGGTACCGGCTCGCCGCGGCCCTGAATATGACCCTGTGCGCGCTCACGCTTAGCTGCGCCGCGGCGCTCTACCGGCACCGCCCGCAACCCTCGCTCTATCTGCTGGTCGACGACCTCAACACGGTGTTCCTGTTCGTCGGCGCGCTGGTGGGCTTCAGTACCAGCGTGTTCAGCGCCGGCTACATCGCGCACGAGCTGCAGACGCGACGGCTCAAGGCGCGGGACCTGCGCTTCTATCACGCCATGTACCAGCTGCTGATGTTTGCCATGAATCTCGCGCTGGTGTCGAACAACATCGGACTCATGTGGGTGGCGATCGAGCTGGCGACCCTCACCACCGTGATGATGGTCGGCATCTACCGCACCAATGCGGCGCTCGAGGCCGCATGGAAGTACTTCATTCTGGGCTCGGTCGGCATCGCCCTCGCGCTGTTCGGCACCATCCTCGTGTACCTCGCGGCGCAGGAACACCTGGGTCAGGGAATGGTCGCGATGGCCTGGGACCGCCTCACGGTGAGCTCGGCGAGCTTCGATCCCTCGCTCCTGAACCTGTCGTTCGTTTTCCTGCTGCTCGGCTACGGCACGAAGGTGGGCCTGGTCCCGGTGCACGCCTGGCTGCCGGACGCGCACGCCGAAGGCCCTACGCCCATCTCGGCGGTGCTCTCAGGCCTCTTGCTCAACGTGGCGCTGTTCGCGCTGCTGCGATTCAAACTGATCATCGCCGGAAATCCGCACGTGCTCGCGCCCGGCCCGATGATGGTGACGATGGGCTTCACGTCGCTCCTGTTCGCGGGTTTCATGCTCTACCGGCGCCGCGACATCAAGCGCATGTTTGCGTATTCCTCGATCGAGCACATGGGCATCATCACGCTCGCCTTCGGCCTGGGCGGGCCGATCGCCAGCTTCGCGGGACTGCTGCACATGACCATGCACAGCCTGACGAAGTCCGCCATCTTCTTCGGCGTCGGCTACATCTCGCAGCTCGAGGGGACGCAGCGCACCGCCGACATCCGCGGCCTCACGCACAGTCAACCGCTGCTCGGGTGGCTGTTGGTGCTGGGTGTCGTCGCCATCGCCGGGCTGCCGCCGTTCGGCATCTTCACCAGCGAGTTTCTGCTGGTGACGTCGACCTTCGCGCGCTCGCCCTGGCTGGCGATTCTGCTGGTGACGGGTCTGCTGATCGCCTTCAGCGCCCTCGCGCTGCGCCTTCACGGCCTCGCCTTCGGCGACACCGACCGGCGACACCTGCTGCCGGCCTGGCGTCTCGCGCCGATGACGCTGCATCTGCTGCTGGTCGCGGCGGCGGGCGTGTACCTGCCCGCTCCCGTCGTCGCCTGGTTCCGCCACGTGGCGAGCCAGCTCGGGTAGGAGGCGCAGGTGCTCAAGGCTCTGTTCGCAGATTCCCCACCGGATGGCGCGCATCGCGGCTGGCCGCGCTCGGCGGTCGACCCCGCCTCGTGGCGTGCGATCGGGGAAGCCTTGCGCGAGGGCAAGCTCGATCTGCTTGGGCTTTGGGGCGATGTCGGCGCCGTGCAGTGCGTGCTGTACGAGCCCGCCACGCGCCAGATAATGGGCGCGTCCCTCGACGCGCGCGCCGGCCGGGTGCCCTCGCTCGCACCCTTCCACGCACCGGCCTCCCGCCTGGAGCGCGCGGCCGCGGATCTCTTCGGTATCGAGTTTGTCGGGCTTCCCGATCCACGGCCGTGGCTCGACCACGGGCGCTGGCCGGTGCAGCATCCCCTGGCCGAATCACCGCGCCCGGGCGCAGCCCTGCCGCCCTATCGGTTTCTCGAGGCCGAGGGCCCGAGTCTGCATCAGATCCCGGTCGGTCCGGTGCACGCGGGAATCATCGAGCCCGGTCATTTCCGCTTCACGGCGAGCGGGGAGACGGT
>VBNP01000125.1 GCA_005877965.1 Gammaproteobacteria bacterium | reverse complement strand
CCTGACTTGCGCACGCTGCCCTCGAGCACGTGCGTGACCCCCAGAGCACGCGCGATCTCACCGACTGTGGTCGCCTTGCCCTTGAACGAAAACGAAGAGGTACGCGCGGGGACGCGCAGATCGGGAATTCTCGTCAGGACGTCGATCAACTCTTCGGCAAGGCCGTCGGAGAAGTACTCCTGATCGTGCTTCTCGCTCATGTCGGCGAATGGCAGGACAGCGACTGACTTATCCATGGAGCCACCGGAGGCATCCGGTGCCCTCGGTCTGTCGCTCATCATCCGCCACGACTGCCATGCGACGAGGGCTGTTATCAGCGCCGCCACGAGCAGGCTGGCGACGATGAGGCGCGTGCGCCGTGATGTCGCGGCGACCTGCGACGGCAGCCCGGGGCTGACCGGCATGCCGAGCTCTGCCGGCGCCGGGGCATTGACCACGGAGGTCCCCAGAAGAGTCGCAATCCGCTCGACAAAGGCGCGCGGCGTCGTGCCTCCGGGAAGGCGCGTCCATTGCACGCGCAGGAATGACTCCGGCACGTCCGCGCCGGCATCGGGGGTCGTGTCTACACACACCGGAACAATGAGGGTCCTGTTGCGCGCCATCATGTGGGTACGCTGGTCGGCGAGCCCCCATTCGAGGCGGAAGTAGCCCTCCCCGCGCGAGGCGGTGTTCGCGGAGATGATCGGCACGAACAGCGCGCAATCGCGGATCTGCTGGCGGATCTTCTGGTCCCACACATCACCGCCGCGAAGCTCGCTCTGATCGAACCATACCTCGATACCCGCGCCCCGCAGCGCCGCGCAAATGCGCCGTGCCGCCTCGGCATCCTGAGAGGCGTAGCTCAGAAACACGGCTCGTGAAGCCTGGCCTAACACGTCGTCCCTGGCTATCGGGCGCAGACGACGCGATGGGGATTGTTGCAGCCGTTGCGCCCTGGGCGATCGTCGAGCAATCGCGACATACCATCTCCGTGCAATGAGGCGCCGGGCGTCTGCGCGGCGCGGGAAGGAACTGATCGCCAAGAATGCGCGCAGCGCCATTCAAAGGCCACTGAGCACCTCTGCTCGATCCCCGAAGCCTCTAAGATTTCGGGCCCTCCCGGCTTCGATCACGCCCGTCGATCCAACGTGCAGTCGGCGCAGCAAGGCCGCTAGCTGATTCCACAACCATCTGGCCTTTCAAGACGATACCCGTAAGATACCCGTGTGTCTTAAGACCCTGTTCTACAACGGATGCGACAACTGAGTGGGAGTAGAACCAACGCTCCAGTGCCCCTCCTGCGGCGCCCCAGGCATGGGGCGCTTCTGCAATAGTTGTGGCGAAAAGCGGCACGTTGATCACGATTTTTCGCTCCGACACTACCTGGCGGAAGCCGTTGAAACGTTCACGCATTTCGATTCAAAGATCCTGAGAACCTGTTGGCTGCTCGTGAGCCGGCCCGGAGTCCTGAGCGCGGATTATCTGGCAGGACGGCGCATCCGCCACGTCAATCCGCTGCGGCTGTTTCTCATATTGAGCGTCGTCTACTACCTGTCCAATTCGATCTTTCCGTACAACGCGTTCACGACACCGCTTGCCGTACAGCTCCACATGAACAACTACTACCCGACCCTTGCGCTGACCCAGGTTGAACAGACGATGCGCCACAAGGGGCTGGAGTACCCGGCGCTGGAACGGAAATACAACGAGAAAACGGCGATCCTGTCCAAGACACTGGTGTTTTCGCTGATACCGGTCATTGCGCTGCTGTTTTACGCGTTCCTGGTCAGGAAGAAGCGATACTTTACCGAGCACCTGATCGTCGCAACGCACTTCTGGTCCTTCGCGCTGCTCGTGATCGGTGTATTCATCCCGATTCTCCTGCTGCTGCTCGTGCGCCTGGGCGCGCTGTTCGGCCTGCCGCCGGGCATTGTGACCGCGGACGTCGTCCCGACCGTCATCATTCAAGCGGTGTTCGCGCCTTACCTGTTCCTGATGCTGCGGCGGGTTTATCGCGTGAGCCGCTGGTACGCAGGATTGCTGGCCGCCTCGATTGCGTGGTCGTTTTTCCACATAGTCTGGCTGTTCCGATTCCTGTTGTTTGTTGTAACACTGAGGTTACTCTGAGCGCCGCGCACGCTCAGCCGCCGGCGCACCAGGCGGCCGCGCGTTCAAGAAGGCAGTCGGCACGCCCCCGAGCCAGTGGCGCAAGTACCGCAACGTCAACGGCGGGCGCCGGTTGTAGCCGGCCATCGGGCAAGCCAAACGAGCGCTCGGCCGCCATGCAGAGCATGGTCGACTGTCACCTTGAATATTGAGCGGCGATCGCTCAATATTCAAGGCATGTTGCAACGACCACAGCTCCTCGCCAGGCTCCGCGCAGGCCTGAAGACGGGGCCTGCAGTGTCGTTACTGGGTCCCCGTCAGTGCGGCAAGACCACTGTTGCGCGGCAGCTGGCGGAGCGGACCAAGAACACTTACTTCGACCTGGAAAATCCTGTCGATCTGGCGCGGCTGTCCGAGCCCATGACGGCGCTCGAGTCGTTACGAGGGCTGATCGTGATCGATGAGGTGCAGCGTCATCCCGATCTTTTTCCGATTCTCAGGGTGCTGTTGGATCGCAAGCCGATTCGGGCGCGATTTCTCATCCTGGGCAGTGCCTCGCCGGAGTTGCTGCGGCAGAGCTCCGAAACTCTGGCGGGCCGGATCACGATCGTCGAGATGGGCGGTTTCACGCTCGAGGAGCTTAACAGCCCGGAACTCAATCGCCTGTGGCTGCGTGGCGGTTTTCCGCGGTCGTTTCTGGCGCGCACGGATGCTGCGAGCGCCGCCTGGCGGGAAGATTTCATTCGCACTTTCCTCGAACGCGATTTGGCTCAACTCGGCGTGCAAGTGCCCTCGGGAACGATGCGCAGATTCTGGACCATGACGGCACACTCCTCGGGCGGTATCTGGAACAGCTCTGAGATCGGGCGGTCCCTGGGCGAGGCTCATACCACTGTCAAGCGCCATCTCGATGCATTATCCGGCGCGTTGGTCGTGCGCGTACTCGAGCCCTGGTACGCGAATGTCGGCAAGCGGTTGGTCAAATCTCCGAAGGTCTACATTCGGGATTCGGGCCTGTTGCATACGTTACTCGGGATCGCTGACCGCCCGCAGCTTGAAGGACATCCTGTAGTCGGCGGATCATGGGAGGGGTTCGTCATCGAGCAATTACTTGCACGGTTGCCGAAAGCCAACGCCTATTACTGGCGAACGCAGGCCGGGGCGGAGCTGGACCTGTTGCTGTTTCTTAGAGGGCGTCGTATTGGAATTGAGATCAAACGGGCAGATGCACCGACGATGACTCCATCGATGGTTTCGGCGCTCAAAGACCTGGAACTACACCGGCTGTTGGTGGTTTATCCGGGCCCGACACGCTATACGCTACGTTCCAAGGTCGAAGTGCTGTCGCTGGCGGAGTGCATGGCCGAGCTGGCTTGACCTTTCGGCATCTATCGCCCACGCCAATCAACCGCCTTAGGAAGAGACCATGAGAATTTCCAGGTTCCTGGGAACGGCATGCGCAGTCGCGCTGCTGTGCAAGTGCTTCGCTCTGCCCGCGGCGCAGGATTCGCCAACCCGCCTGCTGCGACAACCGGCGGTCTCGAAGGATCACCTCGCGTTCGTCTACGGAGGAGATATCTGGGTCAGCGACCGCGACGGTCAGCGCCCCGTGCAGATCACCGCGCATCCGGCGTCGGAATACGCGCCGCACTTTTCGCCCGACGGCAACTGGATCGCCTTCTCCGCGAACTACGACAACAACATCGACGTATACGTCGTGCCGGTCGCAGGCGGCCAGCCGCGCCGCCTGACATGGCACCCGGCTGCCGACGTCGTGAGCGGATGGAGTGCGGACGGCAAGCGCGTGCTGTTTGTGTCCAATCGGGAGATCGCCAACAGCAGAAGCAGTCAATTCTACGAAGTGCCGCTCGCGGGCGGATACGAGCAGAAGGTCATGAAAGCCGTAGCGGTGGAAGGCAGCTGGTCGCCGGACGGGAAACGCCTGGCCTACCGACCTTATCTGATGGCCTACGCCGGCGCGAGCGGCTGGCGTCAACACCGCGGGGGTGACACGCCGCCCATCTGGATCATCGATCCGGCCGCAAAGGCGCTCGAAGCAATTCCGCATGTAAACGCCTCTGACAGCAACCCCATGTGGGTCGGCGAGGACGTCGCGTTTATTTCGGACCGCAACGAGGGCAGCGCCAACGTGTTCCTGTACGACTCTGGTACGCACGCCGTTCGGCAACTGACGCATGAGACCCCATGGGACGTGCGCAACGCCGACGCCTACGGCCACACGGTGGTCTACGAGGTGGGGGGCGAGCTCAAGTCACTCGAGGTGGTCACCGGCCGGATCCAGTCGATCCCCGTTCACCTCACGCCGCCCTCCCTGCAAGCGCGCCCGCAGTGGAAGGATGCCGGCAAGAACATCACCTCGGCATGGCTCTCGCCCACCGGCAAGCGCGTCCTGATTACCGCGCGCGGCGAGGTCTTCAGCGTTCCGGTGAAGGATGGCTCGGTGCGGAACTTGACTGCAACGCCGGGCGTGCGGGAAGCCGATGCGCTGTGGAGCGGAGACGGCCAGAAGATCGCCTACCTCAGCGATGAGGGCGGCGCCCAGGCGTTGCTGGTACGCGATGCTGCCGGACTCGAGCGGCCCACTCGCCACGCCTTGGGACAGAAGGATTATTTCACCTTGCTCGGCTGGTCGCCGGATGCGCGGCGCATCGTCTTGCGGGACAATCATCTGCACCTTTACGCCCTCGAGCTCGCCAGCAATGCGCTGAGCCTGATCGACACCAGCCAGCGGCGCGGCACTTTCATCACGACGTTCTCACCCGATAGCCAATGGATCGCCTACACCGTCGTGGGCGCGAACTATTTCACCAGGGTCAGACTGCATCATTTTGCCGCAGCACAGACCGTCGATCTGGCCGACAACTTCATCCAGACGGACGACCCGGTATTCGGGGACGGCGATCTGCTGTACTTCACCGCGTCGATCGATGCCGGACCTACCCGGGTGGGGCTCGACATGTCGACCCGGGAGCGTCCGCTGCGCAAGAGTATCTACGCGGCGGTGCTCGCCGCCGATGGCAAGTCGCCGCTCGCGCCCAGGAGCGGCGATGAGGAACCCAAGGGAAGCCACAAGGATGCCGGTCAGGGCGAGAACGCCGACCAGGACGAGAACGCCGACCACGGCGACAAGGACGACGGCGGCGACAAGGCCGGCCCGAAGGCAGGCAAATCCGCCAAGACCGACAAGGCGGACAAGCCTCCCAAGCCCACCCGCATCGACCTGGCGGGATTGTCCGACCGCTTGGTGCCGATCCCTGTTGCCGAGCGCAATTACGAGAGCCTGATGGTCGCATCCGACGGCGCGCTGCTCTATCTGTCACGGCGGCAGGCGGGATCGACGACCGAGCCCCCCGGTCCAACCCGCGGTGCGGATGGCGAGCTGTATCGATACAGCTTCAAGGAGCGAGCCGAAAAGTCGCTCAGACAGCAGTTGGTCGGTGTTTCCGCGAGCGCGGATCGCAAGAAGCTGCTGCTGACGCTGCCCGAGGGAAAGATGGAAGTCGCCGACGCCAACGAAAAGCTCGAGTCCAAACCGCTCGATCTCGGCGGCCTGCGGCTGTTTGTCGATCCTCGCCAGGAATGGCATCAGATCTTCGCGGAAGCCTGGCGCATGGAACAGCAGTTCTTCTACGACCCGAATATGCACGGACTGGACTGGCAGGCGGTGCGCGCGCGTTATGAACCGCTGCTGCAGTACGTGCAGCGCCGCGAGGATCTGAATGATCTGCTGGTCGAGATGATCAGCGAGCTGCAGGTCGGTCACAACAGGATCAGCGGCGGCGATCTCGAAGATGAGAGGCCCGCCGCGATCGGTCTCCTCGGCGCAGACTTCAGGGTGGAGAAGAATCTCTACCACATCCAAAAGATCTACCGCGGCGATCGGTGGAACCCGTATCTCGTCGGTCCGCTGGCGGCGCCGGGTGTAAATGCCGCAGAAGGCGACGCCATCCTGGCGATCAATGGTCGCGCGCTCGATGCAACGGTCAATATCTTCGCACTGCTCGAAGGTACCGTGGACAAACAGGTGGCGCTCACGCTCAGCCGCGACGGCACCACGAAGTCGGCACGCACGGCTATCGTGATCCCGATCGACAGCGAGACGGCGTTACGCCGATGGGAGTGGGTGCAGCGCAACCGCGAATACGTGGATCGCCATACCAACGGCAGGGTCGCCTATGTGTACCTGCCGGACACCGCCGATGATGGTTTCACGTTCTTCAACCGCATGTTCTTTTCCGAGATCGACAAGGACGCGCTGATTGCTGATGACCGCCGCAACAGCGGCGGCCAGGCGGCGAACTATGTCCTCGAGGTACTGAACCGCAAGTATCTCTCGGGCTGGAAGGATCGTGATGGGCTGGTGTTCAACACACCGGCGGGCGCCATTTACGGCCCCAAGGTGATGTTGATCGACCAGGATGCCGGATCGGGCGGCGACTTCCTCCCGTACGGGTTCAGGCATCTCGGCCTCGGCAAGTTGATCGGCACCCGCACCTGGGGCGGGCTGATCGGGATCTCCGTCAATCCGCCGCTGATAGACGGAGGTCGGCTCACCGTTCCGTTCTTTCGCTTCTATACCCCGGAGGGTGAATGGCGCGTGGAGAACGAGGGGGTGGCGCCGGACATGGAGGTGCAACTGGATCCCCTCGCCGTGAACGAGGACCGCGACCCGCAGCTCGATGCGGCCATTGAGGAGCTTACCGGGCAGCTGAAGAGCGTGCAGCCGGTGGCGCGCAAATCTGCGCCACCAATTCCCACGCAACTGGGTAAGTAGCGAAGGACCGATGATGACCCGTCTTCAACGGCGCCGCTTGGTCGCCGCGCGCCGGCGCGACCCGCCGGGGCGCGGCTGCGTGCGCCGCTCGCGCTCGTAGGGGTTGGCATCGGTGCGGTACTCGATGGACACCGGGGTCGCGAACAGATCGTAGGTCTTGCGGAACACGTTGGCGAGATAGCGCGTGTAGGCCTCGGGTACCGAGGCGGTCTGGTTGCCATGGATCACGATGCGCGGCGGATTGCGGCCGCCCTGGTGCGCGTAACGCAGCTTGATGCGCCGGCCGCGCACCAGCGGCGGCTGGTGGACGCTGAGCGCCTGCTCGAGCGTACGCGTCAGCTCGCGCGTCGGCATGCCGCGCATGGCCGCCTCGTAGGCGCGCACCGTGGACTGCATGAGCTCGCCCACCCCGCTCCCATGGCGCGCGGAGATGAAATGCAGCGGCGCAAAGGGTACGAAGTCGAGTTTCAGGGCGAGCTGGCGCTGGATCTGCTCGCGCTGCTCCGCTGCGATCCCGTCCCATTTGTTGACCGCGATGATGAGCGCCCGCCCGCGCTCGAGCGCCAGTCCCAGCACGCTCGCGTCCTGCTCGGCGACCGTGTCGTGCGCGTCGAGCACCAGGATGACCACGTGCGCCTCGTCGATGGCTTGCAGCGTCTTGGCAACGCTCACGCGCTCGATGAGGTCCTCGATCCTGGCGCGACGTCGCACCCCGGCGGTGTCGATCAGCAGGAACTCGCGCCCGTCGCGTTCGAAGGGCACCAGAATGCTGTCGCGGGTGGTGCCGGGCTCCTCGTTCGCGATCACGCGCTCCTCTCCCAGCAGGCGATTCACCAGCGTGGACTTGCCGACGTTCGGGCGGCCGATGATGGCGATGCGAATGGCGTCGGAGTCGGTGTCCGCAGCCGCCTGCGGCTCGAAGCCGGCGAGCACCCGCTCCATGAGCTCCTCGCACCCCCGCGCGTGGCTCGCGGAGATGGCGAGCGGCTCACCCAGCCCCAGCGCATGGAAGTCTGCGCAGGCGATGTCGGCATCGAGCCCGTCCGTCTTGTTGAGGGCCAGCGTGACGGGCTTGCCCGAGCGGCGCAGCTCGCGCGCCACGAAATGATCCTGCGGTGAGAGCCCGGCGCGCGCGTCGGCGAGCAATACCAGGCGATCGGCTTCTGCGACGGCGCGTTCGGTCTGGGCGCGCATCTGCGCCTCGATGCCGGTCGGGTTCTCTATCAGGCCACCGGTGTCGATGACGACGCAGGGGACCGGACCCAGGCGCCCGAAGCCATACTGGCGGTCACGCGTGAGCCCGGGCACGTCCGCCACGATGGCATCGCGCGTGCCCGTGAGCACATTGAACAGCGTCGACTTGCCGACGTTCGGCCGGCCGACCAGGGCGATGACGGGCAACATGGCTTGGGCGCAACCCGGCGGCCGCTCACGCTACTTGCTTTCCTCGGGCTGCGGAGCCGGCGTTTCCGGCAGCGTTTTCCTGCCCGCGCCGGCCGGGCCCGTGTGCGGCGTCACGCGAAAGGCGCTGATCCGCCCGCGGTCGTTGATGACCAGCACCATGTTGCCGACGACTACCGGCGCGGTGCTGATGCGCACCTTGCCGGTCGACGCGCGCGCGGCGAGCGCGCCGCTCGCCTTGTCGAGCCAATGCACGTACCCCTGGAAGTCCGCGGTGACGACCGCCGTGTCCATGGTCGCGGGCGCGGACAGCCCCCGATGCAGCAGCGCTTTCTGCCGCCAGATCTCCGCTCCGGTACGCGCCTTCAGCGCCACCAGCTCGCCGTCGGCTGTCGCCACGTACAGCGCATCGTCATCGAGGGTAAGCCCGCGGAAGCTCGAGGCCTCGTGCGACCACCAGATCTGCCCGGTCTCGAGCGCCAGCATGGCCACGCGTCCCTGGAAGCCGACCGTGAACACGTCCTCGCCGGACACACGGACGGAAGAGTCGATGTCGGCGAGCCGCTCGAGTTCGGTGCGGCCGTGCGGCGGGGTAATGGTCGCCTCCCACTGCACCGAGCCGTCGTTGGTGTTGGCCGCCAGCACCTTGCCGTTGTCGAAGCCGCACAGCACCAGATCGCCCGCGATTACCGGGCGTGCGGTGCCGCGCAGCGACAGGCGCGGCACCTGCTGCTCCTGGGACCACAGCTCGTGCCCGTCCGAGGGACTGAGCGCATGCAACTTGCCGTCGACCGTGCGTACGGCGATCAGGCGCTCGGCGATGGCCGCCGGCGCCAGCACCTCCCCGTTCAGGCGCACCTTCCAGCGAATCGCACCGTCGGCGGGGTTGAGGGCGAACAACTGCCCGTCGCTCGAACCCACCAGCACCAGCTCAGCGCTCGCAGCCGTGCCACCGGACAACGGTGCGCGGGTGCGCGCGCGCCACAGGATACGGCCCGAGGCGACATCGATGGCCACGATATCGCCGCGGTGGCCGGCGGCGTAAACACGATTGCCGGCGACCGAGAGGCCGAGCCCGAGGCGCAGGGCCACGGCCCTCTTGTCGTCGACGGAGGCGGTCCAGACACGCTGCACGCGCAAGCTGGCGGTCAGGGGCGTGAGCTTCGCCGGCTGGTCGATGCTCTTGTCTTTGGAACAGGCGGCGACGCCTAAGAGCGCCGCCAGAGCGCTCGCCACCGCCAGGACATGGGTCGACTGGGTGCTCATTTGCCTGATCCGGCCGCCGTGGTTTTCGCCGCGGGCGCCGCCGCGGGCGCATCGGCTGCGAGATCGGCAATCTTGAGAGTGAGGAGCGAGTCGCTTGCCGCCGTTTGCGCGCTGCGATACTCCTTCAGCGCGGCGGCCTTGTCACCCTTGGCATAGTAGGCGTCGCCGCGCACCTCGTGGTAGCGCGCACCGAAGGCTCCGGGTGGCGCTGCGCTGAGAGTGGCGAGCGCGCCGTCGGCTTTCCCCTGAGCGATCTGCACCCGCGCCAGCCGCAGCCGCGCCACCAGGGCCAGGTCCCGATCCTTGGAATTCTCCGCCACGGCGGCGAGCTCGGCGGCCGCCCGCTCGAGCTCGCCGCCGAGCACGTACAGGCGCGCCGCCAGCAGCCGCGCCTGGTCGGTGTAGGGCGAGGCCGCGTATTCGCGCTGCAGCTCACCGAACAGCGCCAGGGCGCGCGGGCGATCACCCCCGTCCAGCGCCTGGACCATCTGCGTGTACTTCGCACCCGCCTCGAGCCGCCCGGCGTCCAGGTGCCCCTGCCACCAGCGCCAGCCGGACACGGCCGCCACCACCACCGCGATGGCCAGGATCACGGCCGGCCCGTTTTCCCGCACCTGAGCCTTGATCCATTCCCACTGTTCTTTTTCGGACAGGTACTCTTCCACGCTTCCTCCCAGGATCATGGCGCTGCGGGCCCGCCGCCGTGCACCCTGGCCAGCGCCGCATCCACGCCCGCGGCCAGCCGTACGATCGGGCACTCGCTCTGACCGGACTCCGCGCGCAAAGGTTTCATGGCAACCACGCCGCGCGCGAGCTCATCGTCGCCGATGATCAGCGCCAGCGGCGCGCCGCTCTTGTCCGCGCGGCGGAATTGCGCCTTGAAGTTGCCCCCGCCCAGGTTGAGCTCGAAACGCACTCGCGGCCGCTCGCTGCGCAGGCGCTCGACGAGTTCCAGGGCCTGCGCTTCAGCCTGCGGACCGCTCACCACGACGTACACGTCCGGGCGGGGCGCGGGCACCGTGCCCCCGGCCGCCTGCACCAGCGCCACCAGGCGCTCGACGCCCATCGCAAAACCGATCGCGGGCGTCGCCTCACCCCCGAGCTGCGCAATCAGGCCGTCGTAGCGGCCGCCGGAGCATACGGCATTCTGTGCGCCGGTGGACGGGGTGATCCACTCGAACACCGTGCGGTTGTAGTAATCGAGGCCGCGCACCAGGCGCGGGTTGATCTCGTAGCTCACGCCCACGGCGCGCAGCATGGCGCACAGCGCCTCGAAGTGTGCGCGGGACTCCGTGTCCAGATGCTCGGTGAGGAGCGGGGCGCCGCGAATCACCTCCTGCATATCCGGGTGCTTGCTGTCCAGGACCCGCAGCGGGTTGCCGGCGAGGCGCCGCTGGCTGTCGGCGTCGAGCCGCGCGGCGTGCGCACGCAGGTACTCCAGCAGCCGGGCGCGGTACGCGCGGCGGCTGTCCGGCGTGCCGAGGGAGTTGATCTGCAGCTTCAGTCCCGTGATCCCCAGCCGCCCCCACAGCCGCGCACCGAGCGCGATGAGCTCCGCATCCACATCGGGCCCCGGGCAGCCGACCGCTTCCACGTCCACCTGCCAGAACTGCCGGTAGCGGCCGGCCTGCGGCGCCTCGTGGCGGAACATCGGCCCCAGGCACCACAGCTTGTGACGCTGTCCGCGCAGCAGGCCGTTGGAAATCAGCGCGCGCACGATGCCGGCGGTGGCTTCGGGGCGCAGCGTGAGGCTCTCGCCACCGCGGTCGGCGAAGGTATACATTTCCTTGCCGACCACGTCGGTGTGCTCACCGATGGCGCGCTTGAAGAGCTCGGTGTGCTCCACTACCGGCACGCGAATCTCTTCGTAGCCGTAAGCGCCGAGCAGCTCGCGCGTGCACGCTTCGAAGTGCTGCCAGGTGCCGATCTCGGAGGGCAGCACGTCGTTCATTCCCCGGATGGGCTGGATCTGCTCTGCCACCTCAATCCCCGTGCGCCAGCCGCGGCGGCGCCGGTGTGGTGCGGCCGTCGCCGTCGATGAGCAGCCGTGCGCTGCCGTCGTGGCGCACCAACCCCGCGAGCGTCACCGCCTGATCGTTGACGCGCAGCGTCACCGCCGGGGCGTTACCGAGAATCACGCGCAGCGGCGGCGCGCCGCTCAGCGTGCGCGCACTGCCCGGCGCGTACAGGCCCTGCAGCAGGCGCCGGCCGGTCGCGTCCGAGACCTCCACCCAGCTGAGCGCCGAGAACTTCAACGCGAGCTGCGTCGGGCGGGCGGGCGCGGCCGGCGCTGCCTCATCGGCGGCGCTCGGCGCCGGCGGCGCAGCCGCGAGCGGCCGCGGTTTCTCGCCCGGCGTGGTGAGCAGCCACCACAGCAGCGCGAGCAGTGCAAATCCCACCAGCCCCAGCAGCGCCGGCACCACCAGACGCGGGGCGCCCCCGGCGGGTTCGCGGCGCGGGATGCGCGTCAGATCCGGACGCGGCGCGTGCGCGCCGCTCGCATACAGCTCCTGCAGCTCCGCGGGCGACTCGCCGATGAGCTCGGCGTAGCGCCGCAGGTGCCCGCGCACGTACACATCGGCGCCCAGGGCCGCGAAGTCCTCCGCCTCCAGCGCCTCCAGGGTCCTGGCATCGACGTGCAGTGTCTCCGCCGCCTGCGCGACGGTGAGCCCCTTGTTTTCGCGCGCGCCGCGCAGCCGCGCGCCGGTGCCGCAGCGTTGCTCGCCGCCAGCTTCACTTGCCATGAGTGTCAGCCGGGGTTGCGCTCGAGTTCCGCCAGGGCGCGCGCCTGGTCGGTCCCGGGAAAGTCCAGCTGCAGTCGGCGCGCGTAGCGTTGCGCGCCGAGCCTGTCGCCCTGGGCGCGCGCGACGCGCACCCCGAGCAGCAGCAGGTCCGCAGTCGCCTCGTAGCTGCCGAGGAAGGCGTCGATGCCGGCGCGCGCCGGAGCGAGCTCGCCATGCTGAAATTGCAGCTCCGTCAGCTGGTACGCCGCCTCGGCGAAGTTCGGCCGGATCCGCAGGGCGCGGCCGAAGTCGGCGCGCGCTTCATCGTCGCGCTTCGCCGCGCGCAGGCACACTCCGGCGTTGGTGTAAGCCGCCTCGGGGGTGCGATACAGCGCGTTGTGCGCCGCCTCCTCGAAGCGGCGCACCCCCTCGACGGTGCGACCGTTCTGGCACAGGTACACGGCGTAGTTGTTCACCACATCCGGGTCGTGCGGCGCCAGCCGCAACGAGGTGCGGAACTCCGCATCCGCCTGGTCGGGGTTGTGCATGCGCTCGAACAGCATCGCGCGGGCGCTGTGAACGTCGGCGCTGCCCGGGTCCTCGGCGAGCGCCCGGTCGAGCTTGTCCTTCGCCAGCGCGATATCACCCTGGTGCAGGTAGGCGATCCCCAGCTGCACGTTGTAGGCGGCCGCATCGCGCGTCCTGTTCGAGGGCGCCGTTGCGCAGGCGGCGAGCAGCAGCGTCGCGCCGGCGGCGAGACGCAGCGCCAGCGGGCACTGCCAGGTGGTGTTGACCGCGGTTCTCATGGTTGAAGCGCGACGCCGATCACCTTGCTCCCGAGACGCACGGTGGTGCGATCGATGACGCGCCCGGCCAGCTGTCCGCAGGCGGCGTCGATGTCCTCGCCGCGGGTGCGGCGAATGGTCGCCAGCACGCCCCGCTGCAGCAGCTCGTCACGGAAGCGCTGGATGACGGGCGCGCTCGAGCGCCGGTAGTGCGTGCCCGGAAACGGATTGAACGGAATCAGATTGACCTTGGCCGGATGGCCCTTCAACAGACGCGCCAGCGCGCGCGCCTGCGCCGCAGAGTCGTTCACGCCCTCGAGCATCACGTATTCGAAGGTCACGCTGCGGCCGTTCTGCTCGTCGAGGTAGTGCCAGCACGCCTGCAGGAGCTGCGCGATGGGGTGCTTGCGGTTGATCGGTACCAGCTCGTTGCGCAGTGCATCATCGGGCGCATGCAGCGACACGGCCAGCGCCACGTTGGTCTCCTGCGCGAGCTTGTAGATCTGCGGCACCAGCCCCGAGGTCGACAGCGTCACGCGGCGCCGCGACAGATCGAAGCCGAAGTCATCGAGCAGGATGCGCAGCGCCGGCACGACGTTGCGCAAGTTGGCGAGCGGCTCGCCCATTCCCATCAGCACGACGTTGGTGACGTGGCGCTCGTCCCCGGGCGCGCTCGCGGGCTCGCCGGTGCTCGCGCGCTGCCGTTGCCCGCGCTCGAGCTCGCGCGCCGCCAGCCACACCTGCCCCACCATCTCGGCGGTGCTCAGGTTGCGATTGAAGCCCTGCCGGGCCGTGGCGCAGAACGAGCAGTCGAGCGCACAGCCGACCTGCGAGGAGATGCACAGCGTGCCGCGGTCGGGCTCGGGAATGAACACCATCTCGAACGCCTGGGCGGCGTCCGCTCGCAGCAGCCACTTGCGGGTACCGTCGCTGGAGCGCTGCTCCGAGAGGATGTCCGGTGCGCGTACCTCGGCCTGCGCGGTGAGTCGCGTGCGGAAATCCCGGGCGAGATCCGTCATGTCGGCGAACGAGCCGACGCCGCGCTTGTACATCCAGTTCATCAGCTGGCGCGCGCGGAAACGCTTGCCGCCGAGCTGCGCCACGAATGCCTCGAGTGCCGGACGCGGCAGCCCCAGCAGGTTGGTGCGCTCGGTGGCTGCAGATGTCATGGCGGCGGGCGCGCGCTTCCTAATCGCGCGGATGCAGCTCGGTCGTGCTGAAGAAGTAGGCAATCTCGCGCGCCGCGGTGTCGGGCGCATCCGAGCCGTGCACCACGTTCTGCTCGATGCTGGTGGCGAGATCGGCGCGGATCGTGCCCGCGGCCGCCTTCTGCGGATCGGTCGCGCCCATGATGCCGCGGTTGCGGGCGATCGCGCTCTCGCCCTCCAGCACCTGCACGATCACGGGACCTGAACTCATGTAGCGTACCAGGTCCTTGAAGAACGGACGCTCGCGATGCACGGCGTAGAAACCCTCAGCCTCGCGCTGCGACAGGTGCAGCATGCGCGCGGCCACGATCGCGAGGCCTGCGTTCTCGAAACGCCGATAGACCTCGCCGATGAGATTGGCTCTCACGCCGTCGGGCTTAACGATGGACAGGGTGCGCTCGAGCGCCATTCGCTAAGGACCCTCCGAAAAATCAATGGGTGCGAGTGTTCGCACCGGCAGGCGATGCCGGTGCGCGGGGAAGCGGCGAAGTGTACCTTGGGTCACGCACCCGCGGCAATTTAGCGTGCGATGGAAGTGCCGGTTTGGTAAGGCTTTTTGGGCCCGCCAAGCCGCAGCGGCCCGCGCCGCGGCACACGCGCTGGCGCGCGCAGCGCCGGTAGGCCTCAGACGGAGAAGCTCTCCCCGCAGCCGCATTCGCCCTTGACGTTCGGGTTTCTGAAGCGGAAGGCCTCGTTCAGACCCTGCTTGACGAAGTCCACGATCGTGCCGTCGAGCAGGCCCAGGCTTGCGCCGTCAACGAACACCCGCACGCCGCGG
>VBNP01000124.1 GCA_005877965.1 Gammaproteobacteria bacterium | reverse complement strand
TGGACACGCCGCGCCCGCTGCCGGCCGGCAGCCCCATTCCCCAGCCGGCGCGATCGGCCGCGAGATCGAGCACCGCACGCATGCGTGGGTCCTTGAGCAGCGCGCGGCGGTAGCGCACCGGATCCTGCTGTGCCGCCGCCGCCAGCTCGTCCATGAAACTCTCTACCGCGAATACGCTGCGGGTCGGACCGACCCCGCGCCACCAGCCCGTCGGCACGCCCGCGGGGTCGCGGCGCACGAAGCGCACTTCCATGTTCTCCAACGGGTAGGCCAGATCGGCGGCGGAGGTGACCGCGTCCAGGTCCACACCGTTCTTCACCGTTCCCTCGCCGTAGTACAGCGCCCACAATCCGGCGCCCGCGATGGTATGCCGCCAGGTAACCGGCATGCCGCGAGCATCCAGCGAGGCGGACAGCCGATCCACGTAGTAGGGTCGGTAGCGGTCGTGCTGGATGTCCTGCTCGCGACTCCACAGCACCCTCACCGGCCCCTGCACATGCCGGGCGATGCGCGCCGCCAGCACGATGCCGTCCACCTCCAGGCGCCGCCCGAAGCCGCCGCCGATCAGATAGCTGTGCAGGCGGATCTGCTCGGGCTTGAGACCCAGGGCTGCGAGCTTCGCCACCGCGCGATCGCATGCCTGGGTGCCGACCCAGATCTCGCACTCGCCCTCGCGCCAATCGACCGTGCAGTTCATCGGCTCGAGCGTCGCGTGGGCGAGAAATGGCTGGTGATACACCGCATCCACGTGGGTGGTGGCGCGCGCCGCGGCCTCCTCGAGCTTGCCCTTGCTGGCGGCCACCGCACCCGCCTCTTGAGCGGCGGCTTCCAGCTCCGCCACGATGGCCGCCTGTTGTACGGCGGCGTTCGCCCCGTCGTTCCAGCGCGGCGCCAGCGCCTTCATGCCCTGCATGGCCGCCCAGGTGTCGTCCGCCACCACTGCGATCACATCACCCTCATTCACCACCTGTCGCACGCCGCGGACCGCCACGGCTGCATCGGCTGCGAGCCCCCCGATCGTCCCACCCTCGACGGGCGAGAGCGCGATGAGCGCCACCTTCGAGTTCGGTGGGCGTGCGTCGATGCCGAACACCGCGCTGCCGTCCACCTTCTGCGGCGCGTCACGCCTTGGCGTGGCGCGACCGATGAGCCTGAAGTCCTTCGCGGCCTTCAACGGTGGCGCCGCCGGCACCGGCAGGGCCGCGGCAGCGGCGGCCAGCGCCCCGTAGCCGAGGCGGCGGCCCGAGGCGGCGTGTAGCACTTCGCCGCGCTGCGCCTGGCAGGTGTTGATGGGCACACGCCAGCGCTTCGCCGCCGCCTGAATGAGCATCAGGCGCGCGGCCGCACCCGCCTGCCGCAGGGGCGTCCAGCACTGGATGATGGACAGGGAGGTGCCGGTGGACTGGTCTCGTTCGATGCCCTCGGGGGCGGCCGGGTCGACTGCGAAGCCATAGACGGCGGGATCGGGCGGGGCGGCCTCCACCGTGACCGCGTCAAGATCGACCTCCAGCTCCTCGGCGATCAGCATCGGGAGCGAGGTGTACGTGCCCTGCCCCATCTCGACCTTGGGGATGACGAGGGTGATACGGCCGTTCGGCTCGATGCGCACGTAGGCATTCAGCGCCCCGCGGGCGGGTGCGCCGCCGCCTGGGGTGAGCCGCTGCCGGCGGCGCTGCAGCGCGACACCGAGCACCAGCGCCCCGCCCACCGCGGCCGCGGTGAGCACGAACTGCCGCCGCGTGAGTGCCGCTGGTGTCCTCATGAGGGATCCACACCCGGCCCGGCGGGCGCGGGGGCCACGACGCGCGCCCGGCGCCGCGCGTCCACGATCAGGAAGGCGACCACCGCGACTGCGAGCGCCACGACGCTCCAGCGCAGCTCGCTCGCCAGCTCCCCGGGCGTGAATGCCATGGCGATCAGCACCGCGGCCATCCCGGCGATCGCCGCGTAGCTGGTCCACGGAAACAGCCACATCGACAGCGCCGGCGCGGGCGCGCCGCGCGCCTCGCGTTCGCGTCGCAGGCGGAAATGCGCCACCGCGATGATCATGTATACGAATACCATCAGCGCCCCCGAGGCGTTCACCAGGAACGCGAACACCACCTGCGAGGAGGTGATCGCCGCGAGGATGCCGAGCACCCCGGCGAGACTGCCCATCCATACCGAGCGCGTCGGCACGCGCCGCGCGTTCAGCTGCACCAGCCATTGCGGCGCGTCGCCGTGCTCGGCCAGCACGAACAGCACCCGCGAGCAGACATAGAAGGCGGAGTTGAGGCACGAGAGCACGGCGGTGAGGATGATGGCGTCCAGTGCGCGGCTCGCCCAGTTGAATTGCATAGTGCTCAGCGCCAGCGTGAACGGCGATTCGCCGGCGTGCACCTGCACCCACGGCACCACCGTGACGATCAGCAACACCGAACCGACGTAGAAGGTGAGGATGCGCACGATCACCGAGCTGCTCATGCGCGCCACCGCGCGCGCCGGCTCCTGCGACTCGGCCGCCGCGATGGTGGTGATCTCCGCCCCGGTGAGCGAGAAATACACAGTCACCGCTCCGGCGAGCACCGACAGGAAGCCCTTGGGCATGAAGCCGCCGTAGGCGGTGAGATTGCCGAAGGTCGGCCCGCTCGGGGAGGTGAAGCCACAGGCGTAGGCAGCCGCAAGCGCGATGAACACCACGATCGCCGCAACCTTGATCGAGGCGAACCAGAATTCGAATTCCCCGTAGGAGCGTGCCGACATGAGATTGACGCCGGTCATGATGCCCATCAGCATCAGCCCCAGGAGCCAGGGCGGCAGACCCAGCCAGCCGTGCAGGATGTTGGCGCCGGCGATCGCCTCCACCGGCACCACAATTATCCAGAAATACCAGTACAGCCAGCCGGCGACGAACCCCGCCCACGGACCCAGGCCGGCGCGCGCGAACTCGCTGAACGAGCGCACCGCCGGCAGCGTGAGGGCCATCTCGCCGAGCATGCGCATCACCAGCAGCACCAGCGTCCCGGTAATGAGATAGCTCACCACGATCGCGGGCCCGGTGGCGACGATCGAGGCGCTGCTGCCGACGAACAGGCCGGCACCGATGATCCCGCCGATCGAGATCATGGTGACGTGGCGTGGCTGCAGTGAGCGGCTGAGCTCGGGCATGCGGTTCCCCTTCAAAGGCTCATTGAGGTCGCTCCCGCGGCGTGTCCCCACGCGAGGCGGCGCGCGCCGTCTGCAGTAACAGGGGCGATAGCTTCGATCGTAACCGCCCCAGCGTCCAGCGGCTGGTGGGAGCGGAGATGTTCACGGCGGCGAGCGGCTGGCCGTCTTCCCCGAGCACCGCGGCGGCAATGGTGACGTCGCCGCGGTAACACTCCTGGTCCGACCAGGCATAGCCCGCCTCACGCGCCGCCTGGATGCGCTTCAGTATCTGCTTCGGATCGGTGAGTGTCAGCGGCGTCAGGGCCCGCAGCTCGGAGCTGCGCACGATGCGCTGCGCGGCCGCCGCCGGCAGCGCCGACAGGTAGGCGCGTCCCGAGGCCGTGCAGTACATCGGCAGGCGCCGCCCGACCGGCATGTGAATGTAGAAGCGCTTCAGGCTCGGGAAACGCGCGATGAACACCATGTCCGCGCCGTCCGGCTCCGACAGGCTGACGGATTCACCGCTCGCCTGGTTGAGGTCGATGAGATGCGTGGTCGCCTGCTCGAGCAGCGCGTGCCCCGAGAGGTAGGCATGCGCCAGCGACAGGGCACGCGGCGTCAGCACCCAGCGTCGTGCGCGTGCATCGCGTCCGAGGAACCCTAAGCGCACCAGCGTATGCGTGCAACGTTGTGCCGAGCTGGTCGTCATGCCGACGCCGGCGGCAAGCTCCGCCAGGCTCAGCGCGCGGCGCTCGCCGCCGAAGGTTTCGAGGATGGCGAGCGCCTTCTGCACCGAACTGTTGAAGAGCGGGTCGCGCGCTGGCAGCGGGCGTGGCTGGCGCGGCGTGCGCTTCATTGTGAATGCAGTATAGAGCTATCGATAATCGATAGTCTACGCGGTGAGCGTGGTGAGCCCGTCCAGGTAGGGCTGCAGCGCCGGCGGCACGCCAACCGAACCGTCCTCCTTCTGGAAGTTCTCAAGCACCGCCACCAGCGTGCGCCCGACCGCGAGTCCCGAGCCGTTCAGGGTGTGCAGTGCTTCGGGCTTGCCGCCGTGCGGATTGCGCCAGCGCGCCTGCATGCGGCGCGCCTGGAAGGCCTCGCAGTTGCTGCACGAGGAAATCTCGCGGTAACGCTGCTGCGACGGCAACCACGCTTCGAGGTCGTAGGTCTTGGCGCTGCTGAAACCGATGTCACCCGCGCACAGCGCCACGATGCGGTACGGAATCTCCAGCCGGCGCAGCACGGCTTCGGCGTGCCCGGTCAGCTCCTCGAGCGCCGCGTACGAGTCCTGCGGCCGCACGACCTGCACCAGCTCCACCTTGTCGAACTGGTGGTTGCGGATCATGCCGCGTGTGTCCTTGCCGGCTGCGCCCGCCTCGGAACGGAAACACGGCGTGTGCGCCACCCATTTCAGCGGCAGACTCTCGGCGGGCACGATCTGCTCGCGCACCAGGTTGGTCACCGGCACCTCGGCGGTCGGGATGAGGTAGAACGGCGGCTCGCCGCGTACCGCGAACAGATCCTGCTCGAACTTCGGCAGTTGCCCGGTGCCGGTGAGCGCCTGGGCCTGCACCAGGTACGGCACCTGCACCTCGGTGTAGCCGTGCTCGCGCGTGTGCAGGTCCAGCATGAACTGCGCCAGCGCGCGGTGCAGGCGTGCCACCTGCGCGCGCAGCACCACGAAGCGGCTGCCTGCGATGCGGGCCGCAGCCTCGAAATCGAGCCCCGCGAGCCGCTCGCCGACCTCCACGTGATCGCGCGGCCTGAACGCGAACTGACGCGGTTCGCCCCAACGCCGCACCTCGAGGTTGGCGCTCTCCTCGTGTCCGTCGGGGACCGAGGCGTGCAACAGATTCGGCAGCCCGAGCTGCCATTGTTCGAGCTCGGCCTGCACGGCTGCCAGCGCCGCTTCGGCCGCGCCGAGGCTCGCAGTGAGACTCTCGCCTTTGGCGATCAGGGGGCTCAGGTCCTCGCCGCGCCCCTTGGCCACGCCGACCGCCCTGGCGTTGGCGTTGCGCTCGGCGCGCAGCCGATCCACCTCCACCTGCCACGGCTTGCGCTTCTCCTCCAGAGCCCTGAGCGCCGTCACATCGAGCCTGTAGCCCCGGCGCGCGAGATTGCGCGCCACGGCGTCCGGGTCGGCGCGCAACAGCTTCGGATCGATCACGCTTCAGCCTTTCGCTGCCGTCCGGGCCCGCAGGCGCTCGAGCGCCTCGCCGATTTTCACTTCCAGACCCCGGGAAACGGGGCGATAGTATCGCCGATCCGGCATCTCATCCGGCAGGTAGCGCTCCCCGGCGGCGAATGCTTCGGGCTCATCGTGTGCGTAACGGTAATCGCGCCCGTAACCCAGGCTCTTCATCAGGCGTGTCGGCGCGTTGCGCAGCCGCAGCGGCACTTCCAGCGTGCCGAACTCGCTGACGTCCGCCATGGCCTCGCCCATGGCGACGTACAGCGCGTTGCTCTTGGGCGCGCAGGCGAGATACACCACCGCGGTGGCGATGGCCAGCTCACCTTCCGGGGTCCCCAGGCGCTCGTAAGTCTCCCAGCCATCGAGCGCCAGCGCGAGTGCGCGCGGGTCGGCAAGTCCGATGTCCTCCACCGCCATGCGCGTCACCCGCCGCGCGATATAGCGCGGATCGCACCCGCCATCGAGCATGCGGCACAACCAGTAGAGCGCCGCGTCGGGATCGGTGCCGCGCACCGCCTTGTGCAGCGCGGAGATCTGCTCGTAGAACTGATCACCACCCTTATCGAAGCGGCGCTGCCCGCCGGCGGCCACCTCCTGCGCCACGGCGACGGTCAGCACACGCGCGGCGCCGCCGGCCTGCAACAGTCCCGCGGCCAGCTCCAGCATGTTGAGCGCCCGGCGCGCATCACCGTCGGCGGCGCGGGCGATGAGCTCCAATGCCGCCGGTTCCGCCTGCAGCTGCTCCCGGCCCAGGCCCCGCTCCGGATCGCGCAGCGCCGCCTGCAGCAGCACGGTGAGATCCTCCACCGACAGGGCGCGCAGCACGTACACGCGCGCGCGCGACAGCAGTGCGCTGATCACTTCGAAGGACGGGTTCTCGGTGGTCGCGCCCACGAAAGTGAGCGTCCCGTCCTCCAGGTACGGCAGGAACGTGTCCTGCTGCGCCTTGTTGAAACGGTGCACCTCGTCCAGGAACAGCAGCGTCGGTCGCCCGTCCTGGGCGCGCACGGCGCGCGCCGCCTCCACTGCGGCGCGGATGTCCTTCACGCCGGCCATGACCGCCGACAGCGCGATGAACTGCGCGTTGGAAGCGCGGGCGATGAGCCGCGCGAGCGTGGTCTTGCCGGTGCCCGGCGGGCCCCAGAAGATCAGCGAGTGCAGCTGTCCGGCGGTGATGCTGGCGGACAATGGCTTGCCGGAGCCCAGCAGATGTTGCTGGCCGACGAACTCGCTGAGCGCGCGCGGGCGCATCCGGTCCGCGAGCGGCCGCAGCGGATCGCGGTCACTTGGGGGGCGCGCACTCACGATGTTACGGATCGCATCCCGCTACCGCGCCGCGCTCACTCGCGCGGTGTGCCGATCACATCGGTGCCCGCGGGCGGCGTGAAGCTCACCTCGCCCGGGGCCACCGGACCATTGCGCTCGATTCTCTCGAAACTGATGGTCGCGGTCTGACCAAGTTTGTCTTCGAGGATCATGCGTTTCAGATCCCGGTGCGCGAAGCCGAACAGCGCGCTGCGGAAGTCTGCCGCGTCGCCGCGCGGCTCCACCAGCACCCACTCGAGCCCGTCCCGCCGCCCGGCGGGGGTGATGCTGAAGCTCTTGTTCAGGTCTGCTGCGCCCGAGAGCAGCATGGCGGGCGTGGCCGAGAGGGCGGCGTCGACCGGCTTGACGGTCACCTGCGCGAGATCGCGGTCGAGAAACCACAGGTTCGTTCCGTCGCAAACCATGAGTTGACCCGCGCCGCCGCCGGAGACCGGCCGCTGCGGACGGGTCTCCCAGCTGAACTTCCCGGGACGCGCCACGATGAGCGTGCCGGTGGCGCGGTCGATTTCGCGGCCATGCGCATCGACGAGCGTCTGCAGGAAGCTCGCGCGCAGTGTCCTGAGACCATCGAGATACCCGTCGAGCGGCGTGGCGGATGCCTGCGCCGCCGCGACACTCACCAGTGCCAGAGCACAGGCTGCGGTCGCGGCTGCGCCAGGCAATCCCTCACTCCTCCGGCGGCGCGGGCGCCAGCACGTCGCGCGCGCCATTGGCCTGCAGCGGGCCCACCAGCCCCGCCTGCTCCATTCCTTCGAGCATCCGCGCGGCTCGGTTGTAGCCGATTTTCAGCCGCCGCTGCACGTACGATATGGAGGGCTTGCGCTCGGTCGTCACGATCCGCACCGCCTCGTCGTACAGCGGATCCTGCTCGGCATCCTCGCCGCCATTGCCGCCGTCGCCCTCGCCGTCCTCCCCCGACAGTCCCGGGATCGGGAATCTGGGTCCGGACAGCACTTCCTCGATGTAGTGCGGCGGCTGCGGCGTCTTCAGCGCTTCCACCACACGATGCACTTCCTGGTCGGACACGAACGCACCGTGCACCCGGGTGGGGAGCGAGGTGCCCGGGGGCAGATACAGCATGTCGCCATGCCCGAGCAGCGTCTCCGCACCCATCTGGTCGAGAATGGTGCGCGAGTCGACCCGCGCCGAGACCTGGAAGGCGATGCGGCAGGGAATATTCGCCTTGATGAGTCCGGTAATCACATCGACCGAGGGTCGCTGGGTCGCGAGCACCAGGTGAATGCCCGAAGCGCGCGCCTTCTGCGCCAGACGCGTTATGAGTTCCTCCACTTTCTTGCCGACGATCATCATCATGTCGGCGAACTCATCGACCACCACCACCACGTAGGGGAGCGGCGTGAGATCCAGGATCTGCCTCTGGTCGATGCTCGGATCGTTGGCGGCCTGTTTCATGTCGGTCACGACCGGCGCCAGCAGATGCGGAATGCCCTCGTACACCGAGAGCTCCAGCATCTTCGGGTCGATCATGATCAGGCGCACGTGCTCGGCGGTGGACTTGTAGAGCAGCGACAGCACCATGGCGTTGAGCGCCACCGACTTGCCCGAGCCGGTGGTGCCGGCGATGAGCAGATGCGGCATGCGCGTGAGGTCGGCGACCACCGGCTGGCCGCCGATGTCCTTGCCGAGCGCCAGGGCGAGGGGCGAGTGCATCTCATCGTAGGCGCGTGAGCGGATGATCTCCCCGAGCGTGACCACCTCGCGCTTCTCGTTGGCGATCTCCAGTCCCATCACGCTCTTGCCCGGAATGACCTCCACCACGCGCACGGAGAGCACCGACAGCGCGCGCGCCAGGTCCTTGGCGAGCGCCGTGATCTGGCTGGCCTTCACGCCCGGCGCCGGGCGCAGCTCGAAGCGCGTGACCACCGGGCCGGGCTGCACCGCCACCACCTCCGCATCGATGGTGAAGTCCTTGAGCTTCATCTCCACGAGTCGCGACAGCGCCTCGAGCGCCTCGGCGGAATACAGCGACTCGCGCGGCGGCGGATCGTCCAGCAGCTTCAGGGGCGGCAGCTCGCTCGCCTTCGGCGGATCGAACAGTGGTACCTGGCGTTCGCGCTCGACGCGCGCGCTTTTCTCGACCACCGGCAGCGGCGGCTCGATGCGCGGTGGTGCCCGGGTGGCGGATTTCCTCTGCTCGCTCTCCATCGCCTCCTTGCGCGCCTGGCGCCGTTCGCGCCCTTCCGCGGCATCGCGCGCCGTGGCCCAGCGCGCGCGCCAGCGGCCGATCGCGCCCCAGGTGAGCGCACCCAAGCGGTCCATGATGGTGAGCCAGGAAACGCCAAAGGCGAGTGACAGACCCGCCATCCAGGCGGCGATCAGCACCAGCGTGGCGCCTAGAAAATCCAGCCCCGCAACCAGGCCCTCGCCCACCACGCTCCCCGCCACGCCGCCGGCGGTCTGTCGCAGTGCCCCGGGCTGCCAGTGCAGCGTCGTGAGCCCGCAGCTCGCCACCAGCACCAGCACGAATCCGGCGAAGCGCACCAGGGTGTTGACGCGCGAGACGGCGGCCTGCGCCTTCAGGCGCCGCTGCAGGCCCCAGCATGCCGCCGCCAGCACCAGCGGGAACAGGAACGCCGGGCGGCCGAAGAGAAAAAACAGCACGTCGGCGAGCCACGCGCCGATGACGCCGATACGGTTGTGCACCGGCGCGGAATTGCCGGTGAAGGAAAACCCGGGGTCATCGGGGCTGTAGGTGAGCAGCGCGATCAGCAGCACCAGCGCCACGATGCCCAGCGCGATGATGGCGCTCTCGCGCAGGCCGCGGGTCACGGCCGACGTGAAGCGCGAAGCAGCGCGTGCCGACGCGGAGGTTTCAGCCAATCCCATGATTCTCCGTCTTAAGATAGACGGCCGCCATTATAGGGCTTGGTACCATGCACGGACGCTGATTCAATCGGGAGCGCCATGACGACCACCCGGCACAGCCGCCTGATCATCCTAGGCTCCGGACCCGCGGGCTACAGCGCCGCAGTTTATGCCGCGCGCGCCAATCGCGCGCCGCTGCTGATCACCGGTGTGGCACAGGGCGGACAGCTCATGACAACCACCGAGGTCGACAATTGGCCGGGCGATGTCGAGGGACTCCAGGGGCCGGCGCTCATGGAGCGCATGAAGCGCCACGCCGAGCGCTTCGCCACCGACATCGTGAACGATCACGTGCAAGCCGTGGAACTCGCCGTGCGGCCCTTCAGGCTCACCGGCGACGCCCGCAGCTACAGCTGCGATGCGCTCATCATCGCCACCGGCGCGACGGCTCGCTACCTGGGGCTGCCTTCGGAGGAGCGTTTCCGTGGCCGCGGCGTCTCGGCGTGCGCCACCTGCGACGGCTTCTTCTTTCGCAACCAGCGCGTGGCGGTGGTGGGCGGCGGCAACACCGCGGTCGAGGAGGCGCTGTATCTGTCGCACATCGCGCAGCACGTCACGCTCGTGCACCGGCGCGACAAGCTGCGTGCGGAAAAGATCCTGCAGGAGCGGCTGTTTCGCGAAGTGACCGCCGGCCGGATGGCGGTGATCTGGAACCACACGGTCGATGAGGTACTGGGGAGCGAGCAGGGCGTGAACGGTGTGCGTCTGCGCTCGCTCAGCGGTGGCCCGTCACAGGCGCTCACCGTGACCGGCCTGTTCGTCGCCATCGGCCACACCCCCAACACGGCACTGTTCGAGGGACAGCTCGCGATGCGCGCCGGTTACATCACCGTGCGCAGCGGGCTCGATGGCGAGGCCACCGCCACCAGCGTGCCGGGAGTGTTTGCGGCCGGGGACGTCGCCGACCACGTGTACCGCCAGGCCGTCACTTCGGCAGGCGCCGGCTGCATGGCGGCGCTCGATGCGGACCGCTATCTCGAGACGCTCGACACTCAGCCGCACCGCTAGATCAGCCCGAGCCATGCCGACCGACAAGGCCGAATTCCTGCGCAGCATCCACGAGCTGGAGCCGCAGCAGTGGAATGATCTCGGCGCACAGCGCAATCCCTTCACCTGCCATGAGTTCCTGGCAGCGCTCGAGCGCACGCACTGCGTGGGTCCGGGCAGCGGCTGGGAGCCGCGCTACCTCACCCTGCACGATGCCCGGGGGCTCGCGGCGGCGGCCGCGGCGTTCGTGAAGACGCACTCGTTCGGTGAATTCGTGTTCGACTTTGCCTGGGCGCGCGCCTACGAGCGCGTCGGCCGCCGTTACTACCCGAAGCTCACGCTCGCCGCGCCGTTCACGCCCGCGACCGGACCGCGTCTGCTGGTACGCGCCGATCTGGATCGGGACGCCCTCGCCGCGCGCCTGCTAGAGCATCTGGAAGAACACGCCGCGAGCCACGGATTATCGGGCGTGCATGCGCTGTTTCTGGATGAGCCGGCGCGCGCAGCCTGCGCGCAGCGCGGCTGGCTGTTGCGCCGCGACTGCCAGTTCCACTGGAACAATCGCGGTTACGCGAGCTTCGATGACTACCTGGGCACCTTCACCGCCGAGAAACGCAAGAAGGCGCGTCGCGAGCGCCGCCGCGTCGCGGATGCGGGCGTGCGCTTTGAGACACGCTTCGGCGGTGAGCTCGACGAGCCGCTCCTCGACCGCATCTATGCCCTGCACCGCGACACCTTCGTGCGTCACGGGCACGAACCGTATCTGACGCGCGCGTTCTTCAGCGCGGTGACGCGCGCGCTGCCGGAATCCTTCATGGTGAAGCTCGCCGTGCACGGACGCGCGGTGGTGGCGGCCGCGGTCTTCTTCTGCTGTGAGGAGGCGCTGTTCGGTCGCTACTGGGGGGCGGCGGCCGACTACCACAGCCTGCATTTCGAGGCGTGTTACCACCAGGGGATCGAGTTCTGCATCGAGCGCCGCATCGCGCGTTTCGAGCCCGGCACCCAGGGCGAGCACAAGGTGAGCCGCGGATTCGAACCCGCCATCACCTGGTCCGCGCACTATATCGCCGATCCGCAGTTCCGCGCCGCCATTGCCGAGTACCTGGCGCGCGAAGCCGCAGCAGTGCAAGCCTACGCGCTCGAGGTGCAGGAGCACGTCCCCTATCGGGGCCGGCGCAGCGCGGGGCGGGCGTGAAAACCATCACCTGGCTGTCGGCGCAGGACGCGCCGGAGTGGTTCCCGCCGCTCGAGCAGGCGCTGGAGGAGCCGTGCGGATTGCTGGCGGCCGGTGGCGACCTGTCGCCCGAGCGCCTCCTCGCCGCCTACCAGCGTGGAATCTTTCCGTGGTACTCGCCGGGTCAACCGGTGCTGTGGTGGTCGCCCGATCCGCGCGCGGTGCTGTTCCCGGAGGAGTTTCACTGCACGCGCAGCCTCGCCAAGACGCTGCGCAACGGCGGCTTCAGTTACTCGATGGATCGCGATTTCGCCGCCGTCATCGATGGGTGCGCCGCGCCGCGCGCGGCAAGTCCCGGCACCTGGATCACCTCCGACATGCGCGCCGCGTACCTCCAGCTGCACCACCTAGAGCACGCTCACAGCATCGAGATCTGGCGCGGCGGGGAGCTGGTGGGCGGTCTGTACGGCGTGCGCCTGGGGGGAGTGTTCTTCGGCGAGTCGATGTTCAGCCGCGCACGGGATGCCTCCAAGGCCGCGCTCGCGCACCTGGTCGCGGTGTGCCGGCGCAACACTCTGGCGGTGATCGATTGCCAGCTGCCCTCGCGCCACCTCACGACTCTGGGCAGCCGCACCATCCCCCGCAGCCAGTTCCAGGCCCTGCTGCGCGAGCACGTGCGCGCGCCCTCAGCGGCGCTCGCGGCCCCGTGACGCGCGGCCGCGAGCGCGGCTGCGTCGATGCTGCAAATTGCCAGGGGAGCGCGCTTTGTGCTCCAATTCGCGCCCCAACGCCTTTAAGGCGGTATGTCCAAAGAAGACGCGATCCAGATGGAAGGCGAGGTCGTCGAGACCCTGCCCAATACGACTTTCCGGGTGAAACTGAAGAATGGCCACGTGGTGACCGCGCACATCTCCGGCAAGATGCGCAAAAACTACATCCGCATCCTGACCGGGGACGCGGTCACGGTGGAGATGACCCCCTACGACCTGAGCAAGGGTCGCATCATCTATCGCGGCCGCTGAGCGGCTCGCGCAGCCCCTCGATCCCGTGCGCCGGCCCGCCGCCGGCTCAGGCCGGAACCGCCGGCAGCTGCGTCGGCTCGTACTGCAGTGCCAGCTGCCTGCCATCCTCTGAAACCGACACGCGCACGTGGCCACCGCCGGCGAGCCGGCCAAACAGCAGTTCCTCGGCCAGCGGACGCTTGATGTGCTCCTGGATGGTGCGCGCCATGGGCCGGGCACCCATCTTCGGATCGTAGCCCTCCTTCGCGATCCAGCGCCGCGCGGCATCGTCGAGCGTGATGGTGACGCCCTTCTGCTCGAGCTGCATCTCCACTTCGACGATGAGCTTGTCGACCACGCGCTCGATGGTGGGCGGGTCCAGCGCCGCGAACTGGATGACCGCATCGAGGCGGTTGCGGAACTCGGGGGTGAAAATGCGCCGGATCGCCTCCAGGCCGTCGCTCGCGTTATCGGCGTGTGTGAAGCCGATGGACGGGCGCGCCATCTCGAGCGCGCCGGCGTTGGTCGTCATCACGATGATCACGTGGCGGAAGTCGGCTTTACGACCGTTGTTGTCGGTCAGGGTGCCGTGATCCATCACCTGCAGCAGCAGGTTGAACACATCGGGGTGCGCCTTCTCGATCTCATCGAGCAGCAACACGCAGTGCGGGTGCTTGGTGATCGCCTCGGTGAGCAGGCCCCCCTGATCGAAGCCCACGTAGCCGGGCGGCGCGCCGATCAGGCGCGACACGGTGTGCCGCTCCATGTATTCGGACATGTCGAAGCGCAGGAACTCCACGCCCATGGCGATCGCGAGCTGGCGCGTGACCTCGGTCTTGCCGACCCCGGTGGGGCCGGCGAACAGGAAATTGCCGACCGGCTTGCGCGCCTCCCCCAGGCCCGAGCGCGCCATCTTGATGGCGGCCGCCAGCGCGTCGATCGCCTTGTCCTGCCCGAAGATCACCAGTTTCAGGTTGCGCTCGAGGTTCTTGAGGATCTCGCGGTCGGAGGTCGAGACGTTCTTGGCCGGAATGCGCGCCATGCGCGCCACGACGTCCTCGATGTGGCGCACTTCGACGGTCGCCTCGCGCTCGGCGACCGGTTTAAGCCGCGCGCGCGCACCGGCCTCGTCCACCACGTCGATGGCCTTGTCGGGCAGATGCCGCTCATTGATGTGGCGCGCGGCGAGCTCGGCCGCCGCGCGCAGCGCCTCGTCGGCATAAGTGATGCCGTGATGCTCCTCGAAGCGCGGCTTGAGTCCAAAGAGAATGTCGATGGTCTCCGCCACCGACGGTTCCACCACGTCGATCTTCTGGAAACGCCGGGCGAGGGCGTGGTCCTTCTCGAAGATGCCGCGGTACTCGTGGTAGGTCGTGGAGCCGATGCAGCGGATCTCCCCGTTGGTCAGCACCGGCTTGATGAGGTTGGAGGCGTCCATCACGCCGCCGGAGGCGGCGCCGGCGCCGATGACGGTGTGGATCTCATCGATGAACAGAATCGCACCGGGGAGCTTCTTGAGCTCGGTGATCACGCCCTTGAGGCGCTTCTCGAAATCGCCGCGGTACTTGGTGCCGGCGATCAGGGCGCCCATGTCGAGTGCGAAAATGGTGCAGTCGGACAGCACCTCGGGCACCTTGCCCTCGACGATCAGGCGCGCCAGGCCCTCGGCGATCGCGGTCTTGCCGACGCCGGCCTCACCGACGTAGAGGGGATTGTTCTTGCGGCGGCGGCACAGGATCTCGATGGTGCGTTCGACTTCGAGCTTGCGGCCGATGAGCGGGTCGATGCGCCCGTCCTGCGCCATGCGGTTGAGATTGGTGGTGTACTTCTCGAGCGCGCTGCCGCCCTCGCTTTCGCGTTCGCCGTCCCCGGCAGCCTCCTCCTTGTCGGTCCTCTCCTCGGCGATCTTGGACAGGCCGTGGGAGATGTAGTTGACGGCATCGAGGCGCGTGACGTGCTGGCGGTTGAGCAGGAACACCGCGTGGCTCTGCTTCTCGCTGAAGATCGCGACCAGCACGTTACTCACGCCGACTTCCTTCTTGCCGCTCGACTGCACGTGGAAGACCGCGCGTTGCAGCACACGCTGGAACCCGAGCGTCGGCTGCACTTCGCGCTCTTCGCCCTCCTCGAGCCGCGGGGTCGACTGGTCGATGTGGTCCTTCAGCTCCTGTTTGAGCTTGATGGTGTCCGCGCCGCAGGCGCGCAGCACTTCGCGCACCTTGGGGGTGTCCAGGATCGCGAGCAGCAGGTGCTCGACCGTCAGGTACTCATGCCGCGCCTCGCGCGCCTGGTGGAACGCGTCGTTCAGACAGTACTCGAGCTCGTTGGACAGCACTTTAGCCGGACCTTTCAGGTTGAGCGTTCAGGCAAACCGTTCCCGGTGAGCACAGCGGCCTCAGGCCTCCTCCAGCGTACACATGAGCGGGTGCTGGTGGTCCCGCGCATACGTCGTCACCTGCGCCACCTTAGTTTCAGCGATCTCGTATGTGAAGACCCCACAGACCCCCTTACCCCGGGTGTGGACCTCGAGCATGATGCGCGTTGCCGTCGGACGGTTCAGCGCGAAGAACTTTTCCAGCACATCGACCACAAACTCCATGGGGGTGTAGTCATCGTTCAGCAGCACAACCCGGTACAGCGGCGGCTGTTTGACCTCCGGCTGCGCCTCTTCAACGACGACGCCGGTGTCGGGGCGGACCGGATGCGGGTCGGGCATGACTGCTTTATAGGGGTCGCGAAACGGCAACACAAGCCTGCCAGAATGCGTGCCAGTTACTCCTGCAGAAACAATCGCTTGAGAGCACAAGCGCCACACCCGTATGATTGCGCCGCCGCACCTTCCACGGCACGCTGCCGCGTGCGCACCGGGGCACGCGCGCGAGGCGCCTGGAGGACTACCATTAAGCTCATGCGGGTCAGCCCATGAACGCCGCTTCCTGGCTCGACGCTCTCCCGGCGAGCGATCGCTGGCGCGCGCGGCTGCTGCGCGACGGGCCACGGGTCGCGACCTGGATCCTCGTCATCGCCCTCGCGGCGCAGGCCGCCGTGATCCTGACCGATCTGGCCGCCGCCAGCCGCGGCGGTGCGGGTGGCGGCGTACGCCGCGCGCCCGTGCGCTCCCGGCTGGTCGACCTGGCCGCCATCAACCGTGCCCACCTGTTCGGCGCCGCGCCGGCTCTCAAGCAGGACGGCGCCGACGCGCCGCAGACGAGCATGCCACTGGTGCTGACCGGAATCATCGCCGGCAATGATCCGCAAAACGGCCTCGCGATCCTCGGACAGAGCGCACAGACCGCGAAGGTGTATGCGGTCGGAGACAGCGTTCCCGGCGGGGCGAAGCTGCACTCGGTCTACAACGACCGCGTGGTGATCGATCGCGACGGACAGCTCGAGTCGCTGTCCCTGCCGCGCCAGATGAACGCCGGCAACGCCCCGCCCCCCTCGAGCGCCGCGCTGCAGAACGAGAACCCGGCGATCGAGCGCATGCGCCGCATGATCAGCGAGCAGCCGGGGCTGCTCGCGGATGTCCTGCGGCCGCAACCGGTGATGGAGCATAACCGGATGAACGGCTTCCGGGTGTACCCCGGCCGTAACCGCGCCGCCTTCATGCGCTTAGGGCTGCGCCCCGGCGATCAGGTGACGGCGATCAACGGCACCCCGCTCGATGATCGCGACCGCGGCGAACAGATTCTGCGCACCCTGGGCAGCTCCAGTGAGGCGCGCGTCACGCTCATTCGCGGCGGCCAGCAGCAGGATCTCACTTTGAATATCGCCCAGGTTGCGCAGGAAGCGGAAGGCCTGGCGGCGGCGCCACCGCCGCCGGCCGGGGCGATCGGGGCGGTGCCCCCGGCGGCCGACCAGCCGCCGATGCCCATGCCGCCGATGCCGCCGCCCGCCGAGGTGCCCGGCGGCGACAGCAGCCAGTAGCCGGCGCGCTTTTTCGGGGGTAGATGCAGTGACAGGCTTTCGTTCATTTGCCGTGTGCGCGCTGGCGGTGCTGACGGCGGCGTCGCTCGCCTCCGCGCAGCAGGCGCAGCGCATCACCCCCAACTTCAAGGACGCCGACATCACGCAGATCGCCGAGGCGGTCAGCGCCGCGACCGGCAAGAACTTCATCATCGATCCGCGCGTGCGCGCGCAGGTGACCATGCTGTCCTCGACCGCACTGTCGCCGGCGGCGTTCTACGAGGCGTTCCTGTCCATCCTGCAGGTGTACGGCTTCATCCCTCCATCGACCTGCCCGACCACGTGAGCGCCACCTCGGACGAGATCGTGACCCAGGTGATCGACGTGAAGAACGTGAGCGCGGCGCAGCTGGTGCCGATCCTGCGGCCGATGATCCCGCAGTATGGTCATCTCGCCGCCTACCCCTCGTCCAATATCCTGATCATCTCCGACCGCGCCGGTAACGTGAATCGCATGATGCGCATCATCCGCCGCATCGACCAGGTCGCGAACCAGGACCCGGAAATCGTGCCGCTGCAGAATGCCTCGGCGTCCGAGATCGTGCGCGTGGTGAACTCCTTCTACCAGGGGGCGGCGGCCACCGAAGGCGTCGCCGTGAAGGTGGTCGCGGACGAGCGCTCCAACAGCGTGCTGATCGGCGGCGATCAGGCGCAGCGGCTGCGCATCCGCGCGCTCATCGCGCACCTGGACACCCCGCTCGAGGCGGGCGGCGACACCCGCGTACGTTACCTGCACTATGCGAACGCGGAGAAGATCGCCCCGAAACTCAAGGAGCAGATCACCGGCATCACCCAGGCGGCCCCGGGCGCGACCGGGACGGGCGCGCAGGCCTCGCCGCTGGCGCAGGCGGAGAAGAACGCCATGGTGTGGGCGGATCCGACCAACAACGCGCTGGTGATCACCGCGCCGCCGAAGATCATGCGCGCGGTGATGGACATCGTCGACAAGCTCGACATCCGCCGCCCGCAGGTGCTGGTCGAGGCGATCATCGCCGAGGTCGACGTCGACAAGAGTGCCGAGCTGGGTATCAACTGGGCGGCGTTCTCCAAGGGGGACAACGTCCCCGCCGGCAGCTTCGTGAGTCCGGTCGGCGGCACCAGCATCGTGGATCTGGCGGGCGCGATCCAGAGCCCCGCCAATGCCTCCACCGCGCTGCTGCAGGGCACCACCATCGGCATCGGCCGCATCGCCGGCACCGGGGTGAACTTCGCGGCCATGGTGCGCGCCATCCGCGGCGACACCAACACCAATGTCGTCGCCACACCCTCGGCGGTGACCATGGACAACCAGGAAGCGGAGCTGAAGGTGGCGCAGGAAGTCCCGTTCGTCACCGGCCAGTTCACCAACACCACGGCGGTCACCGGTGGCAGCGTCAATCCGTTCCAGACGATTCAGCGCCAGGAAGTCGGCACCATCCTCAAGGTGACGCCCACCATCTCTGCTGAAGGGACGTCGGTGATGCTCAAGATCTCGATCGAGAGCTCGAGCATCGGTCAGAAGCCCGCCGGCGCGGTCGACCTGGTCACCAACAAGCGCACCATCACCACCACGGTGCTCATCGAGGACGGCGGCGTGGTGGTGCTCGGCGGGCTGATCGAGGACAACAGCGTCAAGGGTGAGCAGCGCGTGCCCTACCTCGGCAACATTCCGCTCATCGGGCTGCTGTTCAAGACGCGCAACGCCACCTCGACCAAGAACAACCTCATCCTGTTCATCCGCCCGAAGATCCTGCGCGATCCGGCGCAGGCGGCGTTCGAGACGGACCTCAAGTACAACTACATGATGGATCAGCAGAAGGACCTCAGCCGGCGCGAGGCCCTGCCCCTGCTGCCGGGCGTGTCGCGCGGCAAGCTCGAGCCGGCGCCGCCGCCGCCGAAGCCCGGCAACCCGACGCCCGCACCCGAGAGCGGCGCGGCACCTGAGGGCGCGGCCCCCGCCCCGCAGTCGTCCCCTCCACCGGCACCCCCGCCACAGGGCAAGCCATGAGCGATGTCGAGGGCGCACCCGAGCGGCGCCTGTCCTTTGCGTTCGCCAAGCGCCATGGCGTGCTCGTCAACCGCGTGGTCGACGGCGTGGCCGAATGCACCTACCGCGATACCGCCTCCCCGCAGGCGCTCGCCGAAGTACGCCGCTACCTGCGCCGCTCGCTCAAGCTCGAGCGCGTGCCGGATGCGCAGTTCGATGAGCTGCTGCGCCACGCCTACGAGGCCGGCTCGGATGCGATGCAGGCGGTCGAGGGGCTCGATGACACCACCGATCTTGCGCACCTCGCGCAGGAACTGCCCGAGCAGGCGGACCTGCTGGACAGCGAGGACGACGCCCCGATCATCCGCCTGATCAACGCGGTGCTCACCCAGGCGGTCAAGGAGAACGCCTCCGATATCCACGTCGAGCCGTTCGAGAACCGCCTGGTGGTGCGCTTTCGCGTCGACGGCGTGCTGCGCGAGGTGCTGCAGTCGCGGCGCGCGGTGGCGCCGCTGGTGGTGTCGCGCATCAAGGTGATGTCGCGGCTCGACATCGCCGAGAAGCGCCTGCCGCAGGACGGACGCATCAGCCTGAAGATCGCCGGCCGAGCGGTCGACGTACGCGTGTCCACCATCCCCTCGGGACACGGCGAGCGCGTGGTGCTGCGTATCCTCGACAAGCAGGCCGGCAAGCTCGACCTCGACTCCCTCGGCATGGATACGCGCACCCAGCAGCTCATCGACGAGCTGATCCACAAACCGCACGGGATCCTGCTGGTCACCGGACCCACCGGCTCGGGCAAGACCACCACGCTGTACGCCGGGCTCGAGCGCCTCAACGACAACACGCGCAACATCATGACGGTCGAGGACCCGATCGAGTACTACATCGACGGCATCGGCCAGACCCAGGTGAACACCAAGGTGGAGATGACCTTCGCCCGCGGCCTGCGCGCCATCCTGCGCCAGGACCCCGATGTGGTCATGATCGGCGAAATCCGCGACCTCGAGACCGCGCAGATCGCGGTACAGGCGAGCCTCACCGGCCACCTGGTGCTCTCGACGCTGCACACCAACACCGCCGCGGGCGCCATCACGCGTCTGCGCGACATGGGGATCGAGCCGTTCCTGCTGTCCTCGAGCCTGATAGGGGTGTTGGCACAGCGCCTGGTGCGCGTGCTGAGCCCCGACAGCAAGCAGCCCTTCCAGGCGGGTGAGTACGAGCGCCGGCTCCTCAACCTGCGTGCGGATGAGCCCTTGCCCACGCTGTACCGGCCGGGGCGGGACGCCACCGGCGGCTATCGCGGCCGCTCGGGCATCTACGAGCTGATCGTGGTCGATGACCCCATGCGCACCATGATTCACGACGGCGTCTCCGAGCAGGAGGTCGAGCGCCACGCACGCCTCAGCACACCCTCGATCCGCGACGACGGCCGCGCCAAGGTGCTGCGCGGCGAGACCACCATCGAGGAAGTGTTGCGTGTCACGCGCGAAGATTGAAACCGCCGTGCCCGCGACTTGATGGGCGCGTTCGAATACACCGCCCTCGATGCCGGCGGCCGCGAGCGCAAGGGCATCCTCGAAGGCGACACGCCGCGCCAGATCCGCCAGCAGCTGCGCGAGCAGCAGCTGCTGCCGGTCTCGGTCACCGAGGTCGCGCAAAAGGAAGCCCGGCGCCAGCGCTCCTTCAGCTTCGCCCGGCGCGTCTCGCCTGCGGACCTGTCGCTGTTCACCCGGCAGCTGGCCACACTGACGCGCGCCGGCTTGCCGCTGGAGGAGGCGCTGCTCGCGGTTTCGCAGCAGACCGAGAAGCCGCGCGTGCAGAGCATCGTGCTCGGCGTGCGCGCGCGCGTCATGGAGGGCCACACCCTCGCCGACGGCTTCGCGGAATTCCCGCGCGTCTTTCCGGAGATCTATCGCGCCACCGTGGCGGCGGGCGAGCAGGCCGGGCACCTGGACGACGTGCTCGAGCGGCTGGCCGACTACACCGAGAGCCGCGAGCAGATCCGCCAGAAGGTGCTGGCGGCGATGCTCTATCCCATCGTGCTGACGGTGATGTGCTTCGGCATCGTGTCGCTGCTGCTGGTGTTCGTGGTGCCCAAGGTGGTGGCGGTGTTCGAGACCAGCAAGGCCAAGCTGCCGCTGATCACCCGCGTCCTGATCGCAACCAGCGGCTTCTTCCGCG
>VBNP01000123.1 GCA_005877965.1 Gammaproteobacteria bacterium | reverse complement strand
CGCGGCGGCGCGCATGCAAGCGCTGTTTCCCCACGCCGACATTCGCGCCTTTGCGTTCATCCGGACCCTGGGATTCGAGCGGCGGGTCGGGCACCTGCTCGAGCCCTGTCAGGGGGTGATTCGCTGGGCGAGGGGAGACGCGCGCCGTGAGCCGTAGACGCCCGCTCTTGCTGATGCCCTGAATCGGCGAATCAGTAAGCAGCTTCACTCCGCGCCCTTGGAGATTCGTAAGCGATACGAAAAGTGCCAGGACATCGCGGCCATCTCTGGCCCGCCCGGCCTGCGGGCAAGTCGGGGCTTTCGCGACGAGACTTTGTCCGGTACATGGAGTGGACATCGCTCGTCCAGGCTGAACGTACAATACCGGGTCATTTATCGTGTGTTTGTCGAGCGGCAGTTGTTCCAGGTGATTGAGGTAACCCCACACAACTATAGGAAGCGCTGATATGAGACAGTTTCGGCCTGCTAAGCGTCGTGTCGAGGTGTCGGTGGGTGAATCCGTTCGTATTGTTCGTGAGCTGCAAGAGCTGAGCCAAAATCAACTGGCTGAGCTGACAGGTATCCCGCAGACGACAATTTCTGCCATTGAGAACGATCGCGTTCGCTTGGGGGTAGAGAGGGCGAAGGTTCTGGCCCGTGCCCTCAAGTGTCACCCGGCAGTACTCGTATTCCCGGGCTGGGACCTGCAGCAGCAGTCAGCCGCTTAAAGATGAGGCGACGTCGCGCACGACCGATGGCACTCTGTATGGGGATTGCGATCTCACGGCGCGGTACCGTGTGCACGCACCTACGGCAGCGACACGTGGTACGTCAGCATCGCGCCGCGCTCGACTGGAACGACGCCGAGGCCGCTCCCTTCATCCGTCCGGTCCCTGCGATTCATGGCGAAGTGCGCGCTGGCGATGCCGAGCGCCGCCCCCGCGACGGTGTCGGAGAGCCAGTGCGCGTTGTGCTTGAGGCGCTCGTAGCCGGTGGCGGCGCCCAGGCCATAACCCAGCAGGCGCCGCACCCACCGATAGTCATCACTCCCTGACTCCGCGAGCACCGTACCCACCGCGAAGGCTGCGGTGGCGTGCAATGACGGAAACGAATTTCCGCCGCTCTGGCGCCACTGGTTGGGGTTGCTGGTCTGATCCGGTCTCTCGCGCGCGCCGGCGTACTTGAGGGCAAGGGCGGTGACGCCGCTCAGGCCTGCGGCTTCCAGCATGGCCCACGCCTCGCGGCGGCCATTGGTGTCACCGATCAGGTTCGCATAGCCCCAGGTCGCGACGAACACCGCGGCGGTCGGCATCGCGTCCTGCACGTCCTTGGAGTTCGTAGTCCCCGCAGGACCCAGTGTCTTGAGGAAATGCGTCCGCACCTGGGTGTCGTAGTGGTGAGCGGCGCCGACGGCGATGAGCGCGCCGCCAAACCAGGCCCAGTCGCCGCGGTCCCAGTGGAGCGGTGCGGTGAAGTAGCGCTTGAGGTCGGACCCAAGGCCCGTCCCGGAGGCGTCCGGCGGCGGCGGCTCCGCCGGCACTTCCGGTGACGGCGCTTGCGCGGGAGCCGAACCCGCGGCGGCGGGGCGCTCCCGGGTCTGGCCCTCGGGCGCCTGACACCAGGCGGCGCCGCACGTGGTGAGAGTGCCCACTGCGAGGAGCAGGGCCAGTCGCTTCTGGACTCGCACGATGGTGCTAGCTCCGCGCCGGGCCCGCCGAAGCCAGCAGCTCATCCACACGGAATATCGGATAGAGATTGAAATGAGAGTCCCAGGTCGAGTGACGGCGCAGGAAGAATTCCAGCCGCGCGGCGGGGTTCGCGGCGAAGGCCGGATCCTCCTTGAGCTGGCGCGAGAATTCATCCTGCAGCTGCGGGTGCTGTGCGAGCACGCTGCGCGCGACCTGTTCCGCGACGTAGGGCTCGAGCGATTCCTTGTGCTCGAAGCATGTGTTGAAGCAGCCCCACGCGGCGAACGAGTCCGGCGCCTGCGGCTCGAGCAGATGCATCACCAGGCGCGCGCTCGCCTGCGCGATCGGTACGAACAGGGCTCCGGCGCCGATGTCCTGGGTCTCGCGTCCCCAGAGGCCGCTCAGGGCCACGCGCATCCGGCCCTCGAAGGGCGCCGCGGCAAAGCGCACCTGAGTCGCGCGGAAGGCCTCGACGCGCACGCCCTCGCTGCGCGCGCGCACCGGCTCGCAGGCGATGCCATGCAGCGCGAGCCGCGCGCCGATATCCTGCGCCCACGCGCATGGCACGACGTAGCCGCCCAGCGGCGCCCTCACCACCAGGGAAGGCGAAACACGATCGCGAAACGGCACGCGCCAGAGCTGCGGCGTGTGCGGGTCGTAGACCGTCACCGGCTCGCCGGAGATGGACGAGGGCTCGCGGGTGTAGGCGTAGCCCTTGAAGTCGATGAGCTGCGTGCCGCCGGCGCCCCCGGCGTCCGGCCGCCCGCCGCTGCCCGTCTCACGCCAACCCGAGCTGTAGTCGAGCACCACCTCCGCGCCGCCCAGGCGAGCGGCTGCGGCGTCCGCCTGCAAGGCGTGCTCGCGCCACTCACCGCCGTGCGCGGCGAGGAGCTCGGCAAGCGCGACGATGGTATTGCGCGTGACGCGCACGCGCGTCGCGTAGTCCTTCCAGGAGTGCGTCTCGACCAGCACCGTGAAGCGGTTACGCTGCGGAAAGTAGCCGGTGGAGAAGCGCGGCGAGTACACGGTGAGGAGGAAACCCGACGCCGGGTCATCGGTCCTGGCGAAGTCCGGGTAGAAGGGCAGGGGCATCGAGCCCTGGGCGGCGAGTCTTGCGATCAGCGCATCGCGCAGCTCGCGCGCCAACGGGTACAGGCGCGCATCGCCCTGGTTGAGCGGCTCTGCCTGCAGCGAGATATCCGGCTGAAAGTCCGCACCGTCGGTGACGTGCAGGTCGGCGCACACCAGCGGGTCCCAGGTGCGGATCAGTCCGAGCATCGCCCGCATCTCGGGTGCATCCGCCTTGGTGTAGTCGCGGTTGAGATTGAGATTCTGCGCCGTGGTGCGCCAGCCGGTCTCCTCGGGGCCGTTCTGGTTCGGCCGGTTCCAGCGGCCGAAGCGCTCGTGCCCGTCCACGTTGAAGGCCGGCACGAACAGAATCGCGATCCGCTCCAGCACCCCGGGAGCGGCGCTCTCGCCGAGCAGTTCGCGCAGCGCAATGAAGCCCGCGTCCTTGCCGTCGCTCTCGCCGGGATGGATGCCTGCCTGGAGCAGAAGTACGGGCACCTGGCGCGGATCGGCGCGGCAGGCGATGAGCGCGCGCATGGGTCGCCCCTCTGCGGAGCGCCCGAACTCGAGGCTGTGCACCGCACGCGGCCAGGCCGCCGCGAACGCCGCGCACAGCCGCGTCACCTCATCGGTGCGACCGGTCCTCTTGAAGCCTGACTCCTCGGCGATCGTGATGAGCGTGTGATCTTGCACGATGCGATCCTACGGTGCGCTTGCGCCGGAACGCGGCTCGCCGCCACTGAAGACCGCCGGGGGCGGCACCGTGAGGGCTCCCGTGCCCTTACTCTTCAGCGCATCGTTGAGTCCGGGCAACGCGCTGGAGATGACCCGGGTAAATTCCCCGTCCATCGCGCCGAGCTGCGCCCGCAGCGCAGCGATATTCTCGAGCTGGTATGCCGAGGGCGGGCCATCCCACGAGGTGATCGCACCGTAGAGCTGATCGGTGTGCTCGCGCAGCCGCTCCTCCCCGGTAATCGCTCCACCTTCCCTGGTGGCGACGATCTCCTTCCTGATCGCATCCAGCTTGCCGTCGAAGTCCTCGAGCCGGCGCAGGAGCGCGTCACCCTTCGGCCGGCTCTTGCCGGCCTGCGCGACCTGCTCCCGCATGCCGGCGATGCGCGCGAACAGTGCCGACTCATCGTTGAACAAGGCATACACCTTCATCGCCGCCTCGTACTGTGCCTTGCGATCCGCCTCGCTCCACTTGACGCGAGTGTCGAGGCCGAGAGTGACTTGGTTTTCGTAGACCTTGTCGTTCTTGTGAAGGCGAATGGTATAGGTTCCCGGCAGCAGGCGCGGCCCCTGGGTGCCGGCGAACGCCAACTGTGCGGCCGGCGGAACCTGCGGCGCTCGCCGGTGCATGGTCCACACCACGCGATTCAGTCCGCGGCGGGTGCTCGCGGGCAGCTCGTCGATCAGCGCCCCGCTTGAGTCCAGCACCTCGATCCTGAGCTTGCCGAACAGGTGGCGGGTACGCTGGTAGTAGGTGATCACGGCGCCGCGGGCCGGGTTGTCGCCGACGAACGCGGCGGCGCCGTTGACCCAGCCACCCGTCGCCTCGATGCGCTGCTGCGCGGGGCGCGCCGACACGAAGGCCGCCTCCTGCGAGGTGAGCTGCGGGGTCAGCTGGCGCAGCGGCGTGATGTCATCGACGATCCAGATGCCGCGGCCATGAGTGGCCAGCACGAGGTCGTTGTCGCGAGGCTGGATCGCGAGATCGCGCACCGCCACGGCAGGCAGGTGCCCACCCTTGAACTGCGCCCACTGCGCGCCGCCGTCGACCGAGATCCACAGTCCAAACTCGGTGCCGAGAAACAACAGCTGCGAGTCGACGGTGTCTTCCTTGATGACGTGCGCGTAACCGCGCACGCCCCTGGAATCCTGCGACGTGACCAGCGGCCTCCAGGACTTTCCAAAGTCTGTCGTCACATAAACGTACGGCGCCATGTCGCCGAAGGTGTGCCGATCGAAGGCGACATAGGCGCCTCCAGGGGCGAATGCGCTCGCCTGCACCCAGCTCACCCAGGAGTTCCTGCCGATACCCGGCACATGGCCGACGACATTGTCCCAGTGCTGCCCGCCATCGCGGGTCAACTGCAGGTTGCCGTCATCGGTGCCGACCCAGATCACCCCGGTCGCGAGCGGCGACTCACTGATCGAATAGACCGTGGTATGCATCTCCGCCGAGGAATTGTCGACGGTGATCCCACCGGACTGTTCCTGCTTTTGCTTTTGCGGATCGTTGCTGGTCAGGTCCGGCGAGATGCGCTCCCAGCTCTGACCGTGATCGCGCGAGCGGAACAGAAACTGCGCGCCGATGTAAACCGTGCCCGGCTCGTGCGGGGACAGCGCGATCGGGGTGTTCCAGTTGAACCGCAGCTTGGTGTAACGCTTCAGATCGGCGGCACCGAGCTTGGGCTGCAGGTCGCGCGTCTCGTGGGTACGCATGTTGACGCGGCCGATGCTGCCGCCCTGGTATTCGGCGAAGACATAGTCAGGATCGGAAGTGTCGGCGAACATCCAGAAGCCGTCGCCGCCGAACATGTTTTCCCAGCGCGAGCTGGTGATGCCGCCCGGATAGGCGGAGTCGCCCACCCAGGAGCTGTTGTCCTGCAGCCCGCCGTAGACGTGGTAGGGGTCGGCGTTGTCGAGGCTGACGTGGTAGAACTGCGAGATCGGCAGATTGTCGGTCTTCCACCACTTGTTCGCGCCGTCGTAGGAAATCCACAGTCCGCCGTCGTCCCCGGCAAACACGTGTTTGGGGTTGCCCGCCTCGATGAAGACGTCGTGCACATCCCCGTGCATGCCGGCGAACCCGCCGACGGCGCTGAAGCTCTTGCCGCCGTCCTCGCTCATGATGAGACTGCCGTCGGTCTTGTAGAGGCGCTTGGCGTCCCTGGGGTCGACGATGAGGTTGGCGAAGTAGAACGGTCGCCAGACCATCCACTGACTCTTGTCGCCGCCTTCCCAGCTGCTGCCGCCGTCGTGCGAGATCAGCAGCGCCGAGTCGGTCGACTCGACGAAGGCGTACACGGTGTTGGAATCGCTCGGCGCCACGGCGAGCGCGATGCGGCCGTACGGCTTCGGCGGAAAGCCCTTATTGGCCTGCGGAGTGATTTCGGTCCAGCTCTTGCCGCCATCCGCACTGCGATACAGCGCGCTACCGGAGAACGCGGTCGGCCCCTCGCCCCCGGAGCGATAAGTCCAGCCCTTGCGCCGGAAGTCCCACAGGCTTGCGAACAGCACGTCCGGAGCGCGGGGGTCCAGCGCAATACTGCCGCAGCCGGTCGACAGATTGGCACCCTTGAGTACCAGCTGCCAGGTGCTGCCGCCGTCGGTGGTCTTGTAGAGACCGCGCTCGGGCGAGTCGCTCCACAGCCTGCCGGGCACGCAGGCATAGACGCTATCGGCCGAGCGCGGATCGACGATGATCCTGGCAATGCGCTCGGAGTCGGGGAGCCCCGCGTGCGTCCAGGTCTCGCCGGCGTCGGTGGATTTGTAGACGCCGTCGCCGATCGACACGCTGTTGCGCGTCCAGCTCTCACCGGTGCCCACCCAGACGTTCTGCGGATTGGAGGGATCGAGCGCGATCGCTCCGATCGACTGCACCGGCTGCTCATCGAACACCGGTTTGAAAGTCGTGCCGCCGTCGGTCGACTTCCACACCCCGCCGCTCGCCGCGCCGACGAACAGCGTCACCTTGCCGGAGGTATCGGTGTAGCCGGCGAGGGCGGAGATCCGGCCGCTCATGGCGGCCGAGCCGATATTGCGCGCGCCGAGGCCGGAGATCGTGCCGGAATCGATTACGCTCGCGCCACCCCCCGCCGCCGCGTCGGCCAGGAACACGCACGTCAATGCCGCAAGCTCGATACGCATCGTTCTTCTCCTTGAACCTACCGGGCCGAGGCGGCACCAGCGCGCGCGGCAGGAAAGTGGAACAGGGCATCGTCGGCGGTGACGTTTGCTTCAGCTTTGTCGAACTGCACCTTGCGGCGATCGGTGGCGCCCCTCGGGCCCGATTCGCGGGCAAACGGGAAGTAGACACCCTCCACCTTCTCGTAATCGCCGTAGTCGATGACCGTCTCGTTGGGCACGCCGTGCTCGATGCGCCGGTTGATGGTGCGGACCTCGAGGAAGTAATCCGGATCGAGATAGACGTAGGTGATGTCGCCGTTGGGCCGCGTCACGCGCAGCTTGTGCGCCTCGGTGCCATCGACGTCCTCGGTTCCCAGGTAGTCGAGGGTATAGCCCTTGGCGTGGTAGTCCACCAGGGTGCCGGCGAAATCCGCCGCGTCCTCGCTCATGCCCTTGGCCTCGTCGGCGGACAGCTTTTCCGGGTCCTTGCGGCCCTGGAACGGGTTGATCTGCCATGCCTGCGTTCCGTCATAGGCCCGCACACTGGTCAGGCCCTGCAGCGCGGCCTCGCAGCGGATCGATTGTGGGCGCTTCAGCACACACAGGTACCCGAGCTCGAGCGTGCCGCCATTGACCAGCGCCTTGCCCGAGAAGCGCAGCGACTGGATCGCGTGCAGCTTATCCGTCCCACCGCGGGCTGCGACGTTCTTGGCGGCGAGCTCTTCGGCGGTAGAGCCCAGCGCGAGCGGTGCTGCGAGCACCATCAGTAGGGCTGTGACTGGATGCATGAGACTCTCCCATCCGGTATCCCTGGCATGATGCACCGTCGGCGGTGCCCGTGCGGGGACGGATGACTTCGCCGCGACGATTTCTTGATTCGGTTCGGCGCATATTTCACAGCGACTTGCCGGCTACTGCAATTTCCTGCAGGCGCAGCTTAACCCACGACTTGCCGGCCGGGCACAACGGACCCCATGATCATCCGACGCAACGCCTCGGGAGGTGAATGTATGAGAGTGTGGTTGGGTCTGCCAACGGTCCTCATTGTCAGCACGGTGCTCGTCACCGCCGGTCGCGCCGCACCGGTCGCGCGCGCGCGCGACATCGGCGTGCCGTTCGAGGGCACCCCCGGCCCGCTCAATGCGATCACCGACGTACCCGGCGTCGAGGTGGGGCAAGTCTCGCTCGTCAGCGGGCAGGGACCGCTGCAGGTCGGGGTCGGGCCGGTCAGGACCGGAGTCACCATCATCCTGCCGCGCGGTCGCGCAAATTCGCAGCCCGTCTACGGCGGCTTCTTCGACCTGAACGGCAATGGCGAGATGACCGGCCAGTCCTATCTGCAGGATTTCGGCGTCATCCAGGGTCCGATCGGGATTACCAACACCAATGCGATCGGCCAGGTCTACGCGGGCATCCAGGCATGGACGCGACAACACTTTGGCGAGGCGGCTACTCCCGTCGTCGCCGAGACCTGGGATGGGGGACTGAACGACATCGGCGGGTTCCACGTTCGGCCCGAGACCGCCGGCGCGGCCATCGAGGCGGCGCAGCCAGGACCTGTGGCCGAGGGCGGTGTTGGCGGGGGCACCGGCATGGAGTGCTTCGGCTTCAAGGGAGGGATCGGGACGGCTTCCCGCAACATGTCGCTCGGCGCCCACGCTTACACGGTGGGGGTGCTCGTTCAATGCAACACGGGCGATCGCAAGGTGCTGCGCATCGCCGGCGCCCCGGTCGGGCAGGCGCTGTCGGCTCGCTGGCTGCCGTGTTACGACTCGCGCCTCTCGCCCCCGCAGAGGCAGCCGAAATGCCTCGGCAGCGCGAGCGCCGGGACACCCCCGCCCGATGGGGGCTCGATCATCATCGTCGTCGGCACCGACGCGCCGTTGAGTCCGACCCAGCTCAATCGCCTGGCCAAACGGGCTGCGCTGGGACTCGCACGGCTCGGCTCCTACGCCGGCAACAGTTCAGGCGATATGATCGTTGCCTTCTCCACCGCCGCCTCGCCCGTCAACCACCCCGATCAGCGCGCGCCCTCGCCGATTGCACCGGTCGCCAGCCAGGACCTCGACCCGCTGTTCGAAGGCGGGGTGGAAGCGACCGAGGAGGCGATCGTCAACGCCATGATTGCCGCACCCACCATGACGGGGGCCGATGGCTTGCGCGTGTTCGGCCTGCCCCATGAGGAGCTGCGCGAGATCCTGAAGCGGTACGGCCGGCTTGCCGCGGGCGCCCGATGACCCAAGCGCTCACGTATTCCCCCGCGTGTTGTTTTGTGTTGCCGTACGGCTTCAGCTTGCGCCTTGCTCGCACGACTCGATCAGCCTTAAGCCCGTATAATGAATTGTCCGGGGCCCATGGAGTCAGATAGATGTCGGTGCGAGCCACCATCACGTCGCTGTTCGAACAGGTTGCCCGCGAGCAGCAGAGGAAATTGTCGCCCCTGTCCGATGACCTCACGCTTTTGGGGTCGGGCCTGGACTCGCTCAGTTTCGCCCTCATCGTCGCGCGGCTCGAGGATAAACTCGGCTATGACCCGTTCGACACTGCCGAGAGCTTTCCGGTGACGTTCGGCGACTTCGTAAGACTGTACGAAAGCCACTCGCGTTAGCGGCTATGTGGCTCTGGGGGTCGTTGACTGCCTCCGGCGCGCCGCCATCGGGGTCCCTGCACGGCGCGGCCGCACGCGTCGATCTTGCAGACCTCGCGGGCGCATCGAGCCTCGGCGGGCGGTTGGAGACGCTGCGCGGGCGCACCGTCCTCATCGCCGCCCAGGACCCATTGACCAGCGCACTCGCCCTGATCGAGCTCGATGGGGTGGCGCGGCGCATGGTGCTCTGTCCGCCCGACCTCACTCCCGACCAGGCACCCGCGGTGATGCGCGATTCCGCAGCGGATGCGTACGTCACCGATGCGGGTGCGGTGGCGGTCAGCGGTCTCGAGGGGCTGCGCGTCAGTTCGGGACCGGCGTTGCAACCGCTCGGCTGCGCACGGCGGCGGTCGCATGACACGGAGTGGGTCCTGCTCACTGCCGGCACCACCGGGGCGCCGAAACTGGTGCGGCACACGCTCGCCAGCCTCACGAGCGCGTTCACCGCGCAGGAGGCTCCCCCGAGCCCTCTCGTGTGGGGCACGTTCTATGACATCCGCCGCTATGGCGGGCTGCAGATCCTGCTGCGGGCGCTGCACCATGGGTCGCTGGTGGTCTCGAGCGCTGCGGAATCGACGGCTGATTTCCTCGCGCGCGCCGCGGCGGCGGGGGTTACGCATTTCTCCGGAACCCCCTCGCACTGGCGCCGGGCGCTCATGAGCGGCGCCGCTGCACGGATCTCGCCGCGCTATGTGCGTTTGTCCGGCGAAATCGCCGATCAGGGGATCCTCGACAGCCTGCGCAGTGCCTTTCCGAACGCGACGGTCGCGCACGCGTTCGCCTCCACCGAGGCGGGTGTGGGATTTGAGGTCCGCGACGGGCTCGCCGGTTTCCCGGCGGGCCTTATTGGCGCCCCGGGGGCCGCGGTCGAGATTGACGTGGCAGGGGGTACGCTGCGGCTGCGGTCCGCCGGCAATGCCACCGACTACCTCGGCGCGCACGCGCCTGCGCTGAAGGACAGCGAGGGCTTTGTCGACACGGGAGACCGCGTCGAGCTGCGCGACGGACGCTACGTTTTCATCGGCCGCAGCGGCGGAGTCATCAACGTCGGGGGACTCAAGGTATATCCTGAGGAAGTGGAGGCGGTCATCAATGCCCAACCCGGCGTGCGCATGTCGCTCGTCAGGGCTCGCCGCAGCCCGATCACCGGAGCGATCGTGACGGCGGAGGTCGTGCTGGTCCAAGGCGCTGCGGCGCGACGGCCGCACGATGTGGTGAAGGGCGAGATTCTGGAGGCGTGCCGCCGTGGCCTGGCGGCACACAAGGTACCGATGACGATTCGCATCGTGCCGGCGCTCGAGGTTTCCCCGTCCGGGAAGCTGGTGCGTCCGGATGCGTAACGTCGTGGTCACGGGAGCCAGCCGCGGGATCGGGCTGGCGATTGCCACGACTCTTGCGGCCGGCGGCTATCGCGTGCTTGCGATCGCCCGCTCCGAGAGCGAGGAGCTGCGCTCCGCCATCGCGGCCGGGAGCGCCCACGGGGGCGCCCTCACCTTTCGCGCCTTCGATCTGACCGACATCGCCGCCATCGCGGGGCTCGTCGGCAGCCTGCGCAACGAGTTCGGGCCCCTGTACGGGCTGGTCAACAATGCCGGCATCGGCACGAGCGGCATGTTGACGCTGATGCGCGATGATCAGATCGAGACCCTGGCGCGAGTGAATATGATCGCGCCGATCATCCTCACCAAGTACGTGCTGCGCTCGATGCTCATCGAGCGCGCGGGCCGCATCGTCAACATCGCCTCGATCGTCGGCGGCTCAACCGGCTACAGCGGACTTTCGGCCTACGCGGCCACCAAGGCGTCCCTCATCGGATTCACCCGCTCGCTGGCGCGCGAGGTCGGGCAGCTCGGCATCACGGTGAATGCGGTGGCACCCGGGTTCGTTGACACGCAGATGACGCGCGACCTCACCGCAGAACAGCGCGGGCAGATCGAGCGGCGCAGCGCCCTGCGGCGGCTCCCCGGCGTCGATGACATCGCCGGCAGCGTCGAGTTCCTGCTGAGCGAGCGCGCCAGGAACATCACCGGCATCACACTCACGGTGGACGCCGGTAACACGGCCTAGCCGTATGGGCGCGCGGGTGACTCGTAGCGCTGCGATCTCCTGCGTTGCGATCGCGATTGCCGCCTGCTCGCACCACCGCGTACCCGTAAACTCCTGGGATCCGCAGGCCGCGGCCGCGTACCTCGACCGCAGGATCGAGTGGTGGATGGGATGGTCGGGCGCGGCGCGCGATCGCGGGACGTTCTGCTTCTCCTGCCATACGGCGATGCCCTACGCTCTCGCGCGCCCGAGTCTTCGCGCGGCGCTCGCCGAGGTGGCTCCCACCGTCCCCGAGCGCCAGCTCATGGACGACGTCAGACAACGCGTACGGCTGTGGGGCGCGACCCGCCCCTTCTATACCGACGAGCGGCACGGGCCGGGCAAGAGCGCCCAATCCCGCGGCACCGAAGCCGTGCTGAGTGCGCTGATGCTGGCCTGGGATGAGGCCCGCAGCGCTCGCCTCGGCGCCGACGCCCGCGCGGCGCTCGACAACATGTGGGCCGTACAGCAGGGGAGTGGGCCTGACCGGGGAGCCTGGGCGTGGCTCGACTTCAACCTGGCACCCTGGGAAGTACCGGACGCGCAGTACTACGGGGCCGCGCTCGCGGCCCTGGCGGTCGGAGTCGCACCTGAGGACTATCGATCGATCCCGCAGATCCAGGATCGTCTGCAGTTGTTGCGCGAATACCTGGCGCGCAATTACCCGGCGCAGTCCCTGCACCATCGCCTGGTGCTGCTGTGGGCCTCGACGAGACTCGAGGGGCTTCTGGCCTCCGAGCAACGTCAGGCGCTCATCGAAGCGGCGCTACGGGCTGGTTTCGCCGGCGAGCCGGCGCGGTGAACTGCTGCGCGACCCGGACAGCGACGGTTATGCGACGGGCCTGGTCACGCTCGTGCTCGAGCAGACGGCCACGCCGCGCGCGGGCGAGGAAGTGCGACGCGGCCTCACCTGGTTGGTGCGCAATCAGCGCGGGCACGGAGGGCCCTGGATCCGCGGGCCGGAGGGCTTCTGGGTCACGCGCTCCTTGAACAAGCGCCGCAATCCCTCGAGCGATGTCGGCCGGTTCATGAGTGATGCGGCGACGGCCTACGCGGTCCTCGCGCTGACCCAATCGCCCAACCTCGAGCCCAGGTTGGCGGCATCGCGGCGGTAACCGAAAGTCTCAACGCCGCGAGGCGGGCGGCGCGCGCTCGCTACAGACGCAGGCGCCCGGCGCGAATGCGCTCGTACAGGGCCGCATCGATCTTCACGTAAGCCTCGAGCGCCCGGTCGTCGAAATACAGTGGGTCGCTGACCCGCGCCGGATCGTATCCCTGCAGCGCAAGCTCGTTTTTCTTGAGCCTGAAGGTGCCGGTGAGCTCCATCGTCGGCACGATCCTCAGGAACAGCGGCCGCGCGTAGGCCGGTAGGGCCTGCAGGTGGGGCCGCAAGGCCGCCGGCTCGAACCGCGCCTCAACCACGATGGCCGCCATGCCCGCACGCCCCTCGGTCCCCGGCACGGCGACTCCGTACACGGCGGCATCGCTCACGCCCGGGCAGGCGCTGATGACGGCGGCGACCTCGCCGGTGGAGACGTTCTCGCCCTTCCAGCGAAAGGTGTCGCCAACGCGATCGACGAAGTAGAAAAACCCCTGATCGTCCTGGCGCATCAGATCGCCGGTGCGATACCAGGCATCTCCCGCGGCAAAGACATCGCGGAGGATTTTCTGCTGCGACGCCTGCGGATCGGCATAGCCTTCGAAGCGCCCGCCGTGCCCGCCGCTTTCCTTCGACAGCGCCCCGATGGCCTCGCCGACCTCATTGGGCGCGCACCGCAGGCACTGTCCCGCCTCGTCCCGCATGGGAGCGCCGGCTTCGGTGTCGAATTTGACCAGGGCGACGGGCACGCGATGCGCAAGGAACGCCGGAATCCTGCCGATCGCGCCGGTGCGCCCTTCGCAGTTGTACAGAGAGAAGCTGCCTTCGGTCGCGGCGTAGTACTCCAGAATCTGCGGAATGCGGAAGCGGCTCTGGAACTGTTCCCAGACCTCCGCCCGCAGGCCGTTGCCGCAGCACAGCCTGAGCGCGTGCCGCCTCTCCTGCGCCTGGGGCGGGGTCGCGAGCAGATAACGGCACAGTTCACCGATGTACTGAAAGAGCGTGCAGCGCTCTTGCACGAGGTCCTGCCAGAACTCGCGTGCCGAGAACCGCTCGCGCAGCACCACGGCACCGCCCCCCACCAGCGGCGCGCCGGTCGCCACCACCCCGCCGATGCTGTGGTACATCGGCAGGCAGTTGTACATGCGATCGGAGGGTCCGGTGTCCATCAGGCCCGCAAACCAGTGGATCCACTGCATGAGGCGAAAATGGCTGACGTTGGCCGCCTTGGGGAGCCCGGTAGTGCCCGAGGTGTAGATGAAGAGCGCGCGGTCCTCGAGCGAGGGCGCCGGCTGCTCCGAGTCGGTCAACCGATCTGCCGGCATGCGCGCGGCCTCCAGGTCGAGCCGCGGCAGATCCGGCTCGCCCGCGCCGTGTGCCCAGCAGGCGAGCGCGCCCGGAAGGCGCGCGCGCGCCGTCTTGAGCCCGGCGTACAGCGGTGCCCCGACGAGGACGCAGCGCGGGGCCACGACCTGGATGGCGTGGGCCAGCGGCTCACCGGTCAGGTTGGTATTGAGAAGCGACACGGTGACGCCGATGCGGGATAGGCCGAGCCAGATGGCCATGTAGTCGGGGCAGTTCCCCATCAGCAGGCACGCGACGTCCCCCGCTCTCAGGCCCTGGGCGAGGCCCCAGCGCGCGTAACGGCTGGCCGCCTGCGCGAGCCCGCGATAACTGAGAGCGGCGTCGCGCGCGAGCAGCGCTGGCGCCGCATCGAAGCGTTCGGCCAGCGTGTCGATCAGCAGCGGCAGGATCGGCGCCTGGCCGCGCTCGATCGGGGCGGTCGCCGCGAGCGCGCGCAACCAGGCTTTGACCGGTGATCGCATGTTTTCAGGGCGGGGAGCGCTCATAATGAGAAACGGTGCCGATTGCGTCCGCGCCTCCGATGCGCAGGCGCGGTCTGAGCAGTGGATGTCAGACCAACAGGTGCACAGCGGCTTCGACTGCGACCCGAGCACCAAATCCGTCGCCGTGCCGATCTACCAGACGGTTGCCTACGCCTTCGATAGCGCCGCGCATGGCGCGGCCCTGTTCGACCTCGAGGTCGAGGGCTATCGCTACTCGCGCATCTCCAACCCGACCAACGCGGTGCTCGAGCGGCGCGTCGCCGACCTCGAGGGGGGTGTGGATGCCCTGAGCGTGAGTACCGGGCAGGCGGCGGTGCACTTCGCGGTGCTGGCCGTGACGGAAGAGGGCCGGACCCTCGTTTCGGTGCCGCAGCTGTATGGGACCACCCATACGCTGCTCGCGCACATCCTGCCCCGGTACGGAGTCAAAACGAGGTTCTCCAGGTCCGATAAGCCTGCGGATCTCGCGGCCCTCATCGACGAGAGCACCAGTGCCGTATTCTGCGAGACGGTCGGCAATCCCGCCGGCAATGTCTGCGACCTGGAGGCGATTGCCGCAGTGGCGCATCGCGCCGGGGTGCCGCTGATCGTCGATAACACGGTGCCAACCCCGATGCTGGTTCGCCCCATCGACTACGGCGCGGACGTGGTAGTGCACTCGCTCACCAAGTTCCTCGGCGGCCACGGCACCACGCTCGGCGGCATCATTGTGGATGCCGGCAAGTTCCCCTGGGAGGCGCATGGCGCACGATTCCCGATGCTGACGCAGCCGGACGATTCCTATCATGGACTCGTCTACACCGAGCACTACGGGCCGCAAGCCTACATCGGCCGCTGTCGCAGCGTCTATCAAAGAACCATGGGCGCGGTACTGTCGCCCCTCAGCGCCTTTCTGCTGCTGCAGGGTATCGAGACGGTGGCGCTGCGCATGGAGCGGCACGTCGAGAATGCGCGGCGCGTTGCGGAATTCCTGCGCGCCGACCGGCGCGTCGCCTCGGTCAGTTACGCGGGCTTCCCCGACAGCCCGTACTATCCGCTGGTGCAGAAATATCTCGGCGGGCGGGCGTGCTCGCTGCTGACCTTCGCGATTCGCGGCGGCTACGATGCCGGTACCCGCTTCTACGACGCCCTGCGCCTGTTCAAGCGTCTGGTGAACCTGGGGGATGCGAAGTCTCTGGCGTGTCATCCCGCATCGACGACGCACCGGCAGATGTCGGCGGAAGAGCAGCGCCTCGCGGGCATTGGGCCTGAGACCCTGCGCCTGAGCGTCGGCATCGAGCACATCGATGACATCATCGCCGACCTCGACCAGGCACTCACCGCCGCCACCAGCGGCTGAGGGGCTTGAAGCGCGCGTGAGCGAGGAACTGCCACCGCCGGTGCCCGCGCTATTTCCCGCTCGCGAGCTGCGCGTGCGCCTGGATGATCTGCTGACACGCGAGCTGGCGGGGGCCGGGGAGCGGGTCGCCCGCGGGTCCGTCACGCCGACGCTCGACATGGCGAGATTTCGCCGCGAGCTCGCCGGCTTTGATTTCCACACCCCGTGTCCGATCGAGCCGCTGCTCGAATGGACGATCGCGCAACTCGAGCACGGCGTCACTCACATGACGCACCCGCGTTACTTCGGTCTGTTCAATCCGGCCGCCGGCTTCCCCTCGCAGTGCGCCGATCGTATCGCCGGCGCCTTCAATCCGCAGCTGGCGAGCTCGGGCTCATCCCCGGCGCCGGTCGAGATCGAAGCACACCTCATCCGCGCGATCGCACAACGCGCCGGCTTGCCCGCGGAGGCGTCAGGACATTTCACCACCGGCGGCTCGGAGGCGAACTACACCGCGCTGGTGTGCGCGCTGACGCGCTCGGAACCCCGATATTCCGACGAGGGGGTGCGGGCATTTGCCGGTCCCCTCGCCGTGTACACCTCGTGCGAGTGTCAGCCCGCCTGGTTCAAGATCGTGCACCAGGCGGGTGTCGGGCGCGCCGCGCTGCGGCTCATCGCCACCGACGGACAGGGCCGCATGGATGCGCGCGCCCTCGCGCACAGCGTCGCTCACGATCGCAAGCAGGGGCGGGTCCCCGTGCTCATCTCAGCCACGGCCGGCACGACCGGCGGCGGCATGGTTGACCCGCTGGCGAGCTGCGCGCAGATCGCTCGCGAGCACGGCCTGTGGTACCACGTCGATGCCGCATGGGGTGGAGCGGCGCTGTGCTCGGATCGGCTGCGGGGGCTGCTCGCGGGCATCGAGCTGGCGGACTCCCTCACCATCGACGCGCACAAATGGTTCGCGACGACCATGGGCTGCGGCATGTTCATCACCAGACACCCGGCGGTGTTGAGCGAGGCATTTCGCGTCAGGGCCGACTTCATGCCCTCCAATGCGCAGAGCCTCGATCCCTACCTGAACACCCTGCAGTGGTCGCGGCGCTTCATGGGCCTGCGCTTGTTTCTCGCACTCGCCGCGGCCGGCTGGCAGGGCTATGCCGCGCACGTCGAGCGGGCCGTGGAGGTGATCGAGCGGGTCAAGGCGCGGCTTCTCGCGCACGGTTGGTCCGTGGCCAATGACTCGCGCCTGGCGGTGCTGTGCGCGGTCCCGCCGCCCGGGCACCCCGGGGTCGGCGACATCGTGCGCTGCGTGCGCGCTTCCGGGCGCGCCTGGGTCGCGTGCGCGACCTTTGAGGGGCGCGAGGTCTTAAGGGTGTGTGCAACGCACGGCGAGACCAGCCTCGCCGACGTCGATGAGCTCGTCGCCGCGCTAACCGCCGCCGTTTGATGCGCCGAGCCGCCGCACCAGCAGCTCGACCGAGGCAATGGAGCGGAAATTGTCCGGGGTAATCTCGGCCTGCGGAATCGTGAGATCGAACTCGACCTCGATCGCGAGCATGAGGTTGACCATCTTGATGGAGCTCATCCCGAGCTCGCTCAGGCGCGCATCGATCGGCAGAGGTCGGGAGGCGGCCGGCGGCCCGAGAATCTGCCTGATCAAGTCGATCAGGCGCTCACGCGTCGTGCGGTCGGAGAGGCCGTCGGTTGTGAGCTCGTTCATGGCCCGGACCATCATGCCTGCGCCTGGACGGCCGTGCCCGCGGCGGCCTTCGCCTTCGCGACCCACGACAGCCAGTTGCGGTACATCGTGAGCGCCGCGGGCCGCCAGCTGCTGAGTGCGCCAGCCGCGGCGGCGGCCGGGAAGTCGGTGAGCAACTCGGCCGTGCGCTGCGACAGCGCGCGATCCTGGAACTCGCGCAGCGCCGCCGTCGCCTCGGCGGAGAAGTAGCGGCAGGGCAGAGGTGGGTAAGTCGACTGCTCCCCGCTCAGGAACCGCCCCACATCGCGCCGGTACTCCTTGAACAGCGTGGTGCGCTCGTACTCCGGATGACCCTGGAAGAAAAGGTGGAGGCTCCGGCGCTGCTTCACGAACACGTCCGCACCCGACTCGGGCGAACAGCTGAGGATCGCATAGCCGGTGGAGCGCAGCTGCGCCACCGGCAGCTCGTTCCAGCGGGAATGTGGCATGCGCAGCGGCGCGCAGACGCCACGCACGAGCGGGTGGCCCGCGAGAACGGCGTGCTCAAAGACGCCGAAGCGCTTCTGCTCGAGGCGCCGGCGGCGGACGCCGTCGAGCACCTCAACGGCGGCGTGAGCGGCGAGGCACGACCAGATGCTCGAGACCGTGTGGGCTTCGGCCCAGTCGAGCACCTCCACGAACTGCGCCCAGTAGGGCTCATCGCTCAACGAGGCCGCGCGCGGCTCCGTTCCGGTGACGATGAGTGCATCCGGCGCCTGCCGCAGCAACTCCTCGAGTCGCCAATAGGTGCGTTCGATGCGCTCGCGGGCGGCCGGTCCGCGCGGCACTCCCGGGAGGCAGGAGAAGCGCAGCCGCACCGGATGAGAGCCCGTCGCGGCTTGCAGCAGGCTGCTGAACTGGCGCTCGGTTGCCTCGAGGGCCGGGTCCGGCATATTGTTGAGCACACCGATGACGATGGCGTGCGAGCCGGGGCGATGAGCGCGGCCGCCGTGCACGGGCGGCGTTGCGGATCGCGCCGGCTCGACCTGCAGTGGCATTACTCCTCGCCCCTTATTGCGATGCCCGTCATGCAGCAGTAGGGTACTTGTCAGGGACTGTTAACACTACTGGCGCACAGCTTCGACGACGAGCGAAGAAGGATGAGCCGGAAGACGCATGGAGGCGACGAACACCAGCTTGAGCTTGTCGAGGCGGCCAAGGATGCGGCGAAGGCCACTGAGTCCTCCGACGCGCCGCTCGATTGCCTGGCGGCGTCGGTAGAATGATCAAAGCACCATCGGTCATGGCGGCCGGCACCCCGGTCGACTTCAAGACACGCGTGCAGGCGGCCACCGCGGTCGCCGCGCAGCACGCCGCATCCGTCGACAGCGCCGCCCGCTTCCCCGAGGAGGCGTTCGCGGCCGTCAAGTCGCAGCGCCTGCTCGGCATCCTGGTGCCGCAGAGGCTCGGTGGCGAAGGCGCCGATCTGGCGCAGGTCGCGGACGTCTGCTACCAGTTGGCTCAGTCGTGCGCTTCGACCGGCATGATCTACGCGATGCACCAGATCAAGACGGCCTGCATCCTGCGGCACATGCGCGACAGCCAGGCGCTCGGGCGTTTGCTGCGCCGCTTGTGTGCGGAGCAGCTGCTGCTCGCGTCCTCGACGACCGAGGGCCAGGGCGGCGGGAACGTCCGTTCCAGCGAGGCACCGGTC
>VBNP01000122.1 GCA_005877965.1 Gammaproteobacteria bacterium | reverse complement strand
CTGCGCCGGAGCAGATCGATCGCGTCATCGAGGGGTTCGGTTTTGCGATGGGGCCGCTCGCGATGCGGGACCTGGCCGGGAACGACGTGGGCCTGGCTATCCGCAAGGGCCGCAAGCTTCCGCCGGACGAGCGCCGGTCGCCGATCCTGGAGCGCCTGGTGGGCGAGGGACGCCTGGGTCAGAAGGCGGGTAAGGGTTTCTACCGCTATGAGGGACGCACGCGCATCCCGGACGCGGAGGTGGTGGCGCTCATCGAAGGGGTGTCGCGCGATCTGGGCATCCGGCGGCGGCAGATCCCCGATGAGGAGATTCTCGAGCGGCTGCTGCACCCGCTGGTGAACGAGGGCGCGCGCATCGTGGAGGAGGGCATCGCCATTCGCGCCAGCGACGTGGACGTCGTGTATGTGAACGGCTACAGTTTTCCCGCCTACAAGGGTGGCCCGATGTACTGGGCGCAGGAGTCGGGTCTGGCGCAGGTGGTGCAGACCATGCGCCGCCTGGCGCCGACGCACGGCGCCCGCTGGCGGCCTGCGGCGCTCCTCGAACGCCTGGCAGCGTCTGGAAAGGGCTGGACTGAGGGAGTCATGCAGCGCGCAGTCACGGTCGCGGTGATGACAGCGACGATGGCCCTGATGAGTGCCGCGCACGCGGACACAGCGGCGAATGACAGCCACGCCCCGCCGCCGATGCCCGCAACGGTGGCCGACTGGGCGCGCGGGGCGCGCCTGTTCCAGGGACTGGGCGACTTTCACCGCGCCGTGACGAGCTCGTCGGCGCCCGCCCAGCAGTATTTTGACCAGGGAATGCGCCTCCTGTGGGCATTCAATCACGACGAGTCGACCCGCTCCTTTGCCAAGGCCGCCGAGCTCGATCCGGCGTGCGCCGCCTGCTACTGGGGCGTGGCGCTCACCGTGGGCCCGAACTACAACGTTCCGGCGATGGTGGAGCCGCGCGCGCGCGTCGCCTGGGAGGCGCTGCACCAGGCGCAGCAGAACGCGGCGCACGCCTCGGCGGTCGAGCAGGCGCTCATCGGCGCACTCGCGGCACGCTATCCGGCGCCGCAGCCCCCGGCACCGGCGGACTCGGACGCCATCCTCAGCGCCTACGCCGCCGCCATGCGCCAGGTGGCCGAGCACTTCCCGAATGATCCCGACGTGCAGACCCTGTGCGCGGAGGCGCAGATGAACGTGCACGCCTGGAAGCTGTGGACGGCCGACGGCCAGCCGGGCGCGGGGACGCTGGAGATCGAAGCGCGGCTCGAGTCGGTGTTGCAACGCAGTCCCGACCACCCGGGCGCGAATCACTACTACATCCACGTCATGGAGGCCTCACCCGACCCCGGCAAGGCGGTGGCGTCCGCCGAACGGCTGCGCGGCATGATGCCGGCGGCCGGGCATCTCGAGCACATGCCCGCTCACATCATGCAGCGCGTTGGGCGCTACGAGGAGGCGGCCGAGGCGAACCGCCGCGGTGCAGCGGCCGATCGGGCGTATTTCGAGGCCATCGCCGCGCCCGATTACTACCCCATGTATCTCGCCCACAACTACGCGTTCCTGGCGTTCTCGGCGGCCACGGAGGGACGCAAGGCTGAGACACTCGCCGCCGTCCAGAGCGTGGTGCAGACCGTCCCGGTCGACATGATGCTCGCCATGGGCGACTCGGGCTGGAACCTCACGCAGCAGTACGCCGCACTGGTGCGCTTCGGGCTGTGGGACGAGATGATTGCGCAGCTGGCGCCCGATCCGCGGGCGAGCGGTCTGACGGCCGGTTATCTCTACGCCCGCGGCGTGGCGCTCGCCGCACGGGGCCGCATCGATGAGGCGAAGGGCGCGTTGGCCGAGTTGCAGAAGCTCGGCGCCGCGGCTGGGCCGCAGACACTGGCGGGATTCAACACCCTGCAGGACGTGGTGAGCGTGGCGCAGCCGATCGTGGCGGCGCGCATCGCCGCCTCCGAGCAACACCGCGAGGACGCGATCAGGCTCCTCGAGCAGGCGGTCGCGGCCGAAGACAAGCTGGCGTACAACGAACCCGCGGACTGGTTCTTCCCCGTGCGCCATCTGCTCGGCGCGCAGCTGCTGCTGGCCGGGCGGGCCGCGCCGGCGGAACAGGTCTATCGGGAGGATTTGCGGCGCCACCCCAAGAATGGCTGGGCGCTGCAGGGACTCGCCACCGCGCTCAAGGCGCAGGGCAGAACCCGTGACGCCATCCGCACGAGGCACGAGTTGGCCGCCGTGTGGCAGCACGCGGACATACAGCTGCCGGGTTCCGCCTTCTGGTTCGCCGGCGCTGACACCAGTGATTGCGCCTGCCAGCGCCAGGCGTCAGGCGAGCGGCAGCCGGGTCGTGTACTTCTTCGTGCGCAGTACAAAACTGGTGTTGACTGAGCGCACCGCGGCGAGCTGCAGCAGCTGTGTCGAGAGGAAGTGCTCGTACGCTTCCATGCTGGCAGCGACGATGCGCAGCAGGTAGTCATTCGCGCCGCTCATGGAGTGGCATTCGAGCACCTCGGGACGCTCCTTCACGAGCTGATCGAACTGCCGCACCGATTCTGGGTGATGGTTTTCGAGCGAGACGACGGCGTACGCGAGAATCGGCAGGCCGATCGCCGGCGCCCGCAACAGCGTCGCGTAGCCGGCGATGAATCCGGCCTCCTCCAGGCGCCGCAGGCGCCGCCAGCACGGCGCGGGCGACAGTCCGACGCGCTTCGCCAACTCCTGGTTGGAGATGCGCGCATCCGCCTGCAGCTCTTCGAGGATCCGCCGGTCGAGCCGATCGAGGGTCCTGGTCACGCAATAATATTGCCAGAAGGGCGCCCAATGGGGCAATTGAAGCAAGGTAATTGCACAACTTAGAGCATAAGCTCACCCGCCATGTCTGCACGGCCTGCCGCGATTCCCGACGCTTCACGCGCAACAGAGGCGCCCGGCCACGCGACCGACTGGGTGCGCGTCGTCTCGCTCGTGCACGCTTCGCGCGCCCTCGACGACATCGAAGAGACCCGCCTCGTGCCCGAGCGCAAGGTGCTCTACCAGTTCTCGGCGCGCGGTCATGACCTGGCGCAGATCCTGCTCGGGCTGCAGCTCACGGATGCGCACGACGGGGTGTCGGTGTACTACCGCTCGCGTCCGCTCATGCTCGCGCTCGGCGTGAGCCTGGAAGATGCTGCCGCCGGCCCGCTCGCGCGCAGCGGTTCCTTCAGCGGCGGCCGCGACATCGGAGTGGTGTTCAATCTCCCGGGCCACGCCGGCCCGACCGTGCTGCCGGCGTGTGGCGGCGTGGGGACGCAGTACACCCCAAGCGCCGGCTGGGCGCAGGCGATTCGCTATCGGCATGAGGCGCTGCGGGATGCCTCTTACGCGCGCAGCATTGCCGTGGCGTTGGGCGGGGACGCCTCGTGCGCCACCAATGGCTTCTGGTCGGCGCTCAACATCGCGACCACGCTGAAGCTGCCCATGTTGTTCTACATCGAGGACAACGGCTTCGGCATTTCCGTGAGCTCGCAGCTGCAGACCCCGGGTGGCAACATCGCCGCGAACCTGCGCTCGTTTGCCGGTCTGACCATCCTGGAGGGCGATGGGTGCGATCCGCCCGCGGCCGCAGAGCTGACGCGACGCGCGGTCGCGCGGGTGCGGGAGGAACGCGCACCGCTCCTGCTGCGTCTGACGGTACCCCGCCTGTCCGGTCATTCCGGGCAGGACACGCAGGCCTACAAGTCGGCGCAGATCCTCAAGGATGAGCGCGCACGGGATCCCCTCACACACCTGCATGAGTTTCTGGTCCCGGCCGTGATGGCGGAGTCGGAATGGACTCGCCTGGCGGGCGAGGCGCGGCATGAGGCCGAGCAGGCGATTGACAGAGCGCTGGCGCGACCCCAGCCGGACCCGCAGCACCTTACGCGCCATGTTTTCTCGGAAAGTTCCGACGGCGCGCACTCGCTGCAGAAGCAGGGCGGGCTCGCTCCCGAGGGGCACGTGTTCGCCCCTTCGAGCCTGACGGCGCAGCCGGAAGCCACGCGCATCAACATGCTGACGGCGATCCGCCGCACGCTCGATGTCGAGCTCGCCGCCAATCCCCGCATGCTGGTGTTCGGCGAGGACGTCGGCCCCAAGGGCGGCGTGCACGGAGCGACCCTCGGGCTGCAGGACAAGTACGGGGTGGAGCGCGTATTCGACACCAGCCTGTCCGAAGAGGGGATCATCGGACGGGCGGTCGGCATGGCGCTCGCGGGGCTGCTGCCGGTGGCGGAGATCCAGTTCCGCAAGTACGCGGATCCCGCGGCCGAGCAGTTGAATGACTGCGGGACGCTGCGCTGGCGCACTCACAATCGCTTTGCCGCCCCGCTGGTGGTGCGCATGCCGGGCGGATTCTTCAAGTGCGGCGACCCCTGGCACAGCCAGACCAACGAGGTCGCCTGGGTGCACGGCGTGGGCTGGCAGGTGGCAGTGCCCTCGAACGCCGAGGACGCGGTGGGCCTGCTGCGGCGGGCGTTGCGCGGCAACGATCCGGTGATCTTCTTCGAGCACCGGGCCATGCTCGATGGCGCCTGGGCGCGGCGCCCTTATCCGGGCAACGAGTTCGTGGTGCCCTTTGGCCAGGCACGCCGGCTGCGTGCCGGCACCGAGGTGACGGTGGTCAGCTGGGGAGCCATGGTCGAGCGTTGCGAGCTTGCCTGCGCACGCTCGCAGGTCGACGTGGAGCTGCTCGATCTGCGTACGCTGTCGCCCTGGGACCGCGCGGCCGTGCGCGCGTCCGTCGAGAAGACCCACCGCTGCCTCATCGTGCACGAGGACAACCTCACCGCAGGCTTCGGGGCGGAAATTGCCGCGACCCTGGCGCAGGAGAGTTTCTTCAGCCTGGACGCACCGATCGAGCGGCTCGCCATGCCCGACATCCCGAGTCCCCACAGCCCGCTGCTGCTCGATGCGGCGGTGCCGGACGTCGCGCGCATCACGCAGACCATTCAGCGGCTGGCCAGCCTGTGAGCATCCCGTGAGCAGCGGCGTTGAAATCAGGGCTCCCGCGGAGCAGACCGAAGGCACGCGCTCGCAGATCCTGCGCTGGCTCAAGCAGGTCGGCGAGAGCGTCGCCGAGAACGACCCGCTCATCGAGATCGAGACCGACAAGGTCACGGTCGAAGTGGCCTCGCCCGCCACGGGCGTGCTGCGCGAGATCATCAAACACGAGCAGGAGGAGATCGCCCCCGGGGAGCTGCTCGGCCGCATTGACACAGGCACGGCCGCCGCAGCGCTCGCCCAGGCGCCCAGGCCCGCTGCCGCCGCCACTGCCCCGGCCGCGGCGAGCGCCAGTCCGGTTGCTGTCCAGAGCGAGACCCGCGCACCGGCGGCTGCCGGCGGGTTGAGTCCGGCGGTGCGGCGCCTGTTGAGCGAGCGCGGGATCGATCCGTCCGCGGTTCGCGGTACCGGGCCGGCGGGCCGCATCACCGTCGAGGACGTGCTGCGGGAGGCCCCGGGGAGCGCACCGGAACGCCGCCGGCAGGCTCCCGCGAGCGTCGCACCGTCCGAGGCAGCTGCGGACGCGCTCAGCAGGAGCCATCGCGTGCCACACACTGCGGTTCGCAAGCGTATTGCCGATCACATGGTGCAGAGCCTGCTGCATACCGCGCCCCACGTGACGACGGTATTCGAGGCAGACATGGGCGCGGTGCTCGCCGATCGCGCGCGCCAGCGTGACGAGTTCGCACGCCGCGGGGCGCCGCTGACGCTCACCGCCTACTTCGTGCAGGCTGCCGTGGCCGCGATCCGCGCCGTGCCGGAAGCGAACAGCCGCTGGACCGACACGGCGCTGGAGATCTACGACTCGATCCATATCGGCGTGGCGACCGCGGTGGAAGGCGTGGGGCTGGTCGTGCCGGTGCTGCACGATGCGGACGCGCGCGATCTGTTCGACACCGCGCGAGCTCTGGATGAGCTGGTGACGCGCGCCCGCGCTGGCAAGCTGTCACCGGCCGACGTGCGTGGTGGCACGTTCACCATTTCGAACCACGGCGTCAGCGGCAGCCTGCTGGCGGCCCCGATCATCATCAACCAGCCGCAGGCGGCGATCCTGGGAGTGGGCAAACTCGAGAAGCGCCCCGTGGTCGTGGAGGAGGGTGATGAGCAGAAGATCGTGGCGCGGCCGCGCTGTTACGTCACGCTGACCCTGGATCACCGCGTGATGGACGGCCACCGGGCCAATCACTTCCTGCAGGTGTTCGTGCAGAAGCTGACCGGCTGGCCGGCGTAAGATGGGCGGCCGTGGAGCTTGAACCCATCGAGCGCGCCAGCGAGGACGAGCTGCGCGCCCTGCAGCTGCAGCGCCTCAGGTGGTCGGTGCGTCACGCCTACGAGAACGTGCCCCTGTACCGGGGCAAGTGCGAGGGCGCCGGCGTTCACCCGCACGATCTCAGGACGCTGGCGGACCTTGAGCGTTTCCCCTTCATGCACAAGGACGATCTGCGCGCCGGCTATCCGTTCGGCCTGTTCGCCGTGCCGCGTGAGCAGGTGGTCCGCATCCACGCCTCGAGCGGCACCACCGGCAAGCCGACCGTGGTCGGCTATACCCGCCGCGACCTCGACACCTGGGCAGCGCTGGTAGCGCGTTCCATCCGCGCCGCGGGAGGACGCCGCGGCGACATGGTGCACATCGCCTATGGCTACGGGCTGTTCACGGGGGGCCTGGGTGCGCATTACGGCGCGGAGCTCCTGGGTTGCACGGTGGTGCCGGTCTCCGGAGGACAGACCCAGAGGCAGGTGCAGCTCATCTGCGATTTCAGGCCCGACATCATTATGGTCACGCCGTCCTACATGCTCGCCATCGTTGAGGAGTTCCTGCGCCAGGGGCTCGATCCGGCCTCGACGTCGCTCCGCACCGGCATCTTCGGCGCCGAACCCTGGACCGAGGCGCTGCGCGCGCAGATCGAAAGCCGCGCGGGACTTCAGGCCCTGGATATCTACGGCCTGTCGGAAGTGATGGGACCGGGCGTGGCGAGCGAGTGCATCGAGACCCAGGACGGCCCGGTGATCTGGGAGGATCACTTCTACCCGGAGATCATCGACCCAGCGACCGGGAAGTTGTTGCCCGAGGGCGCGCAGGGCGAGCTGGTGCTCACGTCGCTCACCAAGGAAGCCCTGCCGATGATCCGCTACCGCACCCGCGATCTGACCTCACTCCTGCCGCCGACGGCGCGCTCGATGCGCCGTATGGCAAGAATCACCGGGCGCTGCGATGACATGCTGATCATCCGGGGTGTGAACATGTTCCCGAGTCAGATCGAGGAGCTGGTCCTGAAGCTCCCGGGTCTCGCGTCCCACTACCAGCTCGAGCTCACCCGCGAGGCGCACCTGGATCAGCTGGCGGTGAAGGTGGAGTGTCTGGAGGATATCGCCGGCGATCACGCGCTGCGCGCGCGCCTGCAGCGTGACCTGCAGGGCAGCATCAAGGGCACGATCGGCATCTCGACGCAGGTCGTGGTGTGTGACCCGGGCTCGATCGAGCGCTCGGCGGGCAAGGCGCGGCGCGTGATCGACAAGCGGCCCGCGCGTTAGCGGCAGGGCTGAACGCAGCGCCTGGGGGTGGACGGCAAGTTCTCCCTGGTCGGTGAGTCTGCCTACCGATATAGGATTATTCCGACAGGCAGATGGGCAAGCGCCTATTCACAAGCGTCCTTCCTCCTGACTAGCATTCGTCCCCTAATAAAGACAGCACCGCTACTGGTATGGGTTGAAGCCGCGCATCCGGCCAAGGCAAGGCACGTCCGAATTCCCAGTTCAGGGAGGAACAATTCATGAAGAACCTACGGATGTTGTTGTTGGGAGGTACCTTGCTGCTTGGCGCCGCTCCGCTGGCCGCCCAGAACAGTGTTGATGTCCTTGGCGGCGGGCCCCAACCAGCGAACACGATCGGCTGTGTCTCCCCCCCGGGGAATCCAAATTGTATTCCGGCGACGTGGTCCACGACCTCCAATGGGGGCGCGGACATTACCGTGGCGATTGCGAAGAACTTCGTCTTCGCCCAACACGGTGGGGCTTCGTTGACCGACTTTCCGGCTGCAACGATGGGGCAAATCTGCCTGGCCGATACCCGTGATCTTAGCGGGACTACCCTGTTCGCCGTAATCGCCACAAACTGTCAGGGCGCAGGAGGCGTCGCCCTCCTGCTCATACGTGACAGTGCAGTCACCGCCCCATCGACCATCCCGGTATTCACCATATCCACGGCGAACGGGGACTTTCTGAGGAATACCGTCGGCTTCAACGCGACGACCGGGGTCTCCAATTTCCCGATTCGCATCAATGTTGCTAACGCTGCTCCCCCCAGCAACCCCACCGGTCAGCACAACTGCCCGAGTGGTCAGGCCGTCCCGGCCTACGTTGGTCCGGGAACCGCGAATTACACTCCCAATGAGAGTCTGTGTCTGCCCGCGGGGGCGGGCCAGGCGGTCGAGCCCAGCATGACCGTGGACTCGCAGGGAACGATCTACGTCGAATCCATCCGCGGAGTCCCGGGGGGCCTCGACCTATGGCGCTGGAATAAGACTGCAGACGGAGGACCGAACGCTAACGGAACCCTGCGGTTCAAGTACGAAGGTCAGCCTGATTGCGGCATCTTCGTAACCACTTTTTGCACTACGAGCGGGTTGGCGCCGGGAGGAGGCGATGGGGACGTCGCCGTGAACGCTGCGAACCCATTAAACAACGTTCCAAATCTAGCCGTGGTCAGCCTCACCGCAGCGGAAGTTACCGGCAGCCATTCCACCAACCGCGCCGATACCTTCAGTACTCCGGACGTGGCCGCGGCCGGGGTTCCCTTCGACGATCGCATGTGGATCGACGCCTTGGACGATCCGAATCACGTCTACATGGAATATCACGATTTTGGAACAACCTCCCAAATCTTTGTGCAACGCTCGAACGATGGAGGCCTGACCTATACGGACGTCGTCCCGGAGACAGCCGTTGTTGACGCCACGACAGCGCTGAGCGTCGGTCCTCCTACCGGCAACATCGCCGGCCAGATCAAGGTGGACCGCAGTAGTACTGCAAGCCACGGCAACCTGTATCAGATCTTTGTGGGCCCCGACAACCCTGTGGACAACGCGAACAACAGCGCCAACTTCCTCAACGCCGTCTATGTTGGCGTGGCTTCGGGCGTGAGTCTCACGAGTCACACGCTATCGTTCACTGTCTACAAGATCTTCAGTTGCGGGGCCGGTTCGACCTGTCCTAGCGGGGCCGGCCTCGGCAATCTGTTCCCCGCGCTCGCGGTAGACGACTTCGGCTACGTGTACGCCGTCTGGTCGGACAACAGGGACATCTATTACTCGTACTCGACGACTCATGGGACGAGCTGGTCTCCGGCCATCATGGTGACGCAGAACACGTCCCAAGCTGGAAAGTCGAACGTGTTCCCCTGGGTCGCGGCCGATGCGAACGGCCACGTGGCCATCGCGTGGTATGGTGCCGATCTAGTCGGCAATTCGAACGCGATTTCAGCAAACTGGAACGTCTACGTTGCGGAGACCGTCAACGGCCACGCTAGCGCGCCGGTTTTCACGCTGAGCCAAGCTACCGACCACATCAACCACACGGGGTCGATCTCAACCGGCGGTCTCACTGGCAGCTCCGACCGCACCCTTGCCGACTTCTTCCAGATCGCGATTGACCCGACGAACCATCTCATCAACGTTGCCTACGCGGATAACCATGCGGGTACGTCTGTCACGTACTTCACGCGGCAGAAGAAAGCAACCGGCGGCATCTGCCGTCGAGTAGATTGCCGCTCGGGCCACTAGCCCGAACTTCGGGCGGCGGCTGGGAGACCGACACATAGCCGATCTCCCAGCCGACCAACGGTCGAGGGCTCACGCCGGAGCCCCGGTGCCCGCCGCCGCCACGGCGCCTCAGCGCCGCGCGATGCCGCCGAAGCGCGCGTGTGCCGCGGAGTTTGCGGCCGGCAAGGGCCGGTGCAGCTGGTGCGCGCTCGCTGACAGGTAACTCTCGGCTGCGGGAAACACCCGCGCATACAGGCGGCGGCACACCTCGTAGGCGGCCGTTCCCACCCAGTGCGGCGGCAACAGCGCCGGCGGCAGCAGCGGATCGCGCAGGTGAATCTTGCGATACTCGTGGATCAGCAGCGTACGGATGAGGAACGCCGTGTCGGCGGGGAGTGCCGCGCCCGGACCGAGGAGCGACTCGACCGGCGCGAAACTCGCCACGAAACGGCGGTAGCGGCGGGCGAGATCCTTCAGATCCCAGCCGCGCCTCGCGAGCCGGCGGTCGTTGCCGAGATCGGTGCTGATGCCCTGCAGCAGCAGTGCATCCCGGGCCCCGCGTACATTGCGCAACCAACTGCGTGCCTGTCCGGGGGTGCAGCCGGGATGGGCGAACAGCGAGGGGTTGAGCTGCCCGAAGCCGAGCCACTTCAGTTCCTCGCGCAAGGGCGCGCGGCGCGGCCCACCCGGTGGCACCACCACGAGCGTCCACTTCCCGTCCCACACCGAGGGACTCTCGCCGTAGATGCGCCGCGTCGCTGCTGCAAAGCGCTGCGCGCCGGTGCGCGTAAGCTGGTACTCGCTGCGGCGGCCGGAGCGCTGCGCCGCCAGCCAGCCCTCGCGCGCCAGCCGTGCCACCGAGGTGCGCACCAGGCGCTCGGTGAGGCCGAAGGGCGCGGCGAGGCGGATCAGACTGCCGAGGGTGACCGCACCGCCGCGGGGCGCGATCGAGTCGCCGAAGAGCGTGACCAGGAGCGAGCCGCCGCGCAGCGGGCGCTGCGCGCGAAAATTGCGCAGCACGGCCCGAACGGGGGCGGGGAGCGGCGCGCGCGGCTTGCGGTCCATGGGGGATTAAAATTGTGACACAAAAACCTACGTCTCCGTGCTAGTCTTGTGTCATATCAGACCGGGTCTTGGCAGCAAGTACCCCCATGTACACCCAGGCGCTCGATACCCACGGCAAGGAACCCGTGCCCGCCGCCGGCGGCGAGTCCGCCGCGCTGGCGCAGCGTTTCCAGGCGCGCGTCGATGCCGAGGACAAGATCGAGCCCAAGGACTGGATGCCGGATGCGTATCGCCAGACCCTGATCCGGCAGATCTCCCAGCACGCCCACTCGGAAATCGTCGGCATGCTCCCGGAGGGCAACTGGATCACGCGCGCGCCGAGCCTGCGGCGCAAGGCGGTGCTGATCGCCAAGGTGCAGGACGAGGGCGGCCACGGCATGTACCTGTACAGCGCCGCGGAGACGCTCGGCATCTCACGGGCGCAGATGTTCGAGCAGCTGCTGTCCGGCACCGCCAAGTACTCGAGCATTTTCAACTACCCGACACTGACCTGGGCGGACGTGGGCGCGATCGGCTGGCTGGTCGATGGCGCGGCGATCATGAACCAGATCCCCATCTGCCGCTGCTCCTATGGCCCGTACGCGCGTGCCATGGTGCGCATCTGCAAGGAGGAGAGCTTTCATCAGCGCCAGGGGTTCGAGATCATGCTGACGCTGGCGCAGGGGAGTGGCGCACAGCGGGCGATGGCGCAGGACGCGCTCAACCGCTGGTGGTGGCCCTCGATCATGATGTTCGGCCCGAGCGATGCCGACTCCAGGCACACCGCCCAGTCGATGCGCTGGAAGATCAAGCGCTTCAGCAACGACGAGCTGCGCCAGAAATTCATCGATATCACCGTGCCGCAGGCGCAGTTTCTCGGGCTCTCGATCCCCGACCGCGAGCTGCGCTTCGATCCCGGCACGCAGCATTATCTGATCGGCCCGATCGACTGGAACGAGTTCCACGCGGTGCTCAAGGGCAACGGACCCTGCAACCGTGAACGGCTCGAGGCGCGGCGCACGGCGGATGAGGCCGGTCGCTGGGTGCGCGAGGCGGCGGCCGCGCACGCCGTGAAGCAACACCGCCGCACACCGCAGGCCGCAGGCGGCATGGAACCGGAGGCCTCATGAGCGAGGATTGGCCGCTGTATGAAGTCTTCATCCGCTCGCGCTCGGGACTCGAGCACAAGCACGTCGGGAGCCTGCATGCCGCGGACGCGCGCATGGCGATCGAGCACGCGCGCGACGTGTATACGCGCCGCCAGGAGGGCGTGAGCCTGTGGGTGGTGCGCTCGGCGGATATCATCGCCTCGGACCCCGAAGAGGCCGACGCGCTGTTCGAGCCGGCGCGGGACAAGGTGTACCGGCATCCGACCTTCTATGCCATCCCGGAAGAGGTCAAGAACCTGTGAGCGCGAGGAGCCGCACGCCGAGCGAGCGCGACCCGGCGCAGCAGGCGGCGCACTTTCGCTA
>VBNP01000253.1 GCA_005877965.1 Gammaproteobacteria bacterium | reverse complement strand
GGTTTGCCGGCATTTCCTCCCAGCTGCCGATGAGCTCGGGCAGCTGGCGGACCTCGTAACCGGCGCGGCGCATGAACGCCGCTTCGACGAAGTCATGACTCAGAATCTCTCCACCCAGGGGCGGGCTCCCGGGCAGATGCGGCAGCGTACAGTGACGTGCAAAGGGTTGCAGGCGCAGGATGGCATTGTGGCCCCAGTAGTTGCTCTCTCCCAGCTGCCAGAAGGCGAGCCCGCGCGCCAGCATCGGGCCCTGCAGCCGCGCGCCAAACTGGATGAGGCGTCCGAACAGCGACTCGCGCCCCACCGGCAGGGGCAGGGACTGCAGAATGCCTACTTCGGGATGCGCGTCCATCACACGCGCGAGTGTCACCAGGGCCGAACCGGTCATGATGCTGTCCGCATCGAGGACGATCATGCATTCGTACCCCGCGCCCCAGCGACGCACGAAGTCGGCGATATTGCCCGCCTTATGGTCACTGCGATCGCGACGGCGGCGATAGAACACCCGGCCGGCGGCCCGGTGGCGTGCAACAAACCGCTGCCACATCGCTTCCTCTTCGGCAGCGATGCCCGGATCGCGCGTGTCGGAGAGGATGAAGAGATCGAATGCCCCGCGCTCGGGCTCCCGCGCCAGCGAACACCAGATCGCCTCGAGGCCCGCGGCCACGCGCCGGGGATCCTCGTTGTACACCGGCATGGCGATGGCGGTGCGTGTGCGCAGCGTCCGTCCGGCCACTTCGCCGAGCTGAATTCCCGCGGGATCGCGCCCGGCAAGTTGAATCGCGAAACCCGCGATCGCGGTCCAGAAAGCGCTGGCGATCCAGGCAAACAGCGCAAAAAAGAGCACCAGGCCCAGCAGCTCGGTGCCGCTCAGACCGTTGGCTTGCAGAACGTCCAGCAGCAGCGCGCTCGCACAGCCAGCTGTGAGAAAGGTCAAACCGAAAAACAGCGTGCGGCGCAGGCGCACTTGCCAGCGCATCCGCGATGTCGACCAGCCCTCGCTCAAGGCGTCCATTGATAGACCCAGGTCTCCGTCAGCGCCTCGCCATACAGGGTAAGATAGCAGCGCAGGTCGACCGGCTTCTTCATTTTGGGCGTGACCACGAATGCGACCCGCCAGGCGACGGTCGCGAGACGCTGCACCGTCAAGGCTTCAATCTGGCCGTTTTCGGCGCTCACGTTCGCCTTGACCGGTTGCGCGCCGTCGAGTCCGTCCAGTTCGCCGCCGGCGAAATCGATCAGCATGCGGCGCGCGCCGGGGGCAAAGCGCCCTTTGTTATCACCCATGGCCGGATTCCCGTCGCGGGTCGCGACCACCCGGCCGCCCGGCGGCCAGTGCGGCGCCTGGGCGTAGGCGGACAATAGATAGGAGAATGACAGGGGTTTGCCCGCCGCCGCAGCCTGCGCCGGCACCCAATAAGCGACCATGTTGTCGTGGATTTCCTCATCGCTGGGAATTTCAACCAGCTCCACTCCGCCCTTGCCCCAATTCCCGAGAGGCTCGACCCAGTAGCTCGGCCGCGATTGATATTGAGATTCCACATCCTGGTAATGATTGAAATCGCGCTCGCGCTGGATCAGACCGAAGCCGCGCGGATTTTCGTCCATGAAGCGATTGACCCGCAACTCGCGTGGATTGGCCAACGGACGCCAGATCCATTCCCCGTGACCGGTTTGCGTCATGAAGCCGTCGCTGTCGTGGACCTGCGGGCGGTAATCGTCAAAGTGCCGAGCGCCGCCCTCCTCGCCGTAGAGAAACATCGAGGTGAGCGGCGCCACGCCCAGCTTGCCTATACCGCGGCGCGCGTAGAGCTCGCAATGCACTTCGACCTGAGTGATGGCGCCGGGTCGAATCTGGAATTGATACGCGCCCGCCACGCTTTTGCCGTCGAGTAGCGCATAGATCGTGAGCACGCGGTCCAATGGCTGCGGCCGCACCAGCCAGAAATCGGTGAAAGTGGGGAATTCCTCCCCGCTGGGCGCTGCGGTATCGATCGCCAGAGCGCGTGCCGAGGCGCCGTAACGCTGATTGCGGCCGAGCACACGGAAATAGGAAGCGCCGAGGAAGACGATCAGCTCATCCTTGTACGCGGGTGACTGCAGCGGATAGTGCACGCGGAAACCCGCGTAGCCGAGATTCGCCGCAGCCTTCGGGGGCTTGAGCAGGCGCCCGAAGGTGAAGAATTGAGGGTTGTACGCGACCGGACTCGCGCCCGCATCGTCTACCTCGAAGACATTGACGCGCTGCCTGACATGGTAGCCGCGGTGGAAGAACTGCACCTCGAACAGGGACTGGCCGTGCCACAGCCCGCTTTCGGGGCGAAAGCGAATGTCACGGTATTGGTCGTAGCTCAGAGCGGCGAGCGAGGCCGGTAGCGCATCTGACATCGGCCGATAATCGCGTGCCGCGCGTTCGTGCGCCAGCTGTTGCACATTGGCGAAACCGAAGGATTGAGGTTGGGCAGGCCGTGCCGTCTTCTGCGCAGCAGTGTCGCCATGGTGGTGAACCTGGGTTGCCGGCGCCTTAGCGGGCGCGCCCGAACTCGTGGCTGTGTCTTGCGACAGCAGTATCGATGCGAGCAGAACCACGGCTATCATGCCCGGCTGCCGCAGGCGAGGCCACATGGACGCACCTGGGTTCTCTCTGATTACAGGACGTAGAGCACCGCATGGTACATAGAAAGACCATGCCAAGCTCACCCCGGCGGATTGTCTGAATTACCTGTCCGACGCGGCTGACAAAGCGGCGAATCGCGAGCTTGGACGCCGCTTCTGGAGCGCCGAAACACCAAGGGGATCTCGTCGCCCTCGTGCTCACCTGAGCGCCGCAACCCGCAGCACATCCTGCACCACCCCTGGAGTCATGCGGTCGGCTGAGCGGCGCGCGCCCGAACAGCGCTGAACAGGTCCCGCCAACACGCCGAGTATTGGCTCGATGCGCAGATCATCGCGCAACTCACGGCGCGCCTTCGCTCTCGCGAATGCCGCGCCCTCATTGACGTCGACGCCGCGCGGCCCCAGAGTGCCGCAAGCCTGCGCGTCCAGAATCATCGACATCCGCCGCGAGGAGACTCCATGATCTTCGAGCACATCGCCACCGGCGGCTGCCAGTCTTATCTGGTGGGATGTGCGGACACGCGCGCGGCAGTGCTCATCGACCCGGAAATCACCCAGTTGGATCGCTACCTCGGGCTGGCTGCACACAATGGTCTGCATATCCGCTATCTGATCGACACCCATACGCACGCGGATCATTTCTCCGCGACTGCGGACGAGAGTGGAGCGCCCATTGTCGACATGCGGGTCGACGATGGGGAAATGATGGCGCTCGGACGGCTCCGGCTGCAGGTCCTGCACACCCCGGGTCACACGCGCGATTCGGTGTGCCTCGTGGTCGAGGACCGGGTATTCACCGGCGATACGCTACTGATCGGAGCAACCGGGCGCACGGATCTGCCGGGCGGCGATCCTGAGGCGCTGCATGAGAGTCTGTTTCAGCGACTGCTGCGCCTCGACTCCGGGCTCAAGGTGTTCCCAGCACACGAGTACAAGGGACGCAGTCATTCGAGCATCGGGCAGGAGATGGCCGAGAACCCGCGCTTGCAACGGCGCGATCGCGCTGCCTTTGTCGACATGATGCGCAATCTCAACCTGAGCATGCCGACCCACATCACCGAGGCGCTGCGAGTAAACATGAGCGGCGGCAAGAGCGTGGGGCAGTTGCTGGCGGAGGCGGCCGCGCGTGTACCATTCATGTCGCTCACGGAGCTGCGGAGCCACATCGAGGGGGCTACTGGGGAGCTGCTGGTGCTGGATGTGCGCGAGCGCGAGGCTTTTGAGCGGGGACATATCCCTGGGGCCCGCCTGCTGCCGCGCGGACAGCTGGAGCTGCGAGTCAACGAGGAGCTGCCGGACCCGAC
>VBNP01000252.1 GCA_005877965.1 Gammaproteobacteria bacterium | reverse complement strand
GGCGGCGTCAGAGCGCCGGAGATGGCCAGCAGGCGGTTCGTCAGCCCGACGACGCGAACCACGCGCCCCGCGTCATACGCAGCGAGGGCAACGCGCACGACTTTCTCCGGGGTTGCGAAGGGCAGCAACCTCCCGGCCAGACCGGGAACACCGGTGTCCGCATACAGGCCGGTGCGCGTGAAACCGGGGCACACCGTGACTACGCGAACGCCGCTGTCGCGAAGCTCGTACGACAGCCCTTCCCCAAATGCCAGGACGAAAGCCTTGGTCGCTGCG
>VBNP01000259.1 GCA_005877965.1 Gammaproteobacteria bacterium | reverse complement strand
TATAACGTTGCCCGCCGAGGTCCAGATCGTAAATTATCTCGTTTTTCGATTTTGTCCGGGTCAATGTTCCTCGTGCCTTGAGGATCCATGGGCTACCGCCCTCCGACGTACATACCACGGCGGGCTGCTGGCGCGATGTAGATACCTCGCCGCCATAGGCAGCACTCAAGGCGGCAATCGATGCGGCTGCCGCGGCGCACACCATGCGAGGGGGCATCGAGGTCCTCCGTGTGAAGATGGGTCGTCGCCTAATGTCACTCGACGACCATTCGCTTGCGGAGCTCCGGTGCCATGAGAGGACAGGCATCCGGTGCGCGGCCGAATACACGGTATCTCAGCGCGCCTGCCGCGTCGTAAGCTGCGTCACGCAGCGGCCGCGGTACGAGGCGTAGCAGCCGCGCCGCCGCGGTCCAGAGGCCGCCCAATCGCTCCATGATCCGGATCACGGCAGCGGAGCGCAGCTGCAGGATTCCATCTCCTGTCCCCAAGATCAAGCTATCCGGCAACCCGCTTCGCTTCGATTCCGGAACGCTTTCCCGGAAATGCCTACCCTGAAGCGGCGCGTATCGCAATGTCCCGGTGCGCTCCTCGGCCAGCAGGAGACGCACGAAACCATGGCACATGGCGCAGTTGCCGTCGTAATACAGGACTTCGTTGCGCTGGAACGACCTTGCCGGAATCCAGGCCGGATTGAAGGTGAACAGATGGAACAGCAGCATCCCGGCCGTGAGGTCAGCGAAGTTCAGCAGAAACAGGAATCCGAACTGGATGACCAGCATCGCGAGCCACACCCAGGGGCGCGCTCTCGGCCAAACGGCAAGCGGAGCGAACAGCAGCTCCAAGTAAAGCACCGTCCAGGTCAACAAGGTCAGAAAGATCGGCGGCAGCCAGAGGAAGAAGTCGCGCAGCAGCCATGGGCGCGCCAGCGGGTTCTGCAAAACGAACGCGATGTTGTCGCCTGCGACCCATGAGGGAGAAAGCAGCTTGGTATAGCCGCTGTAGCTGTAGGACAAGGCGAGCACTACCCACGCTGAGAGAAAAACTGCGCGCGGCATTAACCACGCGCCGCCGGGGTCCGAGCGGCCCCGCGCTGCCACCGAGCCGTACGGCGCGGCGGGAATGAAGAGGTGGGCGAGGAGCATGAATCCGACGTACGGCATGCTCGGGTTGGCGATCAGCGGGTTGCGGCCAAATAATCCGGCGAGCACTACCAGCATCCACAGCGCGGCAATGCGGTCCCGCCATCCGAGCGCAAAGGCGACGGCGGCGGCAGCGGCCACGCACAGCGTGGCGTAGACGAACCAAGGAGCGTCGCTAATCCAATAGAGATTCGGGAAGCGCGCAAAGAGCGGGCTCAGGCGCCCGTCCGGGAGCACGCCCGCGCTCGAGAAAAGCTCCGCGGACCAGGGCAGAAGGTGGACGAAGTGAATGCAGAGATATACACCGAGCAGGGTGCGGAAGATGCTGTATTGCCCGCCGGTCCAGCCGTTAGCCATTACAGCGCACCTCGTGCGAAAGCGCGAAGCGCTGCGACTCCGTTGACCGGCGCGGCTCGAGCCGGATACGCATTGGCCCATGGCGCGCCGCATCAGCAGGTACGCCGACCTCGGCGAATACCGGGCGATCCCCGCAAAAGGATCGCCTTAATACCGTCCTGAACATCGGACGCGTCAACGGATTCGCATCCAGCACTGGCGCATAAGAGAACACGGCTCCATAAACGTTGCGCCGGTTATACGGGCCTTGGATGCCGGAGTACGCCTCGGGACTTAGTTCAAGAACCTGCCTCTTTCCTGCGGCGTCCTGCCATTCCAGGAAGAACCGGTTGGCGTACGTTTCGAAGCCGTCCTGCGCGGTAAACACTTTCGGCGCCGGGGAAGCGCTCGTTGCGGCGCCGAACGCTTTCAGGAGCGGAATCTGCAGCAGGTCGCCAGCCATCTGCGCGCAACCGATGACGATCAGCACGGCTGCCGCCGCCAGTTCACGACGCGTCACGCGTTGCTCCTCGGGGCGTTCACGTCACGCCCGAACAGCATATCGGACAGACGCGCCTCGCGCTCCGGCCCGAATCCGCATGCGGCCTCGTAGCGGCGGGGATTCTCGAAGGTGCCGAACAGCATGTCCCAAAGCGGAAGATCCGCGTAGTTGCTGCGGTGCCAACCGTCGCGATGATGTATGCAGTGGCTCTCCGGCCGCTGGAGGAAGAATCCCAGCCAGTACGGCGTTTTTACGTTCCAGTGGTAGAAGAGCTCAGCAAGGCCGGTAAACGTCACCGCGAGCGTGGCAGCTGCCGGGCCCGCGCCGACCACGACGTAGAGCACGAAGCTCGACAGCGCACCGTTCGCGATCAGCTCGAACGGGTGCTTGTAGAAGCTGGTGATGACCTCGATGCGTTGCGGACTGTGGTGCACCTGATGGAACCAGCGCCAAAGGAAGGAAACCTCATGGCGGGCGCGGTGCCACCAGTAGTAAACGAACGTAATGACCAGATAACCGATCACCGCACCCGGGACGGTACCCAGGCCGCTCAGATCCCACAGGCGCAACTGCGGAAACCAGCGGTCCCATGTCAGGCCGGTAACCAGCACGACTCCCGCCTGAGCCGCGTTCAGCACCAGGGCACGTCCAACCCATCCCGGCACGTGCGGCCAGCGGCGTCCACCCATCAACAACTCGACCGCGATCATTCCCGCCGCAATGCCGAGCACTATCAATGCCGGTTCCAGCGCCCTAACGTCCCCCATACAGCCGTCCCTTCCGGTGCTGCTTGTGCGCCATGAAGAGGGTGCGTTCGATGTCGCGCGCCTTGCACTCCAGCTTTTTCGCAAAGTGCCTGATGATCATCAGGAACTCATGCCAGTTGTTAAAGCTGAACCCGACGGCCCCGGGGTTCCTTGTCACCGTGCGCAGCGCGTAAAGCAGCTCCCAGACCCGGATATCGATTACGCCATACCGCTTCGGATCAAGGAGCGTCAGCACCGCAGAGGCCATCGGAACGGATACACCGCTCAATGCGGTCAATGCCTCGAGACGCGCGCGCTCGCTACGGCTGGCGAGAGCGGCGCGAGTGGCCGCGCGAATCGCACTGGAACTGTTGGCTCTTATGTGATGGATTGCCCGGGGAGACTTCCAGTAGCAAACGGCTTCGAGTTCGCCGGGCCGAAGATAGCCGCGCTTGCGGGCAACACGCAGCTCATGGATCAGGCCCGCGGTTTCTGGCCACTCGATCAACGACAGATGCTTCCGAACAAGCGGTTCAACTGCCTCGTACGGTGATGAGCGTAGCGCCAACGCGCGCCTACCTGTCCGGCACCTCGGGCATGACTTCGCTGGCGCATTTCACATAGCTCGTGGAATCTCCCCGGGGTTGCTTGATGAGGATCTCCTCCGCGTACAGGACATCGTACGTGGGATCGCCCTGCACGGTGGTGTTGGGGCGGTACGTCCCGGGGTCCAGGCAGCCGGCCGGGCCGCACAGCGATACCGAGTACACGCCCTGCTTCTCCAATGGCTTGAACTGGAGCCCATAGAGCTGCTCGCAATCCTCCTTCCAGAGCCCGGTGAAGTCGATGCGCTCCTCCTTGCCGCGCGAGGGCCCGCGCGTCTCGCCTGCCGCCGCGAGCGCGAGCGCTTCGCGTTCGCCGGTTTGGGGATGCGTGGAGAGGAAAGTCGGAATGCGCGTGCCGCGCGCGCCGCTGCTGCGCTCCATCCGCGTGAGGATCCTCGCAAGGTAGGTAGGATCGACATTGGCCCTGCGCATCATCTGCACGGCGTAGGCGTCGGCCTCGCGCTCGTTATCGCGCGAGTACCTGGTCTGAAGCAGCAGCGTGGGCGCAGCGGCGGCAAGCGACGTCGTGGAGGCGACATCGCCGGTCACGCCCGCAATGATCAAAGCGGTTGCCGAGCCCTCCAGGAGGCGCCGCATCGTGTGCCGGTGCTTCACATGGCCGAGCTCGTGGGCGAGCACGCCTACCACCTCGTCGTCGCTTCTCGAAAGGCGCACTAGGTCGTCCGTTACGACGATGATGCCCGACGGCAGCGCGAATGCGTTGGCCCCGATGAAGCTTTGCCGGAACTCGAGACTGTACGGCGTCGTTTCCTCCGCGGCGCGAGCCATGTCGGCGAACTTCGCGCGCAGCGAATCCTGCCTGGATTCGGAAAGGGTGCTTTTGCGCATCATGCGTTCGTCGAGCGCCCTCAGCGTCTCGCGGCCCAGGGCGGCTTCGGCTTCGACCGGGATATGCTCCGCGATGCGCTCGACGGCGACCGGCACGCCGCGGTCCACCAGCAGCCAGAGCATCCCTACGACCAGCGCCACGGCGAGCGCCGCGTACGCGGGCCGGGATTCCCATTTGTGAAGCACCCTCTCGTAGCGTCTCTCCCGCGTGATCCTGTCGACGGCGGCATTGTCGGACGTGACGCAGGCGCCGCCGCCCGGCAGGTAGAGCCACCGCGGCGTGCTCGCGATGCGCAGCGACCTGCGCACCAGCCGGGCGTCGAACTCCTGCTCCAGGTCCCTGCCGATGATCTTCATCCTGCCGCGCGAGACGACGATGCCGACCGGCCGCTTGACCGAGCTCTTGCCGTCGAAATAGCCGGCCTCGATGACGCTCATACGCCCACGTCCA
>VBNP01000121.1 GCA_005877965.1 Gammaproteobacteria bacterium | reverse complement strand
GATGACCCACATGCGCCCGTTGAACGCGGCGGCGGCGTGGTCGAAGCGCCCCGGGAAAGCCGCCGCCCCGCTGACCTGAGTCCACGTTACGCCATCCGCTGACGACCAGACGTCGTTCCTGGCGCCGCTATTGTCCCCCCCGCCGATCACCCACATCAGATTGTTGAAAACGAGCGCCTGATGATTAGAGCGCGGGGTGAAGGCGGCAGAGGCCGTCGCTTGCGTCCACGTGATACCGTCCGTGGAGGACCACACATCGCTCAATAGACTTGAAGAGTCAGCGCCGGCAATTACCCACAGGCGGCCCGCGAAGGCGAGCGATTGATGCTGCGCACGCCCCGGGAAAGCCGCCGCTGCGGTGACCTGCGACCAGGTCTGCCCATTGCTAGAGGACCACACGTCATTCGGAAGGGTCAGCGCGCCGGTATTTCCGCCGATGATCCACAGCTGATTGCCAAAGCTCACCGCCTGCAGACCGTATCGCGCCTGAAACGCGGCACTGGCGGTCGCTTCCTGCCAGTCGAGACCATCGGCGGAAGACCAGACATCCGCGCGCCCCGAGCCATCGAAGCCCGCGATCACCCAGACCCGGCCGTTCACGACGGCTGTTGCGTGAGCGTAACGGCCCTCAAACGGGCCCAGGGGCGTCGCCTGCGTCCAGTGCTGACCGTCGGAGGACTGCCAGACATCGTTGTAGCGCGCAAAATTGAGCGGATCGTATCCGCCCGTCGTCCAGAGGGCACCGTTGAACACCGTGCCGGCCGACTGCACTCTCTGCGACCAATCGGCGGTCGCGGTCATCTGCTGCCAGTTGCTACCGTCACTCGAGCTCCAGACATCTCGGGGGTGGCCCGTGACGCCGTCAAAGCCGCCGAAGACGAACAACTCCGTGCCGGCCGCGAGCAACTGATGAGCGTAGCGCGGGGTGAACGCGGCCGCAGCGGTCACCTGCGTCCAGTTGATTGCATCAGTGGAGGACCACACATCGTTCGCGCCAACGGATCCCGTATAGCCGCCGGCCAGCCAGAGCTTGCCGTTGAGCGAGGTCACACCGAATTGACTGCGAGGGGAGAATGCGGCCGCTGCCGAGTCCTCGCGCCAGGTGAATCCATCGGCCGATGACCAGATGTCGCTGCGCAAGGCGCCGCCATCGGCGCCGCCGATCAACCAGAGTCGGTTCTGGAGCGCTATCAGGCCGTGACCCGACCGCGGGGAGAAATTCGGGCTCACGGTCACCTGTGTCCACGTCAACCCATCGCCGGTCGACCAGATCTCGTTGTTGAGACTCGTGCCGTCATAGCCTCCGATCAGCCAAAGCCGGCCCGCGAAAACGGCGAGCGCGAAGGCGTCCCGGGCACTGAACGGGGCGTTGGCGAGCACTTGCGTCCAGGTGCTGCCATCCGCCGACGACCACACATCGTTGCGCAGTTGGCCATCATAGCCACCGATCACCCACAGACGGCCATTGAAGGCGATCATCTGCGCTTGCGCGCGCGGGCTGAATTTTGTCGGGGTAATGAGCGCGGGATTGCTGATGTAGGGTCCGTGCTGCAGCCAGTAGTAAGCGGGTCGGGAGAGCGTTGCTGCACTGTCCGCAATGGTCGAGCTACCAAACACGTTGAACTGCCCTTGCGGGCAGCTCGAGTACTGGCTCAGATCGCAGCTTGCGGAGGCCGATCGAAACAGGCCGACCGTGGGCACGGCCGGCACGGCGGACACGACGGTATCCGAGATGCCGATCCAGCCATGAAGTTGAATAGTCTTCGGGATGGCATCGACCGTGAAGGTTGCCTGTGCCGCCGCGTTGTAATTGGCATCGCCGGCCTTGTCGACCGTGATCTGAGCGCTCCCCGGCGCGACGGCGAGCACGACGCCGCTGCCGGGGTCGACCGTGATCACCGCGGGGTTGTTGCTCGAGTAGCTGAACGCTCCGGTTCCAGCGCCGCCGGTGACCGGCGAAGTCTGCGGCTGGCCGATGAAGACCGCGAGCGGCTTGGCATTGGAGACTGTGATCGACTGCGAGGCCTTCGTCACCGTGAGCGAATACGAAACCTGCTGCGAATTCGCGCTGCCGTCGGCGGCTTTCGTCGCCGTGATCGTTGCATTTCCCGCGCCGGTGATCGTCACCGTTCCGGTCGTGGCGCCGACTCGCCCCACCGAAGCATTGCTCGTGCTGTAGGTGATGGCGCCCGTGCCGGCTCCTCCCGTGGCGAGGTCGGTGAAGGGACTGTCGCCGTAGGTTTTCTGGAGGGGTCCCGGCAGTGCGAACGCCAGGGGCGGCGCCGCAGGAGGCGCGGCGCCCCCGCCACCGCCGCAGGAGGCGAGCATCAGCGCGTCCGCGCACGCGAACATCGCTAGAAGCGCTAGAGCGAATCCCCGATTTGAGCAGACCGAATCCATGGCATGGCGCCTGAGATGTTCAGGACTGCCGGTTTCCCTGGCGCAGAGCGTACGCCAGATCAGCACGGCTGCCCATATCCCAGCGAGGCGTGTCACGACCGTGTGACCTCAAGCGGGGGAGGGGAAACCCGCACCGCACCAAGCGGCCGCGCCGGTCGCACGTGCAGCGCGGTATGCTGCTCAGGCAAGACCAGTAGACGAGCTGTGCTCGGGTCGCCTCCGATTTGGACGCTTGAGTGCACGCTCGAGAAAGAACAGCCGATCGCAGGGAGAGCGCCATCGTGCGTACCGCCAAGGTAGGATTCCTCAGTCGTATCGTCCTGGGAGCGATCGTCGCCCTCGTCGCCAGTTGCGGGGGCGGCGGCTCGGGTCCCAGCGCACCGAGCGCACTGTCTTACCCCGGTCCGCAGACCTACATCACCGGGGCCGCTATCACGCCGCTGAATCCCTCAGTCCAAGGACCCGTCACGAGTTACTCCGTATCCCCGACACTGCCGACGGGTATCACCCTCAATTCGACCAGTGGTCAGATCAGTGGGACGCCGACAACCCCCACGGCCAAGGCGACCTATACCATCACCGCCCAAGGCTCGGGAGGCTCGACCGCGTTCGGCTTGTCGATCGCGGTGCTGCCTGCGGCCCCGACCGGGCTCTCCTATCCCAGCCCCCAGACCTACGTGGCGCGCACCCCCATTACCGCTCTTGCGCCTACGGTCACGGGGTTGGTCACGAAGTACTCCGCGTCGCCTGCGCTACCGGCGGGGCTCTCGCTCGATCCCGCGGGCGGTCAGATCACGGGAACGCCGACGTCGGCGAGTGTGCTGTCCGATTACACGATCACGGCGAGTAACGTCTCGGGCTCGACGAGCTTTACATTATCGCTCGAGGTGATTGCGGTGAACGTGACACCCGGCGTCATCTCGCGCCTGCTCGCCAGCGGCACGCCGGTCACTATCACGTTGACGATCGTTCCGGTGGATTTCGTGTTCTCCGGGACCCTCGTCGCGACCGCGAGTGACACGAACGGCGTATTCGCACCCGCCGTCACGGTGGTGCCGAGCAACGGGGGGTACACGCTCGCCCTGACGGTTTCCACGCGGATCGTGCCGGGCCACTACACGAGCAACGTCAACCTCAAGCTGTGCAGCGACCCGGGATGCACAGCGCCGCAGGCGGTTCCCTCGGTTGCCGTACCCTTCGACATCTACGTCTTATCCGCTAGCAGCGCCTGGCCTGGCAACCACCTGACGGCCCTCAACTCCTGGACCGGCGTGCCGGATTGGACGATGTATCAGGCCAACGCCGCACACACCGGCTACGTGCCGGTGCAGCTCGATCCCAATCTATTCTCCACGCGCTGGCAAGGTCCGCCGGTCGAGCAGGGTGATCCATACTATCCCTATCCGAATACGCTCACGACATCGAACGGTCAATTGTTCATTGCAAGCGGCAACCTGCTGTACGCGTACAAGGAATTCGACGCAAGCGCCGTGTGGCAATACGATTTCAGCGGCCTCCCGTTTCCATCTTCAAATCCGCCATCGGTCGCAAGTGGCGTCGTGTACGTGGCGGCCGGTCAGCAGTCCTCCACTTACCTGTTTGCCTTCAACACGGTGGACGGAAGCCTCGTCTTCAAATCACCGATGAGTTCTCAGTGGGAGCAGTACCTTGCGACTGCGATCGGTGCGCAGGGCATTTACACGAATGCGGGAACTTACGGCGGCATATACGGATTCCAACCGGCCGGTCAGCAGCTTTTCTTCACACCGCTCACGCAGACCTCGCAGTGGACGCCGGCGGTCGATGCAAACAAGGTCTATGCATATACCGGCGATGCTCTGAAAGTGCTCGATCCTGCAACCGGCCTCGTTCAAAGCTCGATCGCCGATCCCGCCTACATGAACTACGTGTATGTAATCGGCGGCTCCGCGGTCCTAGGTGCTCCCGGCTCCCTCTTCGCAGCCAATTATGCGAATTCCGTGATAGACGGCGGTGCCGTCGGCAACTCGCTGCTCCACTTCAATGTCGCACAAAACTCCATAGACTGGAGGATCGCCGGGAATTTCCCAAGCACACCGGCCTACGACGCAGGCGTTCTCTATGTGGCCAATGACAATCCGCTGCAATTGGAGGCCCGCGCTGAAGCGGATGGCTCGCTGCTCTGGGCCTGGGTACCGCCTCAGTCGGGCGACGTCGGTTTCAAGAGCGAAGTGCTGCTGACCAAGAGCATGATCTTCGTCAGCACCAACCTCGCCATCTACGGCATCGACACGATGACCCATCGGACGGTCTGGAGCTATCCGCTGGTGGGTCGGCTGGCTCTGTCGCAGAACGGCATTCTCTACATCGAGGGATCCGGCCTGCTCACCGCCATCAACGTCAAATAGTGGCTGCGGCGTGCCTGCTGCCTCCTAAGTGCCGGTCTGCCGAACGCCGACGGTCACTCGCGCGTGGAGGGTGCTTGACCGCCCGTCCGCCAGGCGCGATCCTCGCGCTCCCGCAGCTCAAGGAGAAATGCCATGCCAGCAATGCGCGCGATGGTCATCGCACAGCCGGGCAGTCGATTCCGCGTGGAGGAGCGCGCGGTGCCGGAGCCCGCCCGTCACGAGGTGCGAATTCGCGTGCACGCCTGCGGCGTGTGTCACAGCGACTCGATGGTCGTGCAGGGCCACATGCCGGGACTCGTGTATCCGCGCGTTCCGGGGCATGAGGTGATCGGCACCATCGAGGCGATCGGCGCGGATATCGATGGCTGGCAGGTCGGCACGCGTGTCGGGGTCGGTTGGCACAGCGGCGCCTGCGGCCACTGCGGACGCTGTCGGCACGGAAACTCGTTCGCGTGCGAGAACGTTCAGGGAGCGACCGGCATCACGCGCGACGGCGGCTACGCCACCCACATGCTGGCGCGCGCTTCGGCGCTCGCCCGCGTACCCGAGGACATGGATCCGGTCGAATCGGCGCCGTTGCTGTGCGCCGGGATCACGACCTTCAATGCGCTCAGACATTGCGGCGCGCGTCCCGGGGATCTGGTTGCCGTTCATGGCGTGGGCGGACTCGGGCATCTGGCCATCCAATTTGCCGCGCGCCAGGGCTTGCGTACCGTGGCGGTCAATCGCGGTCGGGACAAGGAGCAGTTGGCGCGCTCACTCGGTGCGCAGGACTATATCGACTCCGAGCGCAGCGACCCGGCGGCGGCACTGCAGGCGCTCGGCGGCGCCACGGCGATCATCGCCACGGTGACGAGCGCCGAGGCCATGCAGGCGATCGTCGGGGGACTCGCTGTGAATGGGACGATGATGGTCATCGGCGCGGTTGGCGCACTCACCGTCAACTCGCTGGAGCTGCTCGGCAAGCGCGCAGCCGTCAAGGGCTGGTACTCGGGAACCGCGGTGGACTCGGAGGACACGCTGCTCTTCAGCCAGCGCAACCGCGTCGTCGCGACCAACGAGATCTATCCTCTCGAGCAGGCGCAGACAGCGTACGAGCGCATGATGAGCGGCAAGGCGCGCTTTCGCGTGGTGCTCAAGGTCGAATAGCCGTTCAGCGCCACCCCGCGCAGTAGGGTTCGGGTTTCATATCCTGCGCAGCGCCCAGCTCCCCGGGCGGCGGGTAGCGCCGATTGAAGGTGAAGGCGTGCGGAGTCGGGCCGTGCCGGCGCAGGTGCTCGAGCCGATCCAGCGCTTCGCGCACGCCCGGAACATGTCCGGCGGGAACCCACCAGAGCACCTGGTACGCCGCGGTCGGCTTTTCGAACCACTGGCGACGCCGCGCCATGACGGCGGTGTGGGCGGAGCGATAGACGAAATCAAAGAGCGACTCGATCGTCGCCCAGACCGACATGTTCACCAGGAAGCTCGGATCTTCCGAGACCCGGATATCGGTGGCGTTGCCGCTGTCGGATTGCAGTCGCCAGATGAAGCCGGGCGTCGCTTCCGCCCGCGCGTTGATCTCATCCAGCGCGGCCATGAATTCGGCCAGTTGCGGACTGTCGGTCGGGGCGATGATGCGGCCGACATTGAGTTGGGCAATGTGCCATCCACTCATGTGTTGCCTCGCGGGGTGGCGTGTCGCCCGGAACGTAACACTGTTTATACTGCCAGGCACGGTTTTGCAGCCTGTGACCGTTCCATGACACGTTCCCGGTTCCGGTAGGTAAGCTTTCGCAATGCACCAGATCGGTGTGGTCGGCCTGTCCTATCGCCACGCGGGCGTCGACCAGGTGGCACGCTTTGCCGTGCCGAAGACGGAGGTCCCGGCGCGGCTGCCGGCGCTGCGTACGCTGCTGAAGGCCGCGGAGATTCTCTACGTCGGCACGTGCAATCGTGTCGAAGTCGTGTACACCACCGATGACGGCACGGCGGCCGGGGATTCCCGCCAGGACGTCTTCCGTATTCTGACCGGCCGCGACCCGCAGCCCGGGGAGGCAGCGCGCATCCTGCGCGCCTGGACCGGCGAGGCGGCGGTCGAGCACCTGCTGCTGCTCGCCTGCGGACTCGATTCCGCGCAGCTCGGCGAGCATGAGATCGCCGCGCAGCTGCGCGGCGCGTGGGAGGATTCGCGCGCGGCGCACACCTGCGGACCGGTGCTCGACCGCCTCATGGGTGAGGCTCTGGGAATGGCGCGGCGCATGCGCCGCCTGAGCGCCGGCGTGCGCTCACCGTCCCTCGGGGACCTGGCGGCCGACCGCGTGTTGCAGCACCTCGGCGGCCGGCCCGGGCGCGTGGCGTTGCTCGGCGTATCGCCCATGACGCGCCGTTGTGCCACCGTCCTGCACGAGGCGAGGATTCCGCTGCTCATCGTCAATCGCACCCCGCAGGCGGCGGAGGAGCTCGCCCGCGCCGTGTCCGGGGAAGCGTTGCCGCTCGATCGGTTCCGCGCTCAGCCGCCGCTCCTTGGTGCGCTGGTGCTGGCCGCGGGCGGGGGCGAGCCGGTGCTCGATGCACAGGTGCTCGGGCGGTTGAAGGCCGCCGCTGCACCCGCGCCGCTGATCATCGATTTCGGCGTGCCCCCCAACGTCGATCCCGCGGCCGCGCAGCGCGCCGGAGTGGCGCGCGTCGGCATGAGCGATCTCATCGAGGCGGCGCAGGGGCGGCGGCTCGCCGAGCTGGTGCGCCTGGCGCCGGTGCGCGCCGCGATCGACGAGCGCTTGACGAGGCTGCGCTGCGAGCTTGCAACCCGCGCCATCGGTCCGCGGCTTGCGGACCTGCGCGGCGCCTTCGAGCAGATCGCCGCCGAGGAAGTGGCGCGTGCGCTCAGGCAGGAGTTGCGTACACTGGACGGTCAGCAACGCGGACAACTCGAGCGGCTCGCGTCCACCGTGGCGCACCGGCTCGCGCATCTGCCGCTCGCGGGGCTGCGTGCCGCCGCGGTGCATGGCCCGGATGCGGTGGAGGCGTTCTTCGAGGCGGCCAAGACGGGCCGTGCGCGCACCGATTGATCCAAGAGACACTCATGAGCAAGCTGCGCCCCGACACCCTGCGCGAGTCCCGCCATCCGCACTCCGCCGAGCTGTACCAGCGCGCCTGCCGCGTGATTCCCGGAGGCGTCAATTCTCCGGTGCGCGCCTTCCGCGCGGTCGGCGGCACGCCGTTGTTCATCGCGCGCGGTGCGGGCGCGCAGGTGTTCGACGCCGATGGCCGCGCTTATCTCGACTTCGTCGGCTCCTGGGGTCCCCTGATCGCCGGGCACGCGCACCCGGCGGTGCTCGCGGCCGTGACCGAGGCGCTCTCGCGCGGCATGACCTACGGGGCGCCGTGCGCTGCGGAAGTGGAGCTCGCCGAGCAGGTGGTGGCCTGCTACCCGGCCGCCGAGCAGGTGCGCTTCGTGTCCTCGGGAACCGAGGCGGTCATGAGCGCCATCCGCGTGGCGCGCGCATTCACCGCCCGGGACCTCATCGTCAAGTTCGCCGGCTGCTATCACGGTCATGCAGATCACCTGCTGGTCGCGGCGGGCTCGGGACTCGCGACCTTCGGCCGCCCATCCTCCGCGGGCGTGCCGGAGGCGTTCACGGCCTGCACGCGCGTATTGCCGCTCGATGATGAAGCGGCGCTGGAGGAGTTGTTCCGGCGCGAGGGTGCGCGCATCGCGGCCCTCATCATCGAGCCGCTGCCGGCCAATCACGGCCTGCTGCCGCAGCGGCGCGAATTCCTCACCCGCCTGCGCGAACTCACGAGCGAGCACGGCGCGCTGCTCATTTTCGATGAGGTGATTTCCGGATTCCGCCTGGCGCGCGGCGGCGCCGCGCAGCTCTTCCGTATCGCCCCGGATCTGGCGACCTTCGGCAAGGTGATCGGCGGCGGCATGCCGGTCGGGGCGTTCGGCGGCGCGCGCCGCATCATGGCGCGGCTCGCCCCCGATGGCGACACCTACCAGGCCGGCACCCTGTCGGGCAACCCGGTGGCGATGGCGGCCGGACTCGCGACCCTCGCGCTCCTCGAGCGCGAGTCGGGGTGGGAGCGCCTGGAGGCGCGCGGCGCCGAGCTCGAAGCCCTGTTGAAACCGGTGCTGGCGCAGGCGAGCTTTCCCGTGCACCTGGTGCGCGTCGGCTCGCTCTTCTGGATGTCGTTGCACGAGGCGGGCGCGCCGCGCACCGCTCTCGCCCTGGCGGAGCGCGAGGGTGCGCGCTTTGCCGCGCTGTTTCACGCCCTGCTCGAGCGCGGCATCTACCTGCCGCCGTCCGCTTACGAGACCTGCTTCCTGTCACTCGCGCACGGCAGTGCCGATCTCACGCGTTTTAGCCAGGCGCTGCGCGAGTCACTGGCGGGGATCGAATGAAGGCGACGCGCGTCTTCCAGCTGACCGCGCTGCTGCTGGTGGCGGTGTCGGTCGTGCAGGTCGGCTGGTGGATACTCGATCAGCGCGGGCAGGCGGTGGAGAAAGTGCGCGTGGTGCGCGGCGCGTACGCCGAGCAGACGGCGGCCGCGCAGGCGCTGCTCGATGCCGGGGTGAGTGCGCAGCACGTGCAGCAGCTGATGCCGCAGATCGTGGTCAGCGACGGGCGCGCGGCGCTCGCGCCGCAGGTCGATGCGGCGCTGCGCACCGAGGTGCGCCACCGCTACAACCAGTACGCCTGGGAGGGCGCGTTCTTCCTGCTCGCGCTCGCGGCCTGCATCGCGGTGATCGCGCGCGCGCTGCGCGCCGAGGCGCGGGTGCTGGAGGAGCAGGAGAGCTTCCTCGCACTCGTGTCTCACCAGTTCAAGACCCCGCTCGCGAGCCTGCAGCTGTCGCTCGAGACCATGGCGCTGCGCACGCTGTCAGCGGAGCAGTCACGCACGCTCATCGATCGCATGCTGGCGGATGTCGCCCGCATGGAGGCCATGGTGACGCAGATCCTCGAGAGCGCGCGACTCGAGCGCGGCCGGGTCGAGTTCAAGTCCGAGCCGCTGGAGCTGGGCGCGGCGGTCGCGCGCGTGGTGGCGCACCTGGAGGAGCGTGCGCGCCAGGAACGCATCCGCGTCTCCTGCGACATCGAGCCCGGACTGTACGTGGTGAGCGATCCGCTGGCGCTCGATGTCGTGGTGCGCAACATCCTGGAGAACGCGCTCGCCGCGGTGACGCCCCTCGGCGGCGGCAGCATCGCGCTCAGCGCGCGCGCCCTCAACGGCGAGGTGGAGCTGTCGGTGCGCGACAGCGGCGTGGGCTTTCGCCCTGCGGACGGCGCGCGCATCTTCGAGAGATTCACGCGCCTGCATCCGCGCGGCGGGGGCGGCCATTTGGGTACCGGCCTCGGGCTCTTCATCGTGCATCGCCTGATGCACCTGGGGCAGGGGCGCGTGAGCGCGCACAGCGAGGGGGTGGGCCTGGGCGCGCGTTTCGTGCTCACCTGGCCGGCCGCGCAGGGGCAGCGCTCATGAGCGCCACCCCGGCTGGCACGCGCGTGCTGGTGGTGGAGGACGATCTGCACCTCGCCGCCGGCGTCATGGAGAACCTGCGCGCCGAGGGCTACGAGGTGAGCGCGGCCGCAGACGGCGAGCAGGCGCTCGCGTGGCTGCGCGAGCAGGGATGCGCGCTCATCGTGCTCGATGTGATGCTGCCGGGGATCGACGGCTTCGGCGTGTGCCGCACGCTGCGCGAGCAGGGTAACAACACGCCGGTGCTGTTTCTCACCGCGCGCGGGGACCCGGTGGATCGGGTGCGGGGCCTGGAGTCCGGCGGCGATGACTACCTCGCCAAGCCCTTTCATCTGCAGGAGTTTCTGTTGCGGGTGCGCGCGATCCTGCGGCGCTGGGACTGGTACCGCAGCGCCTCCGCCACCGCGGCCACCGCGGTACTGCGCTTCGGCGGCAACGAAGTCGACTTCCGCGCGTTCCGTGCGCGCGCCTGGAACGGCGAGCCGCAGGAGCTCACGGAGAAGGAGGCGATGATCCTCAAGGTGCTCGCCGAGCACGCCGGCGAGATCGTCTCGCGCGAGGATCTGCTCGAGCGCGTCTGGGGCTACGACGTGTTCCCCTCGACCCGCACCGTGGACAACTTCATCCTGCGGCTGCGCAAGCGCTTCGAGAAAGACCCCGCCCGGCCGCGCCACTTCCTCACCGTCTGGGGCGTCGGTTACCGCTTCCTCACCGAGGGCGAGCCGTGAGCGGCGTGCGCGCGCTGCGTATCGGCACCCGCGCCTCGGCGCTCGCGCTGTGGCAGGCGCGGCACGTCGAGAGCCTGGTGCGCGCGCAGCCGCACGCACCGCCCGTGGAGCTGGTGCACATCAGGACCGAAGGGGACGTGCAGAGCGATGTGCCGCTGTGGCAGACGGGGGGAAGTGCGTTCTTTACCAAGGAGATCGACCGCGCACTGCTCGCCGGCACGGTGGATGTCGCGGTGCATAGTCTCAAGGACCTGGCCACGCAGATCGAGCCGGGGGTCGAGCTCGCCGCGACGCTGCCGCGCGAGGATCCGCGCGATGCGCTCGTGAGCGCCAGCGGCGTGACTCTGGCCGCACTGCCGCGTGGCGCGCGCGTCGGTACCAGCAGCTTGAGACGCCGCGCCTTTCTCGCGCGCGTCCGTCCCGATGCGGTGCAGGTGGAGTTGCGCGGCAACGTGCCCACGCGCATCAAGCGCCTGCGCGAGGGCGGCTACGACGCCATCATTCTCGCCGCCGCGGGACTGAGGCGCCTGGGACTCGCGCACGAGGTCAGCGAATATCTTGCGCCCGAGGCGTTCCCGCCCGCGGTGTCGCAGGGGGTGATCGGCGTGTGTGCGCGGAGCGGGGATGCGCCCACCTTACGCTGGCTGACGCCGCTCGATGATCGCGCGGCGCGCCTGGCGAGCACCGCCGAGCGCGCCCTGCTCAGGAAGATCGAAGGCGGCTGCCAGGTGCCCCTCGGTGCGCTCGCCACGCTGCGTGGCGGGACGCTGGAGTTGTCGGCGAGCGTGTGCGCGCTCGATGGCTCGCGACAGCTGAGCGCCCGGGCTGTGGCGACCGCCCCCACCGGTGTGCAGCTCTCGAGCGCAGACGCGGCCGCGCTCGGTGAGCGCATCGCGGACGAGTTGCTCGCGGGCGGCGCGGCTGCCCTCATCGCGCACGAGCGTGAGGCGCGTGCCGTGGAGGCGCCATGAAAGCGCAGGTCGAGATCAAGCCGGTCGTGGTCACGCGCGCCGAATCGAGCGACGGCCCCCTGAGCCGCGAGCTGCGCAGCCTCGGGTTACGAGCGCTGCTGTGGCCGGCGGTGAGCGTCACGACCGCGGACCTGGGACCGCTCACCGCCGCACTCGCCGCGGTCAAGTCCTTCGGCTGGATCGTGTTTGCCAGCCGTCATGCGGTCGCCGCGGTGCTCGAGCGGCTGCCGGCCGCGCCCGAGGGCGTGCACATCGCGGCCGTGGGCCAGGCGACCGCGCAGGTGCTGCGCCAGCGGGGCTGGCCGGTGGACCTGGTGCCGGATGAGGCCAGTGCGGCGGCGCTCATCGATGCCTTCGCCGCGTGCTTCTCGGCGCGCGATGCGGGGGTGAAGATGCTGTATCCGGCGAGCTCGCGCGCCCTGCCGACCATCGCCGCCGGGCTCACGCAGCTCGGAGCGCAGGTCACGCAGGTCGAGGCCTACCGCACCGAAGGCGCGGCGCTGGATGTGGCGGACTGCCGTGCCTGGATCGCGCGCGACGGCGTAGGCGCGGTGACCTTTGCCAGTCCCTCCGCCGTGACCGAGCTCGCACGCGCGCTCGGAGAGGAGGACTTTGAGCGGCTGCTGTCGGGCGCCGCGGCGGTGGCCATCGGGCGCACCACCGCCCGCGAGCTTGCCGTGCGCGGTCACACGGCGGTCGTGGCGGAATCGGCGACCCTGCAGGGACTGGCGCGCACTACTCTTCGCCTGTTGCAAACGAGAGCTTAAGACCATGGGATTTCCTCGCGAGAGACCGCGACGCACCCGCCAGTCGGATGCCTGGCGCCGCATGGTGCGCGAGACTCACCTGACGCCCGATGCGTTCATCTATCCGCTGTTCGTCGTGCCCGGGCGCGCGGTGCGCCACGCGGTCGAGAGCATGCCCGGGATCTTTCAGCTCTCGGTGGACGAGGTGGTGAAGGACGCCAAGGCGGCCGCGGCGGCGGGTGTGCCCGCGGTACTGCTGTTCGCCGCGCCCGCTCACAAGGATGCCCGGGCGAGCAGCGCGACCGATCCCAAGGGACTCGCCTCACAGGCGATCGCGGCGATCAAGGAGGCCTGTCCGCAGCTGCTGGTGTGGGCGGACGTGTGCCTGTGCGGCGCCACCGACCACGGGCACTGCGGCCACGTGCTCCCGAACGGCGCGATCGACAACGACTCCTCCATTCAAACCCTCGCCGAAGTGGCGTTGAACTACACCCGGGCCGGGGCCGATGCGGTGGCGCCTTCGGACATGATGGACGGACGCGTCGCGGCGATCCGCGCGCGCCTCGATGAGGGCGGCCACGCCGGCACACCGATCGTCGCGTACGCGGCGAAGTTCGCGTCCGCTTTCTACGGCCCGTTTCGGGAGGCCGCGGAGTCCGCCCCCGCATTCGGCGATCGCCGCTCCTACCAGATGGATCCGGCGAATGCGCGCGAGGCCGTGCGCGAGGTACTGCTGGACGTGCAGGAGGGCGCGGATCTGGTCATGGTGAAGCCCGCCGGACCCTATCTGGATGTCATCCGCCGGGTGCGCGACGCGGTGCGGGTGCCGGTGGTCGCGTACCAGGTGTCCGGGGAGTTCAGTCTCATCAAGGCCGCCGCGGCGCGTGGCTGGATCGATGAGCGCGCCGCGGTGCTGGAGACACTCACCGGGATCCGGCGCGCGGGCGCGGATCTGATCATCAGCTACTTCGCACCGCAAGTGGTGCAGTGGCTGCGCGCGTGAGCGCACCGGGGGTGCGTGCCGAGACGCCGGCGTTTCTCGCCGCCTGCTTGCGGCAGCCGGTCCCGTACCGGCCCATCTGGATCATGCGCCAGGCCGGGCGCTATCTGCCCGAGTACCGCGCGCTGCGGGCCAAGGTCAACTTCGAGGCGCTGACGCGCACGCCCGACCTCGCCGCGGAAGTGACGCTCCAGCCCCTGCGGCGCTTCGAGCTCGATGCCGCCATCCTCTTCAGCGACATCATGACGCCGCTTCAGGGCATGGGCGTGGATCTCGCCTTCGAGCCGGGG
>VBNP01000071.1 GCA_005877965.1 Gammaproteobacteria bacterium | reverse complement strand
GAAGTACCTTTCATTTCACGGTGCGCTTCGGGCTCGCGGATCGCACGGCTGAGGCGCCCGTGCGTCGTGGCGCGCCACCCCAGGCGCGCCGCGCCCGTCCACGCCCTGGCGCGCCAAAGCTGGCCGTGCTGCTGGTGGAAGACAATTCCGCGAACCGCAGACTTGCACAGATCGTGCTGGCGCGACACGGACACGCGATCACGGCGGTCGACAGCGGGGC
>VBNP01000070.1 GCA_005877965.1 Gammaproteobacteria bacterium | reverse complement strand
CCGAACGGCGCTGCGGGCGACGCCTGCCGATCATCGCGCTGACCGCCCATGCCATGGCCGGGGACCGCGAGCGCTGCCTGGACGCGGGAATGGACGGCTATCTGGTCAAGCCGATCCACCCGACGGCGCTGCTCGATGCGGTCGAGCGACTCGGCCTCAGGCCTGAGCAGGCGGGCGCAGATGCCGATGTGCAGTCGGCCGGGGCTCATGCGGCGACCCTGCTCGAGCAGGTCGGCGGCGACCCGCGGCTGCTGGCTGAGATAGCGGAATTGTTCGCGCGCGAGTCTGCCCGGCACATGAGCGGCCTGCGCGAAGCGATTCAGAGCGGTGATGCCGAAACGTTCGGCAGCGCGGTGCACACGCTGCGCGGGATGCTGCGCAACGTTCGCGCGACGGCAGCCGAGCAGTTGGCGGCGAGTCTGCAATCACTCGATCCACAGCAGCACAAGGAGCAGGCACGTGCGACCTGCGAGCTCCTGGAACAGGCGGTGAGCTCGTTCAGCGAGCGACTCCTCAGCCTGGTCGCGGCAGCGCAATCCCCTCGATCCGACGCGGACCCGCTGGCGCCCCGCGAACGCAGCGCGAGCGGTCTATCCTGAACCGCGGCCGCCTGAGGGACCGCCGGCCTGCCCACGGCCGCCGGCCTGCCCACGGACCGCCCGCTGACCCGATGGGTCATAAGAACCATCCACGAATGTCGTTTCTGTCGCATCGACTCTGGTATTCATCGCGTCTGGTATTCATGTGTTCGTGGGGCCATGGTGTATCGGATTGCAACCGAACACGACTACCTGAGGGCGGACGTTTTCAACCGGGAAACCGCCGAGGAAGCCAGGGAGTTCTTTGACGCGGTCGCCGACTCTGCCACGCGGCATCACCGCTCCCACATCCTCATCTCGGTGCATGCCTCCAGTCCAATGTTCACCGTGGAGCGGTCGGGATTTCTCGCGCGATTCACCAACGTCGGCGTCGATCCTTCACACAAGATCGCCCTGATCGCGGACGACCAGGAGCTGGATCACTCGCATGAGTATTTCGTGCTGATGGGCCGACTGCACGGAATCAACGTGCGGCATTTTCGCGACGATCAGTCGGCACTGGAATGGTTCAGGGGTGCGCGCTGAGACGCGCAACTCCTCAAGCGCATGGCCAACATCCTGGTCTTTGACGTCAACTCGGCCAGCCGCCGCTTGATCGCCGCGCTGCTGCGCAACCACGGCAACTGCGTGCGGGACGTCGGCGACGCCGATGAAGCCCTGAGGCTCGTGCGGCTGGAGCGCCCCGACCTCATGATCATGGACGTCGCTGCGCCCGACATCGACGGATGCAAACTCGTGGTGCGGATGCGCTGCGACCCGAGCCTGCCGCAGCCGCGCGTACTGGTGCGCGCGGTCGCAAACGTTGAAGTCGAAGCGCGCTCGCTGGCACACGTCTTTGGCGCTGCATTCGTGATCAAGCCGACGAATCCCGAGCTACTGCTCGCGACCGTCAGTGCCACTCTGGGCGAACCGGCGCCGCAGGAGGCGGCTCGGGTGGCGGACCAGCAATCGGTCGAGTTGCTGGTGCAGCCGATCGCCAGGCTCCTGCGACGCGTGGCGGAGCGCAGCGCGCAACTCGAGGTGGCGCGCACGGCGCTCGATCTCGAGATCAAGAAGCGAATCTGGGCGGAGCACGATCTGGTGCACGCCAACCGACGGCTGCACGATCAGGCCATGCGGGACTCAGTGACCGGCGTGTATAACCGTCGCTTCCTGGAGGAATCGCTGGACCGCGAGAAAGTGCGCGCCCAGCGCCACGGCCATACATTCGCCGTGATGATGATCAACGTCGATCATTTCAGGGAATTCAACGACACGCTTGGGCGCACTGCGGGTGATGCGATCCTGCGGTCCGTCGGTCAGTGCGTGGTGTCGCTGGCGCGCGCCGAAGACCTCGTCGCCCGCTACGACGGCGACGAATTCGCTCTGCTGATGGCGAACGTGTCGCGGCAGATCGTGTGGCAGCGCGCGGATCTGATTCGCCAGCGAGCGCGGAGCCTCGAGGTCGGGCACAACGATCCTCAACTCGGACCGATCACCCTGTCGGCGGGAGTTGCAATCTTTCCTGAGGACGGCGCCAGCACCCAGGCGGTTCTGGAGGCCGCCGAGCAGGCGTTGATCAGCTCCAAGCGGGCCGGGCGCAATGGCGTCGCTATGCGAGAGGTGAGCGTTGGGTCCAACGCGTAATCGCCCTGGTCTGCCGGGAGTCATCCCAAGTCGTCCTCCTCGAGACCAGCCGTCCGGCTGGTGGACTTTGGCGGCCCAATCGGCAGCGGCGCGGCAGGCGGATTGACGGCACCAGCCTCGGCAACGCCACGCGCGGTGGCGCGCCGGCCTCGGGTGCGGGGTCGATGCAGGATCGGGTAGGCGAAGCTCGCGAGGTGCGAGTGAATGCGCCTGAGGTCGCGCACCGTGCGCAGGAAGAGGCCGCTCTCCTCAACCATGGGTTCGACCGCGTCGGTGTCGGTGACCCGGCTGGCTGCGGCGGCATTGCGCAGGAGGCGCACGCTCAATGCCGTGGCGGTCGCTTCGAACTCACGGAACTGTCCCTTGCGCGCGGCCAGGCGCTTGGCGTCCCGGGGCTCGGCCTGCAGGAAGACGGCCAGTGCGAGCCGCAGGCTCTCGAGGAGCTCGGTGTGCATGGCGGCGACGGTCTCGATTTCCTCGACCGTGAGCGCCCTGCCGCGCTTGACACTCCGCACTGCAAACTCGACCAGACTGTTGGCGACGATGTCGGCGACATGCTCGAGGTTGATCACGGCCGACAGGATGTCCTGTCCCCGTGCACCCTCCCGCTGGTGGTCGAGGGTCTGCTCGCCGCCGACGTCGGCGAGATAGCGGCGAATCGCGCTACCCAGCTGATCGACACAACGATTCTGTGCGGCGACCGCCTCGGCGCGTGTGCGATCATTATGCTGCAGCACCTCGAGCGCATCGCGGAGCATGGTCTCGACCATGTCGGCCATGCGCAGAGTTTCGCGGGCAGCGTTCGCAAGGGCCACCGTGGCGGAATCAAGGGCCGCGACGTCGAGATAGACGGGCCAGCCCGGATCGGCCGGCGCCGGCGGGTCCGGCAGCCACCGCGTGAGCAGGGCCGCGAGGCCTCTGACGGACCCCAGGAACACCGCGGCCAGTGCCAGATTGAACGCCAGGTGAAAGTTGACGACGAGACGCCCGGGAGCCGGCGCGGCGAGCTCGAGTGCACGAGTGATCGCGGGCAGGAACGGCAGCGCGAGCACCACGCCCACGGTGCGCACCAGCAGGTTTCCGAGGGGCAGGCGCCTGGCGGCGGCGGTCGAGGCGTCGACGAGCGCGGGGAGTGCCCCGCCCAGGTTCGCACCGAGCACGAGGGCGAGAGCGCCGGCCGGAGCGACCACGTGTGTGGCGGCGAACGTCGCCACGAGCAGCACGATGGCGATGCTCGAGTGGCATGCCCAGGTTAGAGCCGCCGCGACCAGCGCCGCGAGCACGGGGTCACCGGCCAGCGCGCCCATGACCGAGCGCAGCAACGGGGTGTTCTCGAGGGGTCCCAGCGTGTGCACCAGGCCCGCGAGCGCCATGAGCATGAGCCCGAGCCCGATGCCGATGCGGCCGATATTCTTCGCCCGGCTGCCGCCCGCCCAGCGGAAAACGAGCACGCCGACCAGCACCAGGGGTGGCCCCAGCAGGGCCACGTTGAAGAACAGCACCTGCGTCAGGAGCGCCGTGCCGACGTTGGCGCCGAGCATGACCGCGAGCGCGGGGGCGAGCGTGATCACCCCCGTCGCCGTGAACGAGGTCGCGAGCAGACCCGTCGCGGTGCTGCTCTGCAGTAGCGCGGTCACGCCAAGCCCTGTCAGGAAGGCGCGGAAGCGGCGACCGAGGTTGCGGCCGAGCCAGCGCCTGAGCACCGTGCCGAAGCCGCGCTGCACCCCGGTGCCGACCATGTGCGTGCCCCAGAGGAGGAGCCCCACATGGCCCGCGAGTTCGATGAGTGAAAGCGTCCCGTTCATCGCTGCCCCAGAGTGCGCAGTGCCTCGCGGGCTGTCATCGGTGAGGATGCGTGGAGGGCTTGATTTGCCGCCATCCGGCGGCCCGCTCATAGGCGTGCGCAAGGCGCAGCACGCCGGCCTCAGCACCCGGGCGGCCGCTGATCTGCAATCCGATCGGCAGGCGCGCGGCGCTGAAGCCGCAGGGAACCGAGATGGTCGGCAACCCCAGCATGTTGACGGGTCGGGTGTTGTGCAGCATCTGCAGTTCCATCGGGCGGGCAGTGTCGGGGTCACTGAGCTCGGCGAGCTTGAACGGCGGGACCGGCGTGGTCGGAGTAATTAGAAAGTCCACGTCGTCGAACCGCCGCGCCACCGCGTGGCGGATCTGCTCCAGCTGACGCCGGCTCTGAATGTAAGCGGACATCGTCACGTCCGCCCCGGCGCGCAGCCGCTTGAGAGTCGGCGCCTGGTAAAGCTCTGGGCTCTTCGCGATGTAGTCCTTGTGAAATTCGTACGCTTCGGCGGAGAGAATCGCCACGTAAGGATTCATCACTGATGCATAGGTCCCATCGGTTGCGAGCGGCGCAACTTCGTGCAGGCTGCGTGTCAGGCTCTCGAGAACCGACAGCGCGCTCTGCATGGCCGCTGCGATGTCGGGATGCAGGTTTTCGTAGAAGTAGTCCTGGAGAATTCCAAGGCGCAGCGCGGATGTCGAGGCACCGATGTCCGTCCCGTACTCGGGAACCGGCAGGTCGACGCTGCCTGGGTCCCGGGAGTCGTAGCCGGCGATGACCTGCAGCACCAGCGCCGCGTCGGCCACCGTGCGGGTCATCGGGCCAATGTGGTCCAGCGACCATGAAAGCGGTATGGCTCCGGAAGTGCTGACGCGGCCATAGGTTGGTTTGAGCCCGACGATGCCGCAGTAGGCCGCGGGCTCACGGATCGATCCGCCGGTATCAGATCCGAGCGCGGCGTAACACAGTCCGCTGGCCACCGCCGCCGCCGGGCCGCCGGAGGAGCCTCCCGGTGTGTAGGCGACGTCCCAGGGATTGCGCACGGCACCGAAGTAACTGATCGCCGAACTCCCGCCGAAGGCGAGCTCGTGCATGTTGAGCTTGCCGAGAAGGACCGCCCCGGCCGCGCGCAGGCGGCGCACCGCCTCGGCATCTTCCGCCGGTACTCGATCCTTGAATAAGGCGCTGGCGGCGGTGGTACGGACGCCGGCTGTATCCAGCAGATCTTTCATCGCAATCGGAATGCCGTGCAGCGGACCCTTCCAGCCGCCGCGGGCGATCTGCGCCTCAGCGCCGCGGGCCGCGGCCAGGGCGGACTCAGCGGTAACGGTGATGAAGGCATTGAGCGTGGGGTTGAGGGACTCGATGCGGGCGAGACACGCCTGCGTCAACTCAACCGGCGAGATCTTCTTCTGCCGCAGGAGCTGAGATACCTCGGACAGGCTCAGTGCGGTCGGACCGGTGTCCATGATCGGGCGTGCGGCACCCCCGGGCGCGTCGGCGCCGATCGCAATATGCGGAATGATGCCGCCTGCGGCTCCGGCCAACACGCCTTTCACAAATGCCCTGCGAGACATGTGCTCAACCCCATCGTGGCACCCACGTAGCGACACTGCGCCAGGCAGCATAACCGTGTGCTCTCCTGCGGTCATGGCGACCGGCGTGCTTCAGGATAGTAAGCAATTCGGGTGCATGCCGGCCGAACTATCTGCTGCGGCAGGCGCCGATGCGGCATGAAATCCACATCGGACCAAATAGTCTCACCACCGACCTCAGTGTCGAGGAGGGCGGAGCGGGGTCGGGGCCGAGTCCGCAGGACCTCTACGATGCCGCGTTGGGCGCGTGCAAGGCGCTCACTGTGCTTTGGTACGCGAAACACAAGGATATTCCGGTCAAAGGTCTCGAGGTTTCCGTGGAGCGCGATGCGAGCCGGGAACGCTCAGGTATCTATCGCCTGAGCGCGGCGCTGTCGCTGACGGGTGACTTGAGCGCCGCGCAGCGGGAGGAACTTCTCCGTGCGGCGCAGAAATGCCCAGTCCATAAGCTCATGACCGAGGTCACCACTGAGATTTCGACCACGTTATCCTACCGATCAGGCCTACTGCTCGGCCTGGGCGCGATGGCATGCATCGGGCTTATACTCAAGTCACTATGCGTGGTCTCCTGGACGCTGCGGCGCGACGCGCGAGCCGTTATCTCGAGTCTCTCGATACTCGCTCCGTCGCACCTACCAAGGAGGCGATCGCCGCACTCACCAAATTCGAACAGGCTTTTCCCGAGCATACGTCGACCGCTGAGGCGGTGCTGGCCGAACTGGATGAAATCGGTTCGCCGGCCACGATGGCGTCCGCCGGCGGACGATTTTTCGGATTCGTGATTGGCGGCTCGCTCCCAGTGACGGTGGCGGCAAACTGGCTTGCAGCCGCGTGGGACCAAAACGCTGGTCTTGCCATCACCTCACCCACCAACGCCACGCTCGAGACCGTCGCGTTGCGTTGGGTGAAGGATATCTTCCATCTGCCCGTGCAAAGCGCTGGCGGGTTTGTCACCTGTGCGACGGCGGCGAACTTTGCAGCGCTCGCTGCTGCGCGACACGCATTGCTTGGCCGTGTTGGTTGGGATGTTGAAGCGCAAGGGCTGTTTGGAGCGCCGCCGCTCACGCTGGTGGTCGGCGACGAGGTACATGCGAGCGTGCAGAAGGCGCTCTCGCTGGTGGGTTTCGGGCGTGAAAGAATCGTACGCGTGCCCGTCGACGCACAAGGACGGATGAGCGTAGATGCGTTTCCGTCCGTCGACGATCGGACGATAGTGTGCGTGCAGGCGGGCAACGTGAACAGCGGCGCTTTCGATCCCGTCGCAGAAATCTGCAGGCGTGCTCACTCGCGAGGCGCCTGGGTACACGTCGATGGCGCTTTCGGTATGTGGGCGGCGGCCGCGCCGGCGCGAGCACATTTGGTCTACGGCATCGAAGACGCCGATTCGTGGGCCACCGACGCTCACAAGTGGCTCAATGTCCCCTACGATAGCGGCTTGGTATTCACGCGTAACGCTGATGATCTACGCACGGCGATGTCCGTCGGCGGCGCGTATCTTGCACAGGACGAATACCGGGTCCCTTATCAATATACGCCCGATTTTTCGCGCCGCGCACGCGGCGTCGAAGTCTGGGCCGCGTTGCGCCAACTTGGCCGCACGGGTCTTGCCGATCTGATCGAGCGCACCTGCCGCTACGCGGGACGATTTGCCGACGGCCTCCTTGGCGCAGGCTATCGGGTGTTGAACGACGTCGTACTCAACCAGGTCTTGGTGTCGTTCGGGAGCCCAGAGCGCACGCGCGAGGTGATTGCGCGTGTGCAGGGCGAAGGCACCTGTTGGTGCGGCGGCACGGTCTGGCAGGGCCACACGGCGATGCGCATCAGTGTGTCGTCATGGGCAACCACCGACGCGGATGTGGAGCGCAGTGTTGCGGCGATTTTGCGTGCGGCGGCGTCTTGACGGGCCTTTGCTTCAGTTCAGAGAGCGCGAGGGGCTGACGCCGCGACGAGGTTGGCCCCTGGAATCCCGGCGGACAGGAAATAAAACAGCATTGGGGGATACGTGAACACTGCATGGCACATTCGGCGCTATTCGCAAGGCTTTGCAGCAGGCCTCGTGCTGCTCTGCATCGGGCACGGCGGCGCCCTGGCCGAGCCGCCGGCCGGCGCTGCAACCGGCGTCTCGGCGAGTCCCTCCCCGAGCGATGCACAGAGCTCCGCTCCCAAGGGAAGCTTTCTTTCGTCCCTGAAGCAAGCCTTTGCAGAGGACCTCGATCAAGAAGTGGTGCGTGGTCATTTCGACGTGGGTTCATCGCCGGACACGCATCGTTACTATTGCCTGGTCAACATCAAGACCGGCAAACGCGAGGCAAATGGTGTGGCAGGCCAGTTAGTCATGCGAGCTGACAAGATGACTGGCATCAAGGGAGCTGCCGTCGCTCCCCTCAGCTGTGCCGACGCAGAGCAGAAAGGAATTCTGGTCACCACCGGATACGTACTGAGCGCTAGCGTCAGCAGCAGGGTTACCCCGCCTGCGCCCGTACAAACGCCTTCGGGAGCCGCCGCCGCCGCGTCAGCCGCTGGACCCGCGCAGACGGAGGTTATGGCGGTGTATACGCGCTTCATCGCTGGCCAGAATGCTCACGATCGTGCAGTCGTTTCCGAGGTGCTGCTGGATTCAAAGGATTTCGTGTGGGCCCAGTACGGCGGGAATTCGATATGGGGATACAAAGAGGCCATGGAGGCGTTCGAGGAGGCGTGGAAAGGTACCTGGAAGATGGATCCGCAAATGGAAGAACTACGCATCGCGAGCGTATCGCCCGGCGTCGCGGTGCTGATTACGCCACTGCTGTCCACGGAGGGCGACCCGGGTAAGAATCCGTCCACGATCCCCCTAAGGTGGGGCGGCGTTTTCATGAAGACAAAATCCGGTTGGCGCATATCCTCGATATTCATCACGCCGTTCGAGGGTTGGCGGGCGCCGAAAGGCAGTTGAGCGAAGCCTCGGATGGAGCGTTCGAGGTCGATCGAGCGCCAGAAGCGCGCCGACTAGCGCCCGACACGCGGCTCGTAAAGCGCGAACGCGCCGTAGCCGACCACGCGAGAGCGTTCCACGGTCGTGTCGCCCGAATTGCGAAGATCGAGCAGCCTCACCTCGAGCTCGCGCTCGCGCGCGACGTGCATGAGTCCGTTGATCCCGACACAGCCGCAAGCTTGCTCACCGCCGAGCTCGGTCGAGCAGTTGAGAATGGACTGGGCCGTTGAGGCATCGACACTGCGCGCGGCAGCGTATTCGAGGTAATGGGAGAGATCGGAGCTTACGACAATGAGCGTTTCCTCATTGCCCCAGACGCATTCCAGCGCCGCGGCAACTTCCCGCGCCGTCGCATCGCCGGCTGCGATCGGCAGCGCCCGAAATTCACCGAGCAACGTCTGCAGAAACGGGAGCTGCACCTCCAGGCTGTGCTCGTGCGCATGCGGCGCGTCCGCTGCCACAACTTGAGGGACGCGCAGAACGTCGCGGCGTGCGGCGTCGTCTACCGCAACGGCGCCCAGCGGTGTTTCGAAGGCCGTGGCTCGAGATACCGCGAGGCCAGAGAATGGCACAAAGTGGCTCGGACCGAGCAGCACGACGCGCTCGATTCCGTGCGCGGTATCGCCGAGCGCACTGTATGCCGAAGCGGCTATGGGCCCGGAGTAGCTATAGCCGGCGTGTGGCGCAATCAACGCCTTGGGCTTCGCTGCGCGCGCAGGACGCGCGGCGTCTGCAGCGTTCGGGGTGGCTTGCGGCCCGACAGCCTTAGCCAGGCAAGCGGCGAGCACAGTGCGCAGCGTCTGCGGGTCCCGCGGATAGAAGACTCCGGCTACGGCGGGTCGACGAATGCCATGAACTTCGCTTGCGCTGCGCATGCTGCGGGAGTATCCATCCGCCGGAATGGGAGCACAATTGCGCACATGAGCAAAGCGGCGCAGAGCCTGGTAGTACGACCGGCGGCAGGCTCGATCATTGATACGCGCTACTGGCACGCGCTGGGCGACGGCCGTGTGCAATGCGACGTGTGCCCGCGCGCCTGCAAGCTGCGTGATGGGCAACGAGGCCTGTGCTTCGTGCGTGGCGCGGAGGCAGGGCGTATCAGGCTGTTCAGCTACGGCCGCTCGAGCGGCTTTTGCGTCGACCCGATCGAGAAGAAACCTCTCCACCATTTCCTGCCCGGAACGAGTGTGCTGTCCTTCGGGACGGCCGGTTGCAATCTGGCCTGTAAGTTCTGTTTTCATCCCGACACGCTGATTGCGACCATCGGAGGGATGAGACGCATCGCAGATCTGTTCGAGAGTTGTCAGGAGAAGATCTCTCATCACGGTGGCCAGGTCGGTCTCCCGATGTCGCTAGAAGTCTGGACGCGTGCGGCCGAGCCAGCGCGCGTCGCCAAGGTCTTCGCGCATCCCTATTCCGGCGAGTTGCTCTTGCTCAGGGCGAGCTGTTGCCCGCCGGTCCTTCTCACGCCGAACCACAAGGTTTTCGCGGCTCATCGCTCGAATCTCGAAGACATCCGGCTGATCGAGGCGGCGAAGCTTTCAGCTGACCACTATCTTATCGTCCCAAAAAGGCAAGCGGGTAGCGGCGCTCGGATTGATGTCGCGGAAGCTTTGGGAAGCCTGGAGTATGCCACGCATGCAGCTCGCATGAGACGGATCCCTCTGGAGCAATTGTCAGCTAGCTTGCGGGCGACGGGTACCTCCGCGGAGTTAGGCGAGACACTCGGGTATCATCCCGCCTACGTGCGAACACTGCGAAGCCGCCTCGCACGCGGCATGCTGATGGTGGAGCGACCCCGTGGAGTCAGACTCCAAGTGAATGCGGGACGCGTGAAATTCCTACAGGAGCGTAGCGCGGGCGTCCCGGAGTACCTCGAGCTCACGCCCGACCTGGCGTGGCTGCTGGGCGTGTACTGTGCGGAGGGTTCTCTTGGGGTGCATCCAGATCGCCCTAACAGCTGTCTAGTGGTTTTCTCCTATGGTCATCACGAACCGCAACTCGTAGAACGAACTGCGCGTCTGCTCGCAGACGTCTTTGGCGCACAAACAATCATCTCGAATCGCCGCACGACCCTTACGGTAGCGGTTCGCAGCACTTCCACCGCACGATTGTTCGAGGCGCTCTGCGGCCGCGGCGCCAAGAACAAACGGGTTCCTGCGCAGCTGCTCCACGCGCCTCTCTCCGTGATCCGTGCCTTTCTTGACGGGTACTTTGCAGGCGATGGCTACGTGGCTGAGACCCACGTCGTCGGCGGCACGGTTTCTCGTGACCTCGCGTTGGGAATTTACGAGCTCGGCCTACATCTTGACCTGTTGCCGACGTTCTTTGTTCATGAGCCTCAGCCCACGAAGCAAATCGAGGGACGCGAAGTCTCTCAGTCGACCACGTTCATCGTGAAGTTCAAGCGGGACCGTTATGAAGGCCGGAGGCGGCTCGATTCGGAACGCACCAGTTGGCGCGACGCCGGCGGAAAGTTTCTTGTTCCGCTGCGGCGTGTAGAACGAATTCCATATGAGGGCACGGTCTATAACCTCGAGGTCGATGATTCCGACCACTCGTATCTCGCGCCGTTCCTGGCGGTCTCAAATTGTCAGAACTGGGATATGTCGAAGTCGCGCGAGATGGACACGCTTGCTGACAGCGCGAACCCCGAGGATCTCGCGCACGCCGCCGAAGGTCTCGGCTGTGCGAGCATCGCGTTCACGTACAACGATCCGGTGGTGTTCATGGAGTATGCGATTGACGCGGCTCAGGCATGCCGTGCGCGCGGCATCAGAAGCGTCGCCGTGACCGCGGGCTACATGTGCAGCGCGCCGCGCGCCGAATTCTACCGCCACATGGACGCCGCAAACGTCGATCTGAAGGCCTTCAGCGAACGTTTCTACTACAAGATCTGCGGCGGCGCGCTCGCGCCGGTGCTCGAAACTCTGGAGTACTTGAAATGTGAGACCAACGTGTGGTTCGAGATCACGACGCTTCTCATCCCGGACGAGAACGACTCCGACGGCGAACTCGATCTGATGACGCAATGGATCGCCGAGAAGCTCGGCCCCGACGTGCCGCTACATTTCACGGCGTTTCACCCGGATTGGAAGTTGCTCGACAAACCGCGTACACCGCCGGCGACGCTCACGCGCGCTCGGCGTATCGCGCTCGCGAACGGACTGCACTACGTCTATACAGGTAACGTGCACGACCGCGAAGGGGGCAGCACGTACTGCCCTCACTGCGGCACGCGCGTGATCGAGCGCGACTGGTACGAGCTCGGCGCGTGGCGGCTCAGCGACACCGGCGCCTGCAAGAGTTGCGGGACGCAAATTCCCGGAGTGTTCGCGGGGCCGCGCGGAGTCTGGGGCGCCCGTCGCCTGGGTGTGCGGCTGACCGCGCACCCGGCGGTACCGCGCTGAGTGGCAGCGGCTGCAAACGGCACCTCCCATCCTGGGTTGATGGGAGGCGCTGTCGATATCGCTTTATCTCGGCTGCGGAACGATGCGCAGGTAGGGTTTCGGTGCTTTCCAGCCAGCCGGGAATTGAGCCTTGGCTTCC
>VBNP01000258.1 GCA_005877965.1 Gammaproteobacteria bacterium | reverse complement strand
TGTCATCAGTCGTGTCGTCATCCTGGTTGGGACGGGGGTTCACGAGGTTGGCGCCGGCATCGAAAGGCCCGGTGCCGCGAGCCGGCTGAGCCGGCACCGGCAGGCTCAGGCACAGGACCGCTATCGCGAGGCAGGCCGCGAAAGCGATCAAGCCGAGCTTGTTCTTCTTGTTCATCGTGCCACCGTGCCAAGGCTCAAGATGCTGCGCTGCAAGCAGCGTGCCGCGCCCGGTCCGACGATGGTTTGCCAACGACTTGCACGGCGTCCGTGACTTAATGATCCTCGGCGCGCGCTCGAGAATGTAAATTCCGGCGACTTTTCGGCGCCGCTGCGATCGGTAAGCGCGCTCGCCAACACCGGGGGACCGGAGCTGTCGCACTGCCGGNNNCGGCATCACACTGCGCCGTGCGTGATCTTGTCACTATCGCGCGGCAGCGCCCCTGGGGTAACCAATAACATAACCGAGGCGCATTCCACCCTGGCTCGCCTGGTTGTTATCACTGATGAGTTCGGATTTCGTCTCAATACTGGTTGCCGCCCGTTGGGGGTCGGTCGGCCTGATGGTCATCGTGCTGCTCATGATGACCTATATGCTCTGTCTGCGTGCGGTACTGCTCGTGAGGGAGCGCCGCTACCGCAAGCTGGCCGCGCGGTGGACTCCGATAATGCTCGACGCCGAGCTGAGGAAGTCCGCCCTCCCGCCAGCCGTCCATCCCGGGGAGCGGTTCCTGTTCTTGATATTGTGGAATGCCCTGCGCGAGCAGCAGGAGCAGGACGCGGGCATCTGCCGCTGGATGGATCGCGTCGCGATGCTCGCGAAAATCGACCGCCTCGCCCGCCGGCTCCTGCGCCGCCGCAGCGTGCGCAACAGGCTTCTCGCGATCGTGACGCTCGGCCAGCTCCGTGACAGGCACGAGTGGCTGCGTTTGTACGAGATCGCCCGATCCGAGCACCCGTTGCTGTCACTCGCTGCGACCCAGGCGATCGCGCGCATCGACCCGGCGGAAGCGACCGAGACGGTCGTGTCGCTGGTCGTCGGACACGCCGACTGGCCGGCGGCGAAGGTCGCGACCATTCTCGGGGAGCTCGGCCCGGATCGGATATCCGAGCCGCTTGCGCGAGCTCTGCTGCAAGCCCCCGAGCCGCACCAGCCGAGGCTGATACCCTTCCTTGCGCTCTGTCGTTATTCCAGCGCACTGCCGACCGTGCGCCGGTTGCTCCGCGAGCCTCACCCCGATGAAGTCATCGCCTCGTGCCTGCAGGTGATCGGCAAGTTCGGCGACCGTCAGGATCTTCCACTCGTGTACCGGTGCCTGACGCATCCGCGCTGGCACGTGCGCGCCACCGCTGCCAGCTGTGTCGGGAGGATGGGCAGATGGACGGATCAGGTGAAGCTGGCGCCTCTGCTGACCGACCGGCAGTGGTGGGTCCGCTACCGCGCCGCACAGGCCATCGTCGGCCTCTCGCCGCGGGACGATCAGCGGCTGCGCGACATCCACAGCACCCTCAGTGATCGTTACGCCAGGGACATCCTGACCCAAGCCATCGCCGAACGCTCGCGCCCCGCCCGCTCGGACGGCGACCTGTCACCCACGGACCGCATGCGGATCGGAGGGCGCCGATGATCGCGTTCCTGCTCGCCGCCCAGTGGTTCATTCTGCTGTACTTCCTGGCGCTGAATGCCGTGTACGTGATGTTGATCTTCCGCGCCATAGGCGGCGTCGCACGTTACATGCAGAGCCGCGACGTGGCCGGGCTCCCCAACCTGCTCGCCGGCTTCGCGCCGCCCGTCACCATCGTGGTCCCGGCGCGCAACGAAGAGGCCCACATCCTGCAAACCCTGCAGTCGCTGCAGCAGCACTACCCGGAGTATGAGATCGTCGTGGTGAACGACGGCTCGACCGACCGCACCCTGGAGGTAATTACGGGGGCCTACTCCCTCGAGCCGTTTCCCGAGGCCTACCGCGCACGCCTCAAGACGCAGCCGGTCCGCGCCATCTATCAGTCGAGGGTCGAGCCGCGCTTGCGCGTCATCGACAAGGAACACGGGGGCCGGGGCGATGCCGTCAACGCCGCGGCCAATATCGCGCACTATCCCTGGATCTGTCGGGTGGATGCCGACTCGGTCCTGCAGCGGGACAGTCTGATGCTGATCGTCGAGCCGCTCCTCGAGGACCCGACGGTGGTCGCCTGCGGCGGAACCATTCGCGTCGCCAACGGCTGCAAATCACAGGACGGTGTTTTCCTCGAGGCCGGTCTTCCCGACAAGCCGCTGGTGCTGTTTCAGGTCATCGAATACCTGCGCGCCTTCCTGTACGGAAGAATGGGCTGGTCGCCGATGAACGCCCACCTGATCATCTCGGGCGCCTTCGGCATTTATCACAAGGAGACCTTCATCGGGGTGGGCGGGTACCGCCGTGACACCGTCGGCGAGGACATGGAGCTGATCGTCAGGCTCCACCGGACGCTCTCCGCGCAGCGCAAGCGCTACCGCATCACGTTCGTGCCCGAGCCCATCTGCTGGTCCACGGTTCCGGACGATATCGGCAAGCTCCGCAGGCAGCGCACCCGATGGCAGGTCGGCCTGGCGGAATCACTGATGATGAATCGCGGCCTGATGTTCCATAAGGAAGGATCCTTTGCGGGATGGTTCGCCTTCCCCTTCACGGTGTTCTTCGAATGGTTCGGGCCGGTGATCGAGACCGGCGGTTATATCTTCGTCATCGTCGGCTTCGCGCTCGGCATCGTTTCCGCGTCGGTCTTCATCACCTTCATGCTGCTCGCCGCGGGCTTCGGTGTACTGCTCTCAACCTGCGCGCTGTTGCTCGAGGAGATCTCCTTCCGCCTGTACAAGAGACCGCGCCACATCCTCGTACTGTTCGCCATCGCCGTACTCGAGAATTTCGGATACCGGCAGCTCAATACACTCTGGCGGATGGCCGCGGTGTTCCAGCATCTGCGCCGAGGCGCGCGCGCATGGCTTGCCCGACGCAAGCAGGAGTGCCCCGCCTCATGAACCGAGCACTCCCCGTAGCCCTGGCCGCATGGCTGGCCCTCGCCGGCCTCACGGGTGTCACCGCGGCATGGGCCGAAGCTGCCGACGCCGAGCTGACCGCCGCCAAAGAGGCGCGGGATCGCGGCGATTACGCGGCGGCCATCGGCCACTATCGCCTCGCCCTCGCCTCCGACCCGCAATCCTACGAGGTGAAGTTCCAGCTGGCGCGGCTCCTGTCCTACACGCGGCAGCGCGAGGAGGCCATACGGCTCTACACCGAGCTCTTGTCGACGAGACCTACCAACTCGGATCTGTTGCTGGCGCGCGGACGAACCTCTGCCTGGGAAGGACGCTGGTCGCAGTCCGAGGCCGATCTGACGGCAGTGACCACGCTGTTACCGGAGTACGGTGACGCGTGGGCGGCTTTGGGCGATCTCTATCTGTGGAGCGGCCGCCCCGCGGATGCGATCCAGGCCTACACCCGTTGGGTATCTGTCCAGCCGCACGAGCCCGGCGCGTACCTCGCCCGATCCAAGGCTTACCGGTCATCGGCAGATCGAACGGCGGCGCGTGCCGATCTGGAAAAGGCGCGCGCCAGCGGCGCGACCGACGCGCAGGTGGACCGGCTCATCGCCTCGCTCGAGCAGCGCTCGGAGCCGCAGGCCACGCAGCCCGGAAATCTTCGCTGGCTGGCACACGTCGGCGACACCTATAGCAATTTCTCCGCGGGCAGGTCCGCCTGGAGCGAATACGACGCCAGCGTTCGCGGGTATTTCCCCCGCGGCTCGCTCGCCGTGGAGAGTCTCGGGGCGCAGCGCTTCTCGCTGACCGACCACGCTTTCGCGCTGGATGGCTATACGGACGCATGGTCCAGGGCGTATCTCAACCTGCGCTACCAGTACTCGCCGAATGCGACTCTCTATCCGCAGCAGGCATATCGTGCCGAGCTCTTTCAGGGTATCGGGCGAGGGT
>VBNP01000069.1 GCA_005877965.1 Gammaproteobacteria bacterium | reverse complement strand
ATCGTGCCAATACTACGGCGCTGATGCTGATCACCGCAGCGTTCGGCGCCACGTTCGTCGGCATGCAGGCGTTCGAGTGGACCAAGCTCATCCGGGAAGGAGTTCGTCCCTGGGGGAATCCTCTGGGCGCGGCGCAGTTCGGATCGTGTTTCTTCATGATCACCGGTTTCCACGGCCTGCACGTATCGGCGGGCGTGATTTATCTGACCGTGGTAGCTCTGCGGGTGTGGCGGGGATTTTATGACCGCAAGGGGAGCTATGAGACGGTGGAGATCACCGGCCTGTATTGGCATTTCGTCGACCTGGTGTGGGTATTCATTTTCGCGTTCTTTTATCTTTGGTAGGGAAACATGGACACAGTCGCCGGACACGCACGTGCCGAAGATCATCAGCAGCATCCCGTCAGTATCTATTTATGGATCTGGGCACTGCTGTTCATTTTCAGCACCTTCTCCTATCTCATCGACTACTTTCATTTGCATGGATACCTGAGATGGTCGCTGATCATCACCTTCATGCTGCTGAAGGCAGGCTTCATCGTCGCGGTCTTCATGCACATGGCGTGGGAGCGCCTGGCGCTCAAATTCGCGATTCTCGTCCCGCCGCTGTGCCTGCTGATTCTGATCGGGCTCATGGCGGTGGAAGGGGACTACACCTTCCTGACGCGTCTGGCGGCATTCCTGCGGTGAGCGAAACGCATCGTGAGCGCAGCCGCCGATCGTAAGTTTCTTGATTTGTTCATGCGAGCCGTCGGCATTCTCGCCGGCATGGTCGTCGCTACCTTCTTCCTTTTCATGTACCGGGCGAGCGGCGCTCGTACCGAACCGATCAGGGACGACATGCAGTACCAGCGACTGGTCGCCGAACGCATCGCCCCGCAAGCGAGAGTCGCAGTCGCGGGCAAGGACAACGCCGCCCTCAATGCCGCTGATACGACTCGGGCGGCCCCTCCCCCGGCGGCCGCGGCGGCCGTGCTCACCGGTGAGCAGGTTTACAGCACGACTTGTATCGCTTGTCACGCCGCCGGAATTGCCGGCGCACCGAAGTTTGGTGACAAAGGAGCGTGGGCAGCGCGCCTGGGACAAGGCCGGGCAGTGCTTCACAGGCACGCGCTCGAAGGCTTTCAAGGCAAGTCCGGCGTGATGCCACCCAAAGGCGGCCGGGTCGATCTTGCCGACCAGTCGATCGCGAACGCCGTCGACTACATGGTGAACGCAGCGAAATAGCGCTACGCCCGACCGCCACGCCGCTCCGTGCGGCTGCTCCCGTGGGCGCGCTTCGCAGCGCCTTTGAATCAGAAGCTGATCGCCTTCTGCGCGAGCCGCGCCGCCGCCGCCTCGAGCATGAGCGATGCAGCGGCCTCGGGCTCACAGGGCGCGACGGCGAGGGCGGGCTCACCGAGCAGCCGCTCGAGCGAGGCGAGATTCTCGGCGGTGCGCGCCATGTCGGGGTCGACACCGCTCGCGATCCAGCCCGCGAAGCTCACGCCCCGCGCCTCGATCGCGAGGCGCGTGAGCTGCGCGTGATTCAGGCACCCGAGCCTCACGCCGACGACCATGAGAGTCGGCACGGCGAGCGCCCACGCCAGATCCGCCATGGTCTGCCGCTCGCTGATCGGGGCGAACCAGCCCCCGGCGCCCTCGATCACGACCCAGTCCGCCTCCGCCGCCAGCAGCTCAAAATTCCGGCGGATCGTGCCGATATCAACCTCGATCTGGGCCTCTTTTGCGGCGATATGCGGTGAAATGGGCGGCTCAAAGCAATACGGATTCACCAGGTCATAGGGCGTCGCTGCCTGCGCCGCCTCGATGAGGGCCAGGGCGTCGGCGTTGCGCAGGCCCTCGGGCGTGCGGGTGGCGCCCGAAGCCACCGGCTTCATGACGGCGACCCGGGCGCCCTGGGCCCGAAATCCGCGCGCCAGCGCGCACGCCACGACGGTCTTGCCCACGGCGGTGTCCGTACCGGTGACGAAAATTCCCCTGCCCGTCATGGCCGGCCTGCCCGCCGGATCGAGCCGGGCGCGATGCGCGCCTCACCCGCTATGGCAGGCGCGGCGCGGCGCCCCCCCGCTCCCCAGCTCGCGCCGTAGATGACTTCGTAGGTGGCCGGCAGTCGATCATCGCGGCGGAATGCCTCGTACGCGTCCTGCACGCGCTTGAGGCGCGCCCGCCCCACGAGCGCGCGCGGTCGCCCGGCCGTCACGTTGTGCGCACCGATCGCCTTCAGATCGCGCATCAGGGACAGCACATCGGGGTAGCTGACCTCGACCCGATCCACATCGAGCACCGGCTCCAGGAGACCCGCACGCACCAGCGCATCACCGACCTCGTGCACGTCGACGAAGTGATTCACGTGATTGTAGCCGTCGGCGCTCGCCCAGGCGTCGCGCAGCTCGCGCAGCGTGTCGGGGCCCAGGGTGCTGAAGGCGAGGAAACCGTCAGGCTTGAGGACACGGCGACATTCGGCGAGCGCCTCATCGAGCGGCTCGCACCACTGCAGCATCAGGCTGCTGAACACCACATCCACGCTGGCGTCGGCGAGGGGCAGGCGCAGCGCGTCCGCGCACACCCGCTCGAAGCGCCGCCACCACTGCTGATGCCGGCGCGCCTCGCGCAGCATCCCGGGAGCGAGGTCGAGCGCAACCACGAGCGCGCGCCGGTAGCGGCGCTTGAGCTCGCGCGTGACGCGGCCGGTGCCGGCACCCAGGTCGAGCACCACGCGCGGGTCGAAGGCAAACACGGCGAGCCGCTCGAGCAGCTCCGCGGCCACGCGCGCCTGCAGGCCGGCGGCGGACTCATAGCTGGTGCTGGCGCGATCGAAGGACGCCCGCAGCCTGCCGCGGTCGAGGCGAAAGACCTCTGCCGACCTAGGCACGCAGGAACTCCGTGAGCAGCTGCGCGAAGCGCACCGGGCTCGACAGGAACGGGGCGTGCGCGGCGCGTGCGAACTCGACGTAGCGCGCCTGCGGCAGCGCCGCCGCCAGCGCGCGGCCCGCCGCCGCGCGCGTGATCCGGTCGAGGCGCCCGGCGATCACCAGCGCCGGTATGCGCACCAGCGCGAGCGCCGGGCGCAGGTCGCCCGCCTTCAGCCGCGCGAGCCCCAGCGCGAGGGCCTCCGGGCGCGCCGCTCCGTGCACCGCCAGGGCGTGGCGCAGCGTCGCCAGCACGCGCTCGGCGGTGCGCGGCGCGCTGCCGCGCACCTGCAGCGCGAGGAACTGGCGTACGGTGCGCTCGCAGTCCGCCTGCAATTGCCGCTCGAGCCGGCGCAGCAGCGCCGGCGCCGTGCCGCAGCGCCAGCCGGAGCCCGCGAGAAACTTCGGTGTCGTGGCGACCAGCGCCAGGCGCTCGATCCCCGCGGGCATGGCGGTCGCGAGGTCGAGCGCGAACTGCCCCCCCAGGGACCAGCCGAGCAGCGCGTAGCGCTGCGTGAGCGGCGCGAGCGTCTCGTGCACCCGCCAGGCCTGCGCCGCCGGTGTGCTGGCGCGCGCGTCCCAGTCACTCTTGCCGTGCCCCGGCAGATCGATGGCGATGACCCGGAAGCGACGCGCCAGAACGCCTGCGAGCTCATCCCACACCCTGAGGTTGAGACCCCAGCCGTGCAGCAGCACCAGGTCCGGGCCGCGCCCCCTGACCTCGAAGTACAGAGCGCTCACGCCTGCGCGCTCCGCGCGCACGCGCGCGCGAGCTGCGCGACGAGCTCATCGACCTGCGCTTCCGTGTGCGCGGCGGACAGCGTGACGCGCAGGCGGGCGCTCCCCTGGGGCACCGAGGGCGGCCGGATGGCCACGACCCACAGGCCCGCTTCCTGCAGCTGCCGCTGTGCGGCGAGCGCGGCGGCGGCGCTGCCGAGCACGACGGGCTGGATGGGAGTGCCGGAGCCGGTGAGCGGCACCTGCGCCTCGCGCGCGTGCCGCCGAAAGCGCGCCGTGAGCGAGAGCACGCGCTCGCGCCGCCAGCTCTCGGTGTGCGCGAGGGCGAGCGCGCGGCGCGTGGCGGCCGCCACCGGCTGCGGCAGCGCCGTGGTGTAGATATAGGTGCGCGCCGTCTGGATCAGGTACTCGATCAGATCGGCGCCGCCGGCCACGAACGCGCCGAACGAGCCGAAGGCCTTGCCGAGCGTGCCGATGAGCACCGGCACCTCCTCGGCGCCGAGGCCGAAGTGCTCGAGCGCGCCGCGTCCGCTTGCGCCCACGACACCGAGGCCGTGCGCGTCATCGACCACGAGCCAGGCGTCCCGCGCGCACGCGGCGCGCGAGAGCTGCGGCAGCGGCGCCAGATCCCCGTCCATGCTGAACACGCCGTCGGTGGCGATGAGCGCCGTGCGGGCGCCGTCGGCGTCGAGCAGGCGTGCGGCGGCCGGCGCATCGGCGTGGCGGTAGCGTCGCAGGAGCGCGCCCGACAGCAGCGCGCCGTCGATGAGGGATGCGTGGCTGAGGCGATCGAGCAGCACCCGCTCCCCGCGCCCCGCGAGCGCGCTCATCACCGCGAGGTTCGCCATGTAGCCGGTGGAAAAGAGCAGCGCGCGCTCGCGCCCGGTGAAGGCCGCCAGCTCCTCCTCCAGGCGCTCGTGCTCGGCGCCGTGGCCGGTGACCAGATGCGAGGCGGCGCTGCCCGCGCCGGCGCGCGCCGCGCACGCGCTCATGGCCGCGGCGAGCGCCGGGTGGCGCGCGAGACCCAAGTAGTCGTTGCTGCTGAAGTCGATGAGCTCGCGCCCGCCGGCGAGTGCCACCACGCGACTGTCCGGCGCAGCGAACGCCTCGACCGTGGTGCGTTGGCGCTGCAGCTGCCGCTGCGCAAGCCGCGACAGCGCCGCCTCAAGTGCCGGTGCGGCCCGTTTCATGGCGAGCGGGCACCTGCGGCTTCAGCTCGCGGCGCGGGCCGCGCCGCCGGGCGCGGCCGGGAGTTCCTGCGTAACGGGCGCGCGGGACGCGCCCTCGGCGGTGAGTCCCAGCCGCGCGAGGAGCCGCCGGTCGCGCTCGACGTCGGGGTTGGCGGTGGTGAGCAGCTTCTCGCCGTAGAAGATGGAGTTCGCCCCGGCGAGAAAGCACAGCGCCTGCAGCTCATCGCTCATGCCCTCGCGCCCGGCCGACAGGCGCACGTGCGCGCGCGGCATCAGCAGCCGCGCGACCGCGATGGTGCGCACGAAATCGAACGGATCCACGTCCGGGCCGTGAGCGAGCGGAGTGCCGGGGACCTTCACCAGCTGGTTGATCGGCACGCTCTCGGGATGCGCGGGCAGATTCGCCAGCGTGCGCAGGAGTTCCGCGCGATCGGCGGGCGACTCGCCCATGCCGACGATGCCCCCGCAACACACCTTCAGTCCCGCCGCGCGCACCGCCGCCAGCGTGTCGAGCCGGTCCTGGTAGGTGCGCGTGGTGATGATCTCGGCGTAGTACTCGGCCGAGGTGTCGAGGTTGTGGTTGTAGTAGTCGAGACCGGCCGCCTTGAGCTGTGCCGCCTGGGCGGGCGTCAGCATCCCGAGTGTGGCGCAGCTCTCCAGCCCGAGGGCGCGCACCTCGCGGACCATCTGCACGATCACCTGCAGGTCCCTCGGCTTGGGGGAGCGGTAGGCCGCACCCATGCAGAAGCGCGTCGCGCCTGCCGCCTTGGCGCGCGCCGCGCACTCGCGCACCGCGGCGACCTCCAGCAGCGCTTGCGGGGCGAGCCCGGTGTCGTAACGCACGCTCTGCGGGCAGTAAGCGCAATCCTCGGGGCAGGCGCCGGTCTTGATGGACAGCAGCGTGCTCATCTGCACGGTGTTGGGTTCATGGTGCGCGCGGTGCACGCGCTGGGCGCGCAGGATCAGGTCCGTGAACGGCAGGGCGAACAGCGCCTGCACCTCGGCCAGCGTCCAGTCGTGCCGGATGGGCTCGTAGCTCACCGGCGGGACGATGCCCGAGCGCGCCCGCTCATGTCAACGAGACGCAGCGCCCTGAGTCGACAATTGGTCATTCTGTGCTCACCGGCGAAGACCAGCCGGGCCGAGTGTTGAGGTAAGGCCGATAGGTCGCAATCAGCTCCTGCTCGATCTGCTCCCGGGCGGCCTTAAGCGGCACCACCATCGCGTGGATGTGGCTGGCCCCCAGCTTGCGCGCGGGAACCCATTGCTCATGATTCTGAAGTCGGGTCTTGAAGCTGTCAGCGCTGCCTATGTAATAGGCGTGCCACAGGGCATCGGCCTGGATACCCGCGAAGACGTAGACGCCCCCTTCTTCGCTCCAATCCGCTTCCACGTCCATGGACAGGGCTTGGAACACATGCACTCCCCAGTTCACGGTGTCTGCCATTGACCTTCTCCATGGCGACTGAATCGCCGTCAGCGACCCAGCAGGTGCAGCGCCAGGGCGAGCGCGACGGCGAGCGCTCCGAGCGCCGCGATGAGCACGCCGGCGGCCGCGCAATCCTTGGCGATGCGGATCGCCGGGTGCTCGTGCGGGTGCAGCGCATCGGCGAGTCCCTCGATCGCGGTGTTGAACAGCTCGGCTGCGATCACCGCCGCGCTCGCCAGCAGCACCAGCGCCCACCACAGCGCGCCCGGGCGCAGGATACCGAGCGCCGCCAGCGCGGCCGCGAAAGCGAGCAGCTGGGCCTGCAGGCTGCGCTCCGCGCGCACCCCGTGCGCGAGTCCCTGCAGCGCGAAGCCGAGGCGCGTGCGGAACGATTGATTCTTGTAGCGACTCATGAGGTACGAGCCCATCCCCTCGGCTCAGCTTACCCGTGCCGACGGCCGCCCGCACACAGGCGCCGACGTGAGCCCGCAGGTGGATAATCGGGCACTCTCCTGCCGGAGCGTGAAGGAATGCTCTGCGCCCACACGAGACTGCTCGCGGCTGCGCTCCTGTCGTTTTGCGCGACCGCTCACGCCCAACACGTTTCGCTCTGGGCGGGCGGTGGACTGGGTACCTTCCTGAGCGGGGGTTCGGGCGTTGGGGATCCGAACGCGCACCGGATGGCGGGCGCCGGTGTGTCACTGGCCGGGGATCGCCTCGAGCTGCGAGCTCTGAAGGGCACTCTCGAGAGGCCGCGAGGCATTCCAGTGAATGCCGGCGATGACGACTTCGACTATGTGGGCTTCGACGCGCTCATCACGCGCCGGGCAACCGGGCTGCCGCTGGATGTGGCGGTCGGCGCGGCACGTTACGAGGAGGTGTACCACCTGGGATATCCGCATCGGGATCTCGGCGGCCGGACATTCGTGCACCGCTGGGGGCCGCACGCATCTGCGCTGCGGTCGCTGGGAGTGGGACGGTTTGGCCGGGTCTGGGTCGAAACGGATCTGCACTACGCGCCGTATCGACCACGGCAGCTGGTGCTGTTTCTTGATATCGGCATCGGCGTGCGCCTCTGATCGGTTGTCTCAAGGCTCGCCTCAGGCGTACACGTACTGCAGCATGATGCCGACGAACACCACCAGGCCGACGTACTGATTGTTGAGAAAGGCGCGCAGGCAGGCGGCGGGCTCGCGCTTGCGGATGAGCCACTGCTGCCACAGGCACAGCACGCCCGCCGCGGCCAGGCCCGCATGATAGGGACGTCCGAAGTGCAGGTTGCGCCCGACCAGCACCAGCGCGCCGAGCATCATCGCCTGCATCACCCCGATCAGCAGCCTGTCCAGGTCGGCGAACAGGACGGCGCTCGACTTCACGCCGATCTTCAGGTCGTCCTCGCGGTCGACCATGGCGTAGATGGTGTCGTACATGGACGCCCAGATGACCGCGGCGATGTACAGCACCCACGCGACCCGCGGCAGCGCGCCGGTCTGGGCCGCGAACGCCATCGGCACGCTCCAGCCGCCGAAGGAGATGCCGAGATACAGCTGCGGCATGGGGAAGAAGCGCTTGCACAGCGGATAGGAGACGGTGAGTAACGCGCCGATACCGGCGAGCTTCACCGTGAGCAGGTCGAGGCGCGTCACCAGGTACAGCGCTGCCGCGAGCAGCAGCGCAAACAGCACCAGCGCCTCGAGCGGCGAGACCCGGCGTGCCGCGAGCGGCCGGTCGCGCGTGCGCTGCACGTGCGGGTCGATGTCGCGGTCGACGAAGTCGTTGATCACGCAGCCCGCGGCGCGCATCACCACCACGCCCAGCACGAACACCAGCAGCACCTGCGGGCGCGGGCGTCCGGTACCGGCGATCCACAGCGCCCACAGCGCCGGCCACAGCAGCAACCAGGTGCCGACCGGGCGGTCGAGGCGCATCAGCCGGCCGTACTCGGTCACGCGCCGCGCCAGGCGGTACGACAGCGGCGCCTCCGGGACCTGCGGCGCGGAGGCGAGCGGGTGCGATGCGGTGGACGCGCTCATGTGCGCTCAAGTCTAAGCGCCGGCCGCGATCCCCGCAGCGCATACCAGGCGATGTAGGCGTAGCACAGCAGCGGCAGCACGAAGGCGAGCTGTACGCCGATGCGGTCCGCGAGCACGCCCTGCAGTTGCGGGATCACCGCGCCGCCGAAGATCGCCATCACCAGCAGGCTCGAGGCCTTGGGTGTCATCGGCCCGAGGCCCTCGATGCCGAGGGTGAAGAGGGTCGGGAACATGATGGAGTTGAACAATCCGATCGCGATCACGCTCCACATCGCCACCGCCCCGCTGCTGAGGATGGTGGTCGCCAGCAATGCGATCGCCACCCCGGCGAACGCGCACAGCAGCACGCGCGGCGCGACCCGGCGCAGCAGCGCCGCGCCGATGAAGCGCCCGGTCATCGCGGCGCCCCAGTAGTACGAGACATAGTGCGCGGCGCTGCCGGCCTCGAGGTTGCCGATGCGCGCAAGTGTGATGTAACTGATCAGGAAACTGCCGATGGTCACCTCCGCGCCGACGTAAACGAAGATGGCCAGCACGCCGAGGCGCACGTGCCGGTGCCGCAGCACCTCGCTGAAGGTGTGCGGGTGCGGATCGGCCCGTTCGGTGGCCTCGGTGAGCGGCGGCAGGCGGAACAGGTACACGCAGCTCGCGAGCAGCAGCAATCCGCCGGCAATCGCGAGATACGGCAGCTGCACCGATTGGGCCTGCACGATGCGGTAGGCCTCCTGCTGAGCTTGCGGCAGCCGCGCCAGCTCGGCGCTGCCGAGCACCGCGACCGAGAGGATCAGCGGTCCGATGAGCGCCGGCGAGAGGGTGTGACCGAGCGAATTCAGCGCCTGCGCCAGGGTGAGGCGGCTGGAGGCGCCGCGTGGCTCGCCCAGCAGGCTGATGTACGGGTTCGCCGCGACCTGCAGCAGCGTGATGCCGGTGGCGAGCACGAACAGCGCCAGCAGAAACAGCGGATACGAGGGCACCTTCGCCGCCGGATAGAACGCCAGTGCGCCGAAGGCCGCGATGATCAGCCCGATGACCATGCTCGGCTTGTAACCGACGTGCGCGCTCACCCGTCCCGCCGGCAGCGACATCACCAGGTAGGTGCTGAAGAAGGTGAACTGGATCAGCATCGTGCGCGCGTAGTTCATCTCGAACACGGCCTTCAGATGCGGTATCAGCACGTCGTTGAGGCTGGTGAGTGCGCCCCAGGTGAAGAAGATGATGGAGAGGATCGCAATCGCCGCGTTGGCGGACAGGTTGCGGCGACTCACGCCTCAGCCCACCCGGCCGTAGCGCTCGCCCGCACCGATCCAGCGGGCGGTGAGCGCGGCGATGTTGTCCGGGTACGATGCCAGCAGCAGCTCGGCGGTCTGCTGCACGCGCGGCAGCAGATCCGCATCGCGCATCAGGTCCGCGACGCGCAGTTGCGCCAGTCCCGTCTGCCGCGTGCCGAGCAGCTCCCCGGGTCCGCGCAGCTCGAGGTCGCGGCGCGCGATCTCGAAGCCGTCCGAGCTCTGGCGGATCACGCGCAGGCGCTCGCGCGCCAGCGCCGACAGCGGCGCGCGGTACAGCAGCACGCAGGTGCTCGCCTCCGTGCCGCGCCCGACGCGCCCGCGCAGCTGGTGCAACTGGGCCAGTCCCATGCGCTCGGCATTGTCGATCACCATGAGGGTCGCGTTGGGCACGTCCACCCCCACCTCGATGACGGTGGTGGCGATGAGCAGCTGGACCCGGCCCGCCTTGAAGGCGAGCATGGCGCGATCCTTGGCGGCGGCCGGCATGCGTCCGTGCACCAGCCCCACGCGCACCGCCGGAAGCGCCTCGCTCAGGCGCGCGGCGGTCTCTTCCGCGGCCTGGGCGCGCAACTCGTCGGATTCGCCGATCAGCGGGCACACCCAGTACGCCTGGCGCCCGGCGCGGCAGGCCTGCGCGATGCGCGCCACGACCTCGCTGCGCCGCTGCTCCGGCACCACCACCGTTTGCACCGGCGTGCGCCCCGGCGGCAGCTCGTCGATCACCGAGATATCGAGATCGGCGTAGGCGGTCATGGCGAGCGTGCGCGGAATGGGCGTCGCCGTCATGATCAGCTGGTGCGGCAGGCGCCCCTGCTGCTGTCCCTTTTCCGAGAGCCGCAGGCGCTGCTGCACGCCGAAGCGGTGCTGCTCATCCACGATGACCAGTGCCAGGGCGGCAAACTCGATGCCTTCCTGGAACAGCGCGTGGGTGCCGACCACCACGCGCACCTCCCCGCCGGCGATCGCCTCGAGCGCGCTGCGCCGCGTGCGCGGCGGCAGCCCGCCCGACACCAGCGCGACGGTCTCGCCGAGCGGTGCAAACCAGTCGCGCCAGGTGCGCCAGTGCTGCTCGGCCAGCAGCTCCGTGGGCGCCATCAGAGCCGCCTGCAGGCCGCTGCCTGCGGCGCGCGCGGCGGCGGCCGCGGCCACCACGGTCTTGCCGCAGCCGACATCCCCCTGCAGCAGCCGCACCATCGGCACGCTGGTGGCGAGATCCTCCTGCGCATCGGCGAGCGCGCGCGACTGGGCGCGCGTCAGGGCGAACGGCAGCGCCGCGAGGAACCGGCGCGCGAGCCCCGCGCCGTCCGCCAGCGCCCAGGCGGGGTCGGTCTTCAGCGCGCGCTTTCTCAGTCGGAGCGTGAGGTGGTGCGCCAGCAGCTCCTCGAACGCGAGTCGCCGCTGCGCCGGGTGGCGGCCGGCGGCGAGCTCGGCGAGCTGCGCTTCCCGCGGCGGCCGGTGCAGGTAGTGCAGCGCCTCCCGGAGCGAGGGCAGGCCCGGAGGCAGGGCCGCCGCCGGGGGCAGCCAGTCGCGCAGCGCGGCTCCATCGAGCTCGCGCAGCGACTCGCCGATGAGCGCGCGCAGCCGTCCCTGGGGCACGCCCTCGGTGAGCGGATAGATCGGCGTGAGCGTGTCTTCCAGCGGCGCGGCTTCGCCTGTGAGGCGGCGGTATTCCGGGTGCACCATCTCGAGCCCGAGTGCGCCGCGGCGTACCTCGCCGAAGCAGCGCAGCCGCGTGCCGCGCGCCAGGCCCTGCTGCTGCGCGGCCGAGAAATGGAAGAACCTCAGGGTCAGCATCCCCGAGCCGTCGGAGATCCGGCACAGGAGCTGGCGGCGGCCGCGGTAGGCGATCTCGGTGAGCTGGACTTCCCCTTCCACCGCCGCCCGCACGCCCGGGCTGAGCGACCCCACGGCCGACACCCGCGTGCGGTCCTCGTAGCGCAACGGCAGCACGAACAGCAGGTCGGAAACGCGTGTCACGCCGAGGCGCGCCAGGCGCGCGGCGAGCGCGGCGCCCACCCCGCGCAGCGCGCTCACCGGGCGCAGCTCGGCGCGCTCGCCCGGGGAGGGGCGGGCGGCGGCGGGATACCTGCGGCTCAGCCCAGGTGCAGGACGCACTCGATCTCGACCTGCGCGCCACGCGGCAGCTGTGCCACGCCGACCACCGCGCGCGCCGGGTAGGGCTTGCTGCAGTAACTCGCCATGACCTCGTTCACCTTGCCGAAGTGCGCCAGGTCGGTGAGGAAGACGTTCATCTTGACCGCGTGGGCGAGGGAGCCACCGGCGGCTTCCGCCACCGCCTTGAGGTTCTCGAACACGCGGCGGATCTGCACCTCGATGTCCCCGCTCACCAGCTGCATGGTCGCCGGATCGAGCGGCACCTGGCCGGACAGGTAGACGGTGTCGCC